>CAYZZX010000001.1:0-76446 GCA_964483085.1 uncultured Synergistaceae bacterium
AACTCTTTCCCTCATCCTCACCGGCCTTGACCCCAAATTCTCCATATCCGGGGGTACTTTCGCCGGAGGAACCGGAACTGCACGCCAATGGATTATCTGTTCCGGTGAACTTGCCGGCTGCAAAGTCACTGTCCCACCTAATTACAGCGGTAAAGTCGACTTCAATGTGAGGGCGGTAACTACTGAAAACGACGGAAACTCCCTTACAGGACCTCTCATGCCTGTAAGCGGCACCATAACACCTTCCCCCGAGGCAGCCATGGTCACATCGACCGTCGCAGACGAGGACACTCTGACAAAGTTGAACTTTGACATTCAGCACAAAAACGGCGATACCGACGAGAATATAACATCAGTATCCATAAAGATCTCCGGCATCGAGGGAAAGGGATTCAGCCTTTTCCTCGGTGAATCAGCAACTACTCTGGCTGCGGCGGCCCAAGTGTCCGGATCTGGAGTAACCGTCGACGGCGACTTTTATAAAATTACTGGAACGGCCCTAAACAACATCTGGGCAAAGGGAGCCCCGAACAGCAGCGGAGTGCATAGTTTCGACATCCGCTACGAGGTGACCGACTCTTCCTCCGACGGCACGCTGCCGGCTGTTGCCTCTACCACGGACGGAACTTATACCCTGACGGTGAACCCCATAACTGACGCAACCAGCACCACGTTGACGAACCTGACTGCTGATAACGGGAACGCTGTTATTTCTGGTTCCACGGTCACTGCGTCAGGTACGACCTCTATTTCCATGGACGTCGTAGTGCAGCAAATGGCTGATCCCAAAGCGGGCGGCACCCCGGATACGGACGGAAGCGAAAAACTTCTGCGGTTTGTCATCGACGGAGTTCCAGACGGGGTCACTGTTAAGGGTGGGGTCTACATCGGCGATACGCCGGGCAATACGAATACCGGTCAGTGGCTCGTGGATGTTAAACCTGATGCAGCCTTTTCCGGTTCGGGTTCCCTCACACAAACTCTTGTCTTTGAGCTGGACGGTTCTGCAGCCCTTCTGTCGAACCTGAACAAGATGATAACCGTCAAAGCAGTCAGCCAGGATACTGGGAGCACGGTAGAGGTAATTTCGGACGATTCGTTTACACTCATCACGCCTGCGGATTTCTCCGCACCGCTCCCTTCCACCGCTGTTCCTGCGGAAATCACGGAAGCGGAATTCACCCTCCTTCCTCCTGCAAGCGCGCACGAAGACGGTGCTATGAATCTCAACGGCCTCGTTGATTTCACCCTGGCTGACTTGGACTCAAGTCCTTTCTCCATAACCCTGACGGGAATTCCGGCCGGGTCTCAGGTGACCGGAATGACGTTGACTCAGGTGGGCACAGAACAGATATGGACCGCCTCAGCCAGCGGAGGGAACGATTCCCTCCAGACTCTTCTCTCTGGCATTACCGTTACCCCCCCGGAAAACTGGAACAGCAATAATCACCCCGAGGGCCTGAAATTTGTGGCGAAGCTGACTACCTACACTCCGAGCGGTGAGCAGAATACCGCCCAGGTCAGCGTGGTTCAGCCCGTCACGCCAGTATCAGACCCGACGGAGATCATCATTTCGGCTCCGGCGGGGACGGAAGACGGCCCGGTGAACCTGACTATCTCTGTTGGGAACGCTGCTGACGGTGCTTTTAACCAGGTAGCCGGCGGCAACCTTTATATCACCCTCAACCAAGCGGCCATGAACAGCGCGGGAAAACTCTATTACGGTGGATCGGAAGTCCTCCTCCAGGCGGTTTCAGGTGTATCGGGCATTGCAGACGGGAATTATTACGTTCTTTCAGGGGTCAGTTCAGGAAATTCTCTCCCCCTCACCTATCAACCGGCACCAAATGCCTCCGGAACTGTTACTTTGACAGCCGCTTTGGTATCTCAGGAGACAGAGGCATCAAATGCTCTTTCCGCCGGAGAGTCGGTCAACTTTTCAGTGCTTCCGGTGAACGATGGTGCGACTGTTTCTGTTCTCTCCCCCGCGAACGGGGTAGAGGACACCAAAATTCAACTTAACCTCGGAGCGAATCTCATCGATACGGACGGGTCGGAGAAGATACTTTCCGCAATTATAGGAAACCTTCCCGTCGGATATCTTGTCTTCGCTGGAGCCGATGCTGCATCCGCGGTTCTGGCCACGAATTTGGGGAGTGACGGAACAGGCAACAGCTGGGCCATCGGGCTGACTGGGGGAGCTCTTCCCGCCTATGTAGCAATTCTTCCTCCCGAGCATTTCAGCGGCACTGTGAATGACCTGTCATTTTCGATTCTTTCCGGGGAGAACGGACTGGATCCGACGGAAAACACCGCGAATTTTGACCTCACCGTTACTCCGGTGGCTGACGGAATTACTCTAAACCCGACCCTCTCCTTCGGTACGGAAGGCCAGGGGGTCCATCTCAATCTGAACTCCTCCATGCTGGACACGGATGGCTCAGAGACGGTCACCCTCACCCTGAAGGGACTCGGTGAGCATGCAGCCTTTTCGGCTGGAACCGGAAGCGCCTTTACCACACTCTACGATGATACAACGGATACGTATACCCTCTCGGGAATCGAGCATGATCATATAGACAAGCTCTCGATCATCCAATCCGCCGGAACCTATAATGGAGTTCAAGTGTCGGCCCAAACCGTGGACGGTAGCAGTGAGTCCGTCATCGTAAATGGCACTTTCAACCTGGAGATCGCCGAAAAAATCCCCACGATAGGAGATGATCTTCTCCTTTACAAAACCGGAGGTTCCTTCGACGGAAGAGAGGGGATAGATACCCTTCTTCTCCGTCCGGGGGAAGATATCGATTTTGACTCTGACCCGCTCATCCGGAACATGGAGATTCTCGACCTCGATAACACCGGGGCGGATCATGTCATCAATAATCTCACAGTTCAGGATGTTTTCAACATCACCGACGGAAACAACGATCTTAAAATCCTCGGCAACTCTGGTGACAGGGTGAATCTTCTTAATGACGGCACCGATACGTGGCAGCACTCGGGGATCGAAGTGGACGGGGGAATCACCTTTGACCTCTACACCTCGGCGCTGAATTCCGATATCACCGTCAGAATTCAGCAGGAAATCAATGATAACCTGGTGTAGAATGGGTCTATCCTGAGAGGAGGTAGAAACCAATGAAAAACTTTTTTGATGCGGTCCGGGATAGGCGGTCGATCTACGGGCTTTCCAAAGAGAGCCCCGTCTCCGATGCCCGGCTGCAGGAGATGATCTCTCACAGCGTTAAATATGTTCCTTCGGCCTTCAATTCCCAGAGCGCCAGGGTAGTTCTTCTGTTGGGTGAGCAGCACGACCGGTTCTGGAATATGGTGAAGGAAGTTTTGAGGAAAATGGTTTCCGCGGAGAAGTTTCCCCAGACGGAGGAGAAGATCGAATCCTTCCGTAACGGATACGGCACTATTCTTTTCTTCGAGGATCAGGATGTGGTCGAAGAGCTTCAGCGTACATTTCCAAGCTATGCCCAGCAGTTCGCCCTCTGGTCTCACCATTCCTCGGGGATGCTCCAGTTTGTGCTCTGGGCAGGCCTTGAGGCCGAGGGGTTCGGCGCGTCGCTGCAGCATTACTCCAACCTTGTGGAGGAGAATGTGAAAAAAGAGTGGTCTCTTCCGCAGACGTGGAATCTCATCGCCCAGATGCCCTTCGGAACGCCGACGATAGTGCCGGACGAGAAGGAGTTCGAACCTCTGGACAAGCGCATCAGGATTTTTGGTTAAGTTACTGGCCCCCTGTCTCTGCGGGCGCTCCTCTCTCCTTTTTCTTCGGAGGAGAGGAACGCCCTTTTTCTTGACAGGCCGACTGCACGGTTCATAATACTGAGTGCAGCTACACATGAAAAAGAGGAGAGAGCGGATGGAACGAGGAAAAGAAGCGAAGGGGACGATATTTCTTGGCCTCGGGGTGAATGTTTTACTCACTCTGCTGAAGTATGCTGCCGGTTTTTTCGGCCGCAGCTCTGCCATGATCGCCGACGCGACCCATTCCCTCTCCGATCTCTTGACGGATATTATTGTTTTCTTCGGCCTTTCCGCCGCCCAAAAACCGGCCGATGCATGCCACCCCTACGGTCACGGCAAGATCGAGGCCCTGCTGGCCGCCCTCTGCGGAATAACCCTTCTCGGCGCGGGCGGAGGTATTCTCTGGTCAGGAGCGACCCGGACAGTGGCCTTTCTGCAGGGCGCGACGGGGCGTACTCCCGGGATGGTCGCCCTCTGGGCGGCCTTGATCTCTATCACCGCAAAGGAGATTCTCTATCGCTATACCCTTGCCCGGGGGCGGAAGCTCGACAGCACCGTTCTACTCGCCAAGGCCTGGGATCACCGTTCCGATGCCCTTTCGTCCGTCGGTACGCTTTTCGGAATCGCGGGGGCAATCTTCGGAGGCGAAAAGTGGAGAATACTCGACCCTCTCGCCGCGGTGGTGGTGAGCGTCTTTGTGCTGCGGGCCGCGTACCCCATTTTGAAGGCCAGTCTGAACGAGCTCATCGAAGGATCCCTGCCGCCTCCCATGGAGGAGCAGGTGAAGGAAGTGCTGCTCGCCAGAGGTGGAGTGAAGTCCTTCCATAAGCTGAAGACCCGCCGGATCGGAAGCTCCATCGCCGTGGACGTCCACATACACATGAGGGGTGAGATGACTCTCTCCGAGGCCCATGAGATCTCCCGGCTTGTGGAGGAGGATCTGTGGCGGACCTTCGGAGAGGATACGCACATCTCCCTTCACATGGAACCCCTTCCGAAGGGGAAGAAGGAGTAGAATTGATATTGTTTCTCCGGCTGCGTTACAATAATAGGGAATCTAAAAGTTTCTGTTCTCCGCAAATCCCCGCCATAAAGGAGCGTTTATGATAATGGACATACAACCCGCAAAAGCCGCAAACTTCATCGAACAGATCATCCGGGACGATCTCGAATCCGGCCGTGTGAAGTCGATCATCACCCGTTTTCCCCCCGAGCCGAACGGCTATCTCCATATCGGCCACGCGAAATCCATATGCCTTAATTTCGGCCTCGCCGAGCAGTTCGGCGGACGGTGCAACCTCCGCTTCGACGATACCAACCCCGAGAAGGAGGAGGCGGAATACGTCGACTCTATAATGCGCGATGTTCAGTGGCTCGGCTTTCAGTGGCATGAGCTGCGTTTCGCCTCCGATTATTTTCATCAGTTCTACGAATGGGCTCTTGAGCTGATTGACTCGGGGAAGGCCTATGTGGATTCCCAGTCCGCCGACGAGATCCGGGATAACCGGGGAACGCTCACTGCGCCGGGAACGCCCTCTCCCTGGCGGAACCGCCCGGTGGAAGAGAACCGCGAACTCTTCGAAAAGATGAAGCGGGGAGAGCTTGAAGAGGGAGCCTGCGTCCTCCGGGCGAAGATCGCCATGGAGCACCCCAATCTCAACATGCGTGACCCGGTGCTCTACCGCATCCTCCACCGCAGCCACTTCCGCACCGGTGACGAGTGGTGCATCTACCCCATGTATGATTTCGCTCACGGCTACGAGGATGCCATCGAGGGGGTCACCCATTCGATCTGCACCCTCGAGTTCGAGGATCACCGGCCTCTTTATGAGTGGCTTCTCGACAACGTCTCCGTTCCGTCGAAGCCGAGGCAGTTCGAGTTCGCCCGGTTGAATCTCACCTATACTGTGATGAGCAAACGGCTGCTCATGAACCTCGTCCGCGAAGGGATCGTCTCGTCATGGGACGACCCCAGGATGCCCACCATCTCAGGTTTTTGCCGAAGAGGGTACACTCCTTCGGCAATCCGCCGGTTCTGCGCCGAGATCGGTGTGTCAAAGGCAAACAGCCTCGTGGACCTCGAGTTTCTGCATTTCGTCATTCGGGAAGAGCTGAACGCCGCCTCCCCTCGGGTCATGGCGGTCCTTGATCCTCTGAAGGTGGTTATCGAAAACTATCCCGAGGGGCAGGTTGAGATGCTTGAGGCCGAGAATAACCCCGAGGATGCCTCCGCTGGCGTCCGTCAGATTCCCTTTTCACAGGAGATCTTCATTGAGCGGGATGATTTTATGGAAAATCCTCCGAAAAAATTCTTCCGCCTCTCTCCGGGCAGCGAAGTCCGCCTCAAACACGCCTATTTCATCACCTGCAGAGAAGTCGTCCGGAACGAAGCGGGAGAGATCACTGAGCTTCGCTGCGTCTACGACCCCGAAAGCAGAGGAGGGCAGTCCCCGGACGGGCGGAGGGTGAAGGGAACCCTCCACTGGGTCTCCTGTGAGCAGTCCGTGGAGGCCGAAGTGCGCCTCTACGACAGGCTTTTCACCCTCAAGGATATGAGCGAGATGGAGGAGGGGAAGGAGTACCGGGATTATCTCAACCCCTCTTCTCTTGTGGTGCTGAAGAACAGCCGCATAGAACCCTCTCTTGCGGCAGCGGAACCCCTCGATCGGTTCCAGTTTCTTCGCCAGGGGTATTTCTGCGCCGACCGGAATTCGACGGCAGAGCGCCCCGTCTTCAACCGGACGGTGACACTGAAGGATAGCTGGGCGAAGCTGGTGCGGAAGGACAAGACAGACTGATTTTCCGGAAAGAGCCCTTCTAAAGGGAAGGATTTACCCTCCGGAAGTGATAAAATGGAATATATGCACCCTGATTCTTTCCGGAAAGATCTCGAAGGGATCGGTGTAGAGAGGAGGTTCGGCTCAAGATGAAAGACCCATTCGATACTGCACCTTCAGAAAAAAATAAAGAGAGCGCTGTGACCTGCCCTGATTGTGGCAGCAAAGTACCCGGTAGCTTTCGCTTCTGTCCCGAGTGCGGAAACGTTCTGCCTGAAATCCCTCCGCCTCCGGCGCTCCCTTCCGATGAGGAACTTCCGCCGCCGTCACCCGCAAGAATCCGGGTGAACCCGGACCGGACTGAAAAATCCTTCCGGGAGTTCAATGCTGTTGCTCGAAAACGGCGCCGCAAGGATGAAAAACGCAGCATTCTCCCCCTTCTTTTGCTTTTTCTGATCCTCATTTCGTCTATCGGCGCCGGAGTGTTCTGGTTTTTGAGAAAGGCAGAGGAGACCCCCTGGGACAGCGCGGTAGTCGAGAAGCCCGTAAAGAAAACCGAAAACGGAAGCGTGTCTCCCCCTCCGGCTCCTCCTGTTTCTCCGGAACCTCCGGCGGTACAGCCCGGAGACGTTCCGCCAGCGCCTCCTGAGACACCTGCGGCTCCCGCGGCTCCGGCAGTTCCTGCCGGGGAGATACCGGAAATCACGTCCCCCACGAGGGGTATCGTTCTCGGTTCAAACGTGAACCTCCGGGGATCCCATTCCATCGGCGATCCCGTAGTGGGAAAGGTCTCGGCGGGCAACAGAGTCGAGGTGCTTGAATCGTGGACCAGCGACGAGGCAGCCGAGGCGGTGACCCTCACCGATCTCACTCTGACTTCCGGCGGCAAGACCGTCAAGATACCCAGAGGCAAGGGAGTTCATATCGCCGGAACCTCCGGAACAGCGGGGAAGGTGAAGATCACTCTGCCCGAAGACAAGGCAAAGACCGTCTACGAGGTTTCTGAAGCCTCTCTGAGCGACGCCCAGGCCTGGCCCTGGTACCGGATCAAGCCCAAGACCGGAAAAGAAGGGTGGATCTTCGGAAAGTTCCTCACTGTCCTGGATATCAAGGATAACTCTCTCTCGGAGAGCGCCCTCGAGATCCCCCTGACATCCTTCGGCACGAACCGGCAGGAGCTGGAGCAGGCCCTCGGAAAGCCCTCAAAGACCACTCCGAAAAAACTCACCGCAGCCCAGGGTGGCGGAACGGAAGTTACTCTCGTCTTCCCCGGCGCAACGGTCGTTCTTCATGAAACGGACGGGGCTTCAGAAGTCCGTTCCCTTGCCCTCACCTCGGCGAAGCACCCCCTCGACGGGGGGCTCGGTGTGAGCATAGGCCGCCGGGATGTTCTAGCCCTCCTCGGACTGCCGAACGATATTGACAAGGGTGCCGAAATTTACCGTCTTGATGAGAACAGGGGCATACGGATCGTCTATGAAAATTATCGGGTGAAATCCCTGGTTCTCGGAAGGCTGAAGTGACGGGAGAAGTTTCCATGGAGTTCCCTCCCGTTCCCGGAACGTCCTTTTTTCCGGTCTGCCGGGAGGACATGGACGCACGGGGGTGGAACGAGGTCGACTTTCTCATGGTCAGCGGAGACGCCTACGTGGACCACCCCTCCTTCGGCCCTGCGGTGATCGCCCGAGTTCTTGAAAGTCGGGGGTACAGGGTAGGAATGATCGCCCAGCCCGACTGGCGTTCAAAGGACGCATTTCTCGCCCTCGGCAGGCCCCGGCTTGCCGTTCTCGTCTCGGCGGGAAATCTCGACTCCATGCTCAGTCGTTTCACCGCATCTAAAAAAGGGCGGAGCAGCGACAGCTACTCTCCCGGCGGAAAGTCCGGCCTGCGCCCCGACCGCGCGACGATCGCCTACTGCAGCAGAGTTCGCGAGTGCTGGAAGGATATCCCCGTCGTCATCGGCGGCGTGGAGGCGAGCCTCCGACGCTTCGCTCATTACGACTACTGGTCGGACTCGGTCCGCCGGTCTATGCTTTTCGACAGCCAGGCCGATCTCCTCGTCTACGGCATGGGGGAGAAGACCATCCTCGAAATTGCCGACCTTCTCGACCGAGATGCTCCCGTGGAGAACCTGAAGACTCTCCGGGGAACGGCCTGCAGGACGTCCTCTCCTCCGGAGATCAAGAAGAGGGTAGATGTTCCCTCCTTCGAGGACGTGTCTGCCGATCGGCACGCCTTCGCCGAGGCGTTCCGCCTTCAGTCCCTTGAACAGGACCCCTTCTCGGGAAAAACCGTCGTTCAGCCCCACGGAGCCGCCTATATTGTTCAGAATCCGCCGTCCTTTCCTCTTTCGGAAAAAGAGATGGACGGCGTGTATGATCTTCCCTATACGAGAACCTATCACCCCTCCTACGAGGCGGAGGGAGGCGTTCCCGCCATCCGGGAGGTCCGGTTCAGCCTGACGAGTCACCGGGGGTGTTTCGGAAGCTGCTCCTTTTGCGCTATCCACTACCACCAGGGGCGGATCATTCAGGCCCGCAGCCATGAATCCCTTCTGAAGGAGGCCCGGCTGCTGGTCACCCTTCCCGATTTTCGGGGGTACATCCACGATGTGGGCGGACCCACGGCGAACTTCCGCATCCCCGCCTGCGACCAACAGCTCGTGCGGGGTGCGTGCAAGACGCGCCAGTGTCTCTTTCCGACCCCCTGTCCGAAGCTCCGGCCCGACCACTCCGACTATCTGGAGCTTCTGCGGAAACTTCGGGCCCTTCCGGGAGTGAAAAAGGTCTTCATCCGGTCGGGAATTCGCTATGACTATGTTCTCGCCGACAAAAAAACTCCTTTTCTCGAAGAGCTGTGCGCTCATCACGTGAGCGGGCAGCTGAAGGTAGCCCCGGAGCACGTATCCGACGGCGTTTTGAAGCTGATGGGAAAGTCAAGCCGGCAGAACTACGAACAGTTCATGGCCGAGTACAAGGCCATGAACGAAAAGCTCGGAAAGAAGCAGTATATCGTCCCCTACTTCATCGCCTCTCATCCGGGAGCGGGTCTGAAGGAAGCGGTAGAGCTGGCCGAGTTTCTGAGAGATGTCCGCTTTCAGCCTGAACAGGTGCAGGATTTTATCCCCACTCCGGGCAGCCTCTCCACCTGCATGTACTACACGGGGCTCGACCCCTTCACGGGAAAAGAAGTTCATGTTCCCCGGGACAGGACGGAGCGGAAGATGCAGCGGGCGCTCCTTCAGTACGGCGAACCCCGGAACCGGGAGACGGTCATTCAGGCTCTGAAGGCCGCCGGACGGGAAGATCTAATCGGCACCGGGCCGCTCTGTCTCGTGAAGCCCCAGCACAGGGAGGAGGGACGGAGGAGCGGAAAGGCGTCTAAGGTTTTTCCGAAGGGTAAGGCAGAAGGGACGAAAAGGAGCGGACCAGGGAAGGGCCGGCCTCGGTGAGAAGCACTGCGAGAAAGATCAGTACGCACCCTACAGCCATCGGGGGAGTGAATATCTCTCCGAGAAGATAGATGCCGGAGAGTGCCCCGAAGACCGACTCAAGGCTCAGCAGTATAGCTGTGTGGGCCGAGGGTGTGAACTTTTGAGCGATGTTCTGTATGGAGAAGGCGATGATGGTGCAGAAGACGATGGTGTAGCCGATGCTCCAGAGCCCCGCGCCGCCGGGGAGAAATCCCGGCCATGATTCAAAGAGAAGGGCGAAGGGAAGGCTCATAAGGGCCACGACGCCGATCTGAAGGACCGCGAGGACCAGAGGATCTGTTTTCAAGGCGTAGTGTTCCACCGCCACGAGCTGGCAGGCGAAGAAAAAGGCGCACAACAGGGTCAGCCCGTCGCCGAGCCCCATGGAAAACCCCTGGTGGAGGGTGAGCAGCCCCATCCCCGCAAGGCACAGAAAAGAAGCGGCGAAGGAGAGCCCTCCGGGATATTTCTTTCTCAGAGCCCATACGAGAAAAGGCACGATCACCACGTAGGTGGCCGTCAAAAAAGCCTGTTTTCCCGGAGTGGTGTAGTTGAGCCCGAGGGTCTGGGTGGCAAAGCCTAAAAAGAGAAAAACCCCTACAACTGCCCCCGCCTCGTAATCTTTTTTTCTCAGGCCCCGAATCCGTTTGCGGAAGAGAAGGGCCATGAGAACAAACGCTCCGGTGAACCGGAGGGTCAGCAGCCAGAAGGTGGGGTAGCTGTCAAGGGCGTCCTTCATGGCGACGAAACCGAGCCCCCAGAAGAGGGCGACGATGACGAGGGAGAAATCGGCGAGAAGAGACTTTATCTTTGGAGAAAGGGTCATAGCAGTGGCTCCTTCAATTGGGAAGTTCGAAACAGGGACAAGTATAGCACCTTCACCGGAATCTTCTTCTTTCTACCACCAGTTTTCATCCGTAAGTTAATGAAAAAATTAACTTTTATTTACACCCGAAGTATCTGGAGTATAATGTATCCGAATCGACGGAACCGGAATAAAGGAACAGGGGGTGGGTATGTGTATGTTTTTGTCGTTTCTTTTTTGATGTATCTTCTGCTCGTCTGGTCGGGCGGAAGAATAGCGATGTTCGAGGTGGTCGTTGCTCTTGTTCTTGCGGCGGTCATCGCGGTGCTTTTCCGTAGGTGGAACCCCGAAAGAAAACTCAGCATCAGCGGGCTTAATCCCAGAAAATGGTTCGATTTCCTTCATTATCTTTTCGGACCCTTCGCTTTGGGGCTGGCAAAGGCCAATATTGACGTGGCAAAACGGGTCATCACGGGAAATATCCGCCCGGGCATCGTTCGGGTGAATCCGGGGCTGAAAACTGATCTGGGCAAGACGATCCTTGCCGACTCGATCACTCTGACTCCGGGAACTCTTACGGTGGATATCGACGACGACGGATGGTTCTATATTCACTGGCTCTTCGTTCGGGACGAGGACCCCGCAGAAGAAGAGCTCTACGGAAATTTCGCCTACTGGGCAAGGAGGTTGGCTGAATGACTACGAATCTTCTCTTTTTCGCGGCCATGCTGATGGGGTTCTACGCCCTCACGGTTTTCTGGCGTCTTGTCGCCGGACCGGAGACGGCGAATCGGGCAGTCGCCCTCGATACCCTCAACAGCCTTGTGGTGGCCCTGATGATCATCCTGGCTGCTGCCTACGATTCGGTGGTCATGGTGGATGTCGCCATAGTGTACGCCGCCCTCTCCTTCGTGGGAACGCTGTTCATCGCCCGGTATATCGAAGGGGGGGTCTAGAGCCGTGACATTTCTGCTCGTGGGGGCTCTGCTGTTGGTGAGCCTCTTCTTCAACGGACTCGGAGCATTCTCGCTCTACCGTTTTCCTGATGTCTACACCCGGCTTCACGGGGCGACGAAGTGCACCACCTTCGGCACGCTCTTCGCTGCGTTTGCAGTCTCCCTGTTCTCCGCCATCCGTTACTTCGAGACGGGAGAGAGCCGTTTTATCGTGCTTCTTATTCATACCCTCATCGCAGCCGCGGTGCTTCTCATAACCAACGCCACCAGCGCTCACGCAATCGCACGGGCCGCCCACAGAAGCGGGATGCTCCCTGCAAGAGCCGTCGTGGACAGGCTTGAGGAAAAAGAAGAAATGAAAGGCGGTGCCGCCCATGATTGATCTCATGCACACAGCAGTTCTGATCATGCTGCTTCTCTCCGCTTTTTTCGTTCTCTGGTTCAAGGAGCTCATCGCGTCGGCAATTGCCCTCGCCGTATTCAGTCTCATGCTGGCGGTGGAGTTCTATATCCTTCAGGCTCCTGACGTCGCCATTGCTGAAGCCGCCATCGGGGCCGCTCTGAGCACTATCATCTTCATCATCGCCATCCGGGCCTGCAGCAACGTCCGGAAGATCCAGGGAGACGGAAGAAAATGAAGAAAATAATTTTTATCGCTGCGGCAATAATTATCGGAGGCCTTCTCATAGGTGCCCTCGATACGGTTCACCCCTTCGGTGATCCGGGAGTCGTTCCCATGGACACCTACTACCTCGAAAACTCCCTCAAGGAGCGTTCGACGGAGAACATCGTCACGGCCATCGTCTTCGACTACAGGGGTTTTGACACCCTGGGCGAGGCAGCGGTGCTCTTCACCGCCCTCTGCTCGATCACGGTCCTCTTCCGGGAAGGGAGGAGAAAGTAATGAATCCCCTTTCTCTCATAGTTCGGGTCGGATGCGACCTGTTCGCGTGGTTCATGCTCGTCTTTGGAGCGAACGTCATCATTCACGGCTACATGAGCCCGGGAGGCGGTTTTCAGGGCGGCGCTATTGCAGCCACCTTCATCGTCTTCCTGCTTGCGGCCTACGGCAGCCGGAAGGTCCACTCATGGGTCAACGAGGGGATCTACGACGTGCTCTTCGATGAACTGGGACTTCTGTCCTTCATAATACTGGCCTTTCTCGGCCTTCCCACCTCCTTCTTCTTCAACTACCTTGCAACACCCCTCGGTGCCTCCTCTCCGTGGTTCGCCCCCGGAGCGGGAACGATCTTTTTCATGTCCATAGCCGTTGGAATTGAGGTTACCGGAGCTCTTTCTCTGGTCATCCTCAACATGCATCGAGGAATCCGGCTCTTCACCGAGAGCCCTATGGAGGAGGAATTGGGTCATGATCGGTAACGGTCCGTTTCTGGTGGTGGGAATACTCTTCCTCATCGCCCTCGTCGGCATATTCACCCAGAAGAACCTGATCAAGATCGCCATGGCGATCGCCATCCTGGGCTCTTCTGTCAATCTGTTTCTCGTCGCTCTGGGGTACCGCACCGGCGGCTCCGTTCCCATCCACTACCTCGCCGGAGAGGGGGGCCCCATGGTCCTTCCCACCCCCCAGGCCATGACTCTGACGGCCATCGTCATCGCTCTTGCGACCACGGCGCTGCTGCTGTCGCTCATCATGCTTGTCTACCGGCACTATGGAACTATCAACGTTGACGAAATCCGGAGGTTGAGAGGATGAACCTGAACGAACATCTTCCGGCTTTTCTGCTGGCAGTGCCTCTCTTCGGGGCCTTTACCGCCCCGCTCTTCTCCCTTGGAGGGAAACACCTGCGGAACGCCGCGCTGCTGGCAGCGACCTTTCTCACCCTTGTTGTAGCCTTTCTCCTGTGGAGGCATGTCAATGCCACGGGAATTGCGGTCTACGTCATGGGAGGAAAATCGTCTGCCCTGACTCTTCCCTCGGGTTTGAAATTTCCCGTGCGGATCATTCTCGAGGTGGACGCCTTCAGTGCCTTCATGGCCCTGACCGGCGCGATCGCCTCCTTTGCGGGAGCTCTCTTCTCGCTGAACTACATGAACCGCTTCACCGGGCTCAACCGCTTCGTCCCCCTCTACTGCCTGCTCACGGCGGGGATGCTCGGGATGATGGTGACTGGCGACCTCTTCAACTTCTTCGTCTTCTTTGAAGTGGCCTCCATCGCCTCCTTCGGACTCATCGCCTTCTGGCGGGATAAGCCCGAGGCCATTGAGGCGAGCTTCAAGTACGCCCTGATCTCCCAGGTGGCCTCAATGTTCATCCTCGTGGCCGCCGGAGCTCTTTACGGCAAGTACAATATCCTGAACATGGCCGCCATGGGCAGCGTACTCACCCTCGGAACCCTCGAGAAGGTCGCCCTTGTCTTCCTTGTCGGATCTTTGGCGTGCAAGTGCGGCGCCTTCCCCATGCACATGTGGCTTCCCGACGCTTACGCAGAAGCGCCCTCCGGTGTGACCTGCCTTCTCGTCGCAGTAAGCCAGGCGTCCCTCTACGGACTGATGAGGGTCTGCTTCTCCCTCTATGGCGTCACCCTTGGAAGCAGCTTCCTGCCCTGGGTGATCATTCTCCTCGGCCTGGCCTCCATGTTCTTCGGAGTCTCCATGGCGGTGGTGCAGCATGAGATCAAACGGCTCATGGGGTACCACTCCGTCTCCCAGGTGGGGTACATGCTTCTCGGCCTCGGCGCGGGCCTTCTCGTGCTGCCCGATCCCGCAGCCCTCGCTTCCTATGGCATCACGGCCATCTCAGGCGGCGTCTACCATATGTTCAACTACACCATGTACAAGGCGCTGCTCTTCCTCACAGCCGGTGCAATCTACTACGCTACAGGAAAGCGTGATCTGAACGAAATGGGCGGCCTTGCCAGGAAGATGCCCTATACGACCTTCATGTTCGTCATCGCGGCGGCAGCCATCTCGGGCCTGCCTCCCTTCAACGGATTCGTCTCGAAGCTGCTCATCTACGAGTCAGTCTTCGCCATTCACCCCATTCTCACGGTGATTGCTCTGGTGACGTCCGTTCTGACTCTGGCCTCCTTCGTCAAGGTCTTTCAGACGGCCTTCCTCGGCCCTCAGAAGTTCAGCCTTTCCGGCGTGAAGGAAGTTCCCTCGGGGATGCTCCTCGGGATGACGGTTCTCACGGTGGCCATTATCGGCGCGTCCCTTTTCCCGACCTGGACGCTCTCCCATCTTGTCGAGCCGGCGGCTAAGGCTCTCGTTGACCAGGGCGCCTACATCGGCGCAGTCATGGGAGGTGGAATGTAATGTGGACGAAAGTCTTCACCGGCTTCGGATACTGGGATGTGGTCTCCTGGATCCTCTTCTTCCTCATCGCTGCGGGGTTCATGAAATTTATCCGCTCCCTTGGCCGGTCAGATTACAAAAAAGGTACCGACCAGGATGAAATATACTGGTCTGGAAACCCCGTCCCGGAGGACGGAGCGGATATCAGCGTTCCCGCCTCCTCGGCCTACTGGGGTTTTCGAAAGGCTCTCGAGCCCTATTATCGGGCGCTGACAGGAATGCACACGGGAATCGCCACGGACATTGTGGGGTACTACATCCTCATTGTGGCCCTCATGGCTGTGCTGATCCTGATCGTGTAGGAGGTTGGAACCCATGAAGCTTGAAAAATACCTTGAAATTCTTCCGAAGTCGCTCTGGGTTACGACCTGCAACTCAGGATCGTGCAACGGGTGCGATATCGAAATAGTTGCGACCATCAGCCCGCGGTACGACATCGAACGGCTGGGCATGAAACTGGTGGGAACCCCTCGCCATGCGGATGTCCTCGTGGTCACCGGTCCCGTCACAAAGTACATGACGGAGCGTCTCCGGAGGATCTACGAGCAGGTTCCCGACCCGAAGGTCGTCATTGCCGTGGGCAACTGCGGAGCGTCGGGAGACGTGTTTTACAAATCCTATAACCTCGACGGCCCTATTGACAAAATCATCCCCGTGGACGTCTATGTCCACGGCTGTCCTCCCCGGCCCGAGGCAATCATCGAAGGCGTTGCGAAGGCCGTGCTGAAGCTTGAACGCCTCAGAAAAGATCTTGTGAAAGCGAGCGTGGAAGGGGCATGACGTTTCCAAAAGTTTCCCAGGATATTCCTCCGGTGCCGGTACCCTATAGCAAGGTAACCGCACGCATTTCGGAGGTTTTCGGAGAGAGCTCGGTGGGAAGAATCGCCGAAAAAAAGGCCGGAATAGATGATAATGTCTGTTTCTCCGATCTCTGGCTCTCCGTGGAGAAGGATCGTTTTATCGAGATGGTCGATGTTCTCGCCGAGTTTGATTTTCCCCATTTTCATGTGATCTCGGGGAATGATGACGGCGAGGCCGTGACCCTCCATTACCATCTCAGCCTCTTTCGGCTGGCTGGGAGAGGGGACCGCATCGGCATCACCGTCTCGGTTCCCGTGTACAAGACCGATCTCGTGATGCCCTCCCTTTTTTCCCGCATCCCCGGGGTGGAGTACAGCGAGCGGGAGATCCGCGAGATGCTCGGCATCGATTTTGACGGTCTGCCCAACAAGGCTCTTATCTTTCTTCCCGAGGACTGGGACGAGACCATCAAGCCCTGGCGGAGAGATGAAACAGGCCCGGGCGCCGACGATGTACGGCATCTTTCCTAGGAGGACAAGACTATGGAAAAAAAATACAAGATTCCTATAGGCCCCGTGCACGTGGGGCTGAAAGAGCCCATCACCGCCTGGCTCGACCTCGAGGGGGAGAAGATCGTGGGCGCCACAGTGCGCCCGGGAGCAATTCACCGCGGGATTGAATACATGGCCCGTGACCGCAACCCCATACAGGTGATCTATCTGTCCGAACGGATCTGCGGTATCTGCTCCTTCGCTCACATCATAGCCTTCGTGCGGGCAGTGGAGGACGCGGCGAACATCCCCGTTCCTCCGAGAGGACAGTATATCCGTACTCTGGTGCTTGAGCTGGAGCGTCTCCATTCTCATATGCTCTGGGCGGGAGTGGCCTGCTACACCATAGGCTTCGACTCGGCCTTTCATCTCGGCATGGTCCTTCGGGAGAAGGTCATGGATGTGCTCGAGGCCCTCTCGGGAAACCGGGTGAACTACGGCGTCGGCACTGTGGGCGGTGTGCGGTGGGATATCACTCCTGCCGTGGCTAAGTCCGTGAAGGACATGCTCCGGTTCTACCGCAGGGAATTCGCCCCCTTCTACGACGTCGTGACGGGAGACTCCATAGCCCTTGCGCGGATGCGCAACGTAGGCGTGCTGACCTATGAAGAGGCCATCCGCCATACTGCCGTGGGCCCGACTGCCCGGGCTAGCGGTGTGCGGTGCGATCTGAGAAAGACCTCACCCTATGAAGCCTACGCTGATTTCAATGTGGAGGCGATCGTTCCTCAGGATTTCTACGGAAAAGCCTACGGCGATGTCTTCGACCGTTTTCTCGTGAGAGTTCACGAGGTCTACCAGTCCCTTGAGATCATCGACCATGTCATGCAGGGTCTGCCCGAGGGGGAGATCGTCTGGGAGAAGAACCTGAATAAGGTCCTCGCCTATACTAAAAAAGCCGAAGGCACGGGAATTGCGTCCATTGAAGCCCCCCGGGGGGACGATACCCATATAGTTCACCTCGCCGCCGGAGATGAGAATATCACCTGGTGGAAGGTCCGCGCACCGACCTACTCGAACGCGGTCTCCTGGCCTCTCATGTTCAGAAATAACGAGCTGGCCGACGCACCTCTCATCATCAACAGCATCGACCCGTGCATCTCCTGCATGGAGAGGATGCTCATCACCGACGCCTCGGGAGAACGGTCAGTAGTCACCCGAACGGAACTGCTCGATAAATGCAGAGAAAAAACAAGGAGGCTGATGGAGAAATGATCATGAATCTGGTCATGCGTCTTGTAGCGGGTTCGGCCCTCCTGCTGCTCGTCCTTGTAATCGCCTTCTTTTTCGACGGTGTGGACAGGATCGTCAGCGCCAGGATGCAGCGCCGGTACGGGCCGCCCATCTGGCAGCCCTTCTACGACTTTCTCAAGCTCCTCGGAAAAGAAAACATCGTTCCCCGCCGGGCTACCGCCTGGGCCTTCAACGGAGCACCCTGGATGGCGGCGGCGAGCGCGCTTTTGATATTCCTTTACATACCCATCGGATCAATTCCTCCCATCCTCGGCGGAGAAGGGGACATCATCTTGATCCTCTACCTTCTCATTCTCTCCGCCGTTTCAATGGCGGTAGGAGGATTCGCCAGCGGCAACCCCATAGCCAACGTGGGTGCTCAGCGTGAGATGATCCTGATGATGAGCTACGAGCTGCCCCTCGCGGTGGTGGCCTCCACTCTCGCGTGGATAGCCTACCGAACGGGGATGCCCGGTGAACCCTTCAGCCTGGAGACCTTCAGCGGCATGTCCGTCTGGAGCGTTCTCGGGAAGTCGGGGATCGTAGGTGTCGCCTGCCTCTTCGTGGCCCTCGTCCTTGTGGTGCCCGGTGAAACAGGAAAAGGCCCCATGGATATTCCCGAGGCCAAGACGGAGATTCTCGAAGGGCTGATCATCGAATACTCGGGGACGAACCTGGCTCTTTTCAAGGTAACCTTCGCCCTCCGTTCCCTTGTGATGGCCTCACTGATCGTCGCCCTCTTTTTCCCGTGGTCCCTGGGGAGGATGATCGGCGCCGGAGGGATAATCCTCTTCGCCCTCGACTTCGTCTTCTTCTGGGTGAAAGTCTTCCTGGTCTACATGGTCGTGATTACCTTCATGAGGACCGCCTTCGGCCGGTTCAAGATCTGGCAGGCCTCCGAATTCTACATCATCAAGGTGGCGGGACTCTCCCTTGCCGGGATGATCCTCGTCTCCGTCGACCTTCTGCTCTAGGAAAGGGGGAAGCGCTGTGAACCGAATGACGATTCAACTGATACACCAGCTCTGGGAAAAGGTCTTCACCAACTCCTTTCCTGTATCCGCCATGCCCGACTCGCTCTCCGACGCCCTTCTCGCCGCTCAGGACGGTAAGATCACCCTGAATCCCCCCGTGGACATAGGGTATCGGTTCCGGGGAAGAGTGGACTACGACAGAGCCGCCTGCATCGGGTGCAAGCTCTGCATTAAAGTCTGCCCGGCGAATGCCATCGAATTTCTTCCGGAGGATAAGAAGGTGCAGATACACAACGACCGCTGCTGCTTCTGCGGTCAGTGCGTGGAGATCTGTCCCGTGAAATGCCTCTCCATGTCTGACGAATTTCTCATCTCCTCCTACGACCGGAAGGAGCAGATCACCACGGACTCCGGCAAGCCCCTTCCTGCGGAGGGACCGTCGGAAGAGAATCTTCCCGTCTCCATGAAAAAGACCGTCTACCGTATCGACAAGGAGAAGTGCATCGGCTGCACCATCTGTGCCAAAAACTGCCCCGTCCACTGCATCACCGGCACGGTGAAGCAGCCCCACATCATTGACGAAGAGCAGTGCATCGGTTGCGCGAAATGCGCCGAGGTCTGTCCGAAGGACGCCATCGATATTCAGGAGATTGACGTCCCCTCACCAGAAAAGGCAGCTTCGGAAACAGAAAAAAAATAAGGCAATATACGCTGAAATACTCAGGGCGGCCCCTTGCAAGGGGCCGCCCTGATCTGTTGTATCTTGAGAAAAGCTCTTACTCTACGAAGCCGAAATGGGCGATCCGCCTGCGGGACTCCTCCCGGCCGAGATGTTCGGCCACCTCGAAGATTCCGGGGCTGACCTTCATTCCCGTCAGGGCCATGCGGAAGGGCATGGCGATCTCCTTCATTTTGACTCCTTCCCGCTCGCTCCATTCGCGGGTGAAGGTCTCCAGCTCCGGCGCCTTCCACTCGGGATGAGCGAAAAGATCGCCGTAGAAGCGGCGCAGAACGGGGAGCTGCGCTTCCTTCACGTCCGAGGCATCGTACCGTTCCTTGACGGGCTCGAAGGAAAGGAAATAATCGGAGTAGCCGGCGACCTGCTTTGCCGTCTGTCCTCTCCCCTCAAGGACTTCAAGAGATACGGCAAGATATTCTCTCGAGTGGGCGTCCACCGGAAGGCCCATCTCCCGCCAGAAGGGCTCAACGAGGGCCAGGCGGTCGTAAGGGTCCATCCGTTTGATATGTTCCTGATTGATGAAGTTCAGCTTGTCCATATCGAGGACCGCCGGTCGTTTTGTCACCCTCGACAGCTCGAAGAGTTCGATGGCCTCGGCACGGCTGAAAATCTCGTTATCCTCCCCTGCTGACCAGCCGAGAAGAGCGAGGAAGTTGAACACGGAGTCGGGCATGTACCCCATATCCCGGTATTCGTAGACGCTCGTGGCGCCCTGGCGCTTTGAGAGCTTCTTTTTGTCCGTTCCGAGGATCATGGGAAGATGGCCGAAGGCGGGCCGCTTCCATTCGAGAGCGTCATAGAGGAGCAGCTGTTTCGGAGTGTTGGAGATATGGTCCTCTCCACGGATGACGTGGGAGATCTCCATGAAGTGATCGTCCACGACGACGGCGTAGTTGTATGTGGGCATTCCGTCGCTCTTGATGAGCACCACGTCTTTCAGGGTGTCGCTCATCATCTCGATGGAGCCGTAGACCACGTCGTCGAAGCGGAGGGGTATCCCCGGAAGTACGCGGAAAAGAACTGCGTCCCCCTCACGGTAGGCCTTTCCCTCGTTCACGAGCCGGTTGGCCGTCTCATGATAGAGGTCGAGGCGTTCTGACTGGCGGTAGGGGCCGTAGTTTCCGCCCCGGTTCGGCCCTTCGTCCCAGTCGAGGCCGAGCCATTCCATCCCCGACATGATCGTCTCCTCAAACTCTTGCGTAGAACGTGCCCGGTCTGTGTCCTCGATGCGGAGGATGAAACTGCCGCCCGTGTGGCGGGCCCAGAGCCAGTTGAAGAGGGCTGTATGGCCTCCTCCTATGTGAAGCGCTCCGGTGGGGCTGGGCGCGAAACGTACTCTTGCTTTTTCTGCCATGGATGATGTACCTCCCGGTTTCCTTTTCTTCCCTGCGAATTTGTGCATGAAAGGTGACAATGGGTTATTATACCTCAGGGAAGACAAGATTTGGACACAAAGGATGTGAGTTTCCTGAAAGAGAAAAAACTGCTGCTCGTGGACGGCCACGGACTGGCCTTTCGGGCTTTCTACGCTCTGCCGCCATTGACGGCTCCCGACGGAACGCCGACGAACGCCCTCGTTGGGTTTTTTAATATGTTCGCGAAGATCCTTGATGAATGGAAGCCCGACCTCTACGGCGTGGTCTTCGATGCCCCCGGGCCGACCCACCGCCATCTGGCCTTCAAGGAGTACAAGGCGGGAAGAAAACCCACCCCCGAAGAATTCAAGCCCCAGGTCCCTCTTCTCATCGACCTGCTTCAGGCCCTCGGTGTTCCCGTCATCCGCCGGGACGGAGTGGAGGCGGACGATGTTCTGGCCTCCGTGGCGTGTACCGCCGCGGCCGAGTCCATGGAGACCCTTATCCTCTCCTCCGACAAGGATATGCTTCAGGTTCTGGCCCCTCATCTGTCGGTCCTCCGGCCGAAGACGGGGATTAGCTCCTTTCAGATGGTCGACGAGGCCTCCTTCACGAAGGATTTCGGCTTCGCCCCCGCCCTGATGGCCGATTATCTCGCCCTCCTCGGAGACGCCTCGGACAACGTTCCCGGAATGCCCGGAGTGGGGGAGAAGACCGCCAAGAAACTTATCTCCAGGTACGGTCCCCTTGAAAAGATTCATGAAAATCTGGACGAGCTGAAACCCGCTCTCCGGAAAAAGTTCACAGAGGGGTGGGAGCAGGCCCTTCTCAGCAGGGAGCTGATCCGGCTTCTCTGCGAGACGAAGGAAGACTTGACGGAGTATGAACCTCGGGAGGGGGATATGGAGCGGTTTCATGCCCTCTGCGAATCCCTCGGAATGCATCGGATCGCGGAGAAATTCGCCCCCGGAGCTACCGATTCCGCCGGTGCGTCGCTTTCACAAGAGCCGACGCTGCCTGAAAGCCGGAGCGCGACAAGAGAAGACCTTTTGAAAAAAGACCGCCTCGCCTTTCTCCCCCGTATCGAGGGAAAATACCCCCTCTCATTGAAAGTAGAGAATTTCGTCCTCGCTGCAGAGGACGGCGACTTCGCCCTTTTCGCGGGGAGTGACGCGGAAGGAGTTCTCAAGGAGTTCTCCGGGTCAATGATCATACTGCCCGATTTCAAGGAGGCGGCCGCCTGTCTCGGGCCTGAAGTTTTCGCCGGGAAAAGGGTGGGGGACTACAAGTCCGCCCACTACCTTCTGCACCCGGATAAAACCGTCCATCTTCCCGAGGCCGATGTGGCGGAATATTCCCTCCTCTCCCCCGAGCGGCAGGGGATCGTCCTCCTCCGGGAATACCGGAGACTTGAGAGCGCTCTTGACGCGTACGACGGCCTGCCCTCTTTGCTGGAAGAGGTTGACCTGCCCCTCATTCCGGTCCTCGTGAATATGGAGCAGTACGGCATCGGATGTGATCCGGAGAGCTACGGGACTCTTGAGGATGACCTCGGCCAGCGTCTTGGAGAAATCGACGAGGAGATCGCCGCGAAGGCAGAGGAACGGATCAATCTTAATTCTCCGAAGCAGGTTGGATGGCTTCTTTTCGAAAAACTCGGCCTGCCCGCTGGAAAAACCACGAAGACAGGATATTCAACGGATGTCTCCGTCCTTGAGGGGCTGGCAGCTCTGGGAAAACCCTTTGACGAAGTTCCCCTTCTTCTTCTCGAGTACCGGGAGCTTTCAAAAATGCTCTCGGGCTTCGTTCAGCCTCTCGTCAAATCGGCCCTCACGGGAGAGGGGCTCATCCACAGCACTTTTGAACCGGCCGTCACCGGAACAGGAAGGCTCAGCAGCAGAGACCCCAATCTGCAGAACCTCCCCTCCTTCGGAGAATGGTCCAGAAGAATCAAAGAGGGGCTCCACCCTCACGATAAGGAGCGGATGTTCGTCTCCGCCGACTATTCCCAGATCGAACTTCGGGTTCTCGCCCACGTCTCGGGAGAGGAGCGTCTCAAGGAGGCCTTCGCCGCGGGGCGTGATATCCATACCGAGACAGCCTCGTGGGTCTTCGACACTGAGGGCTCTCTTGTCACTCAGGAGCTTCGCAGAATAGCCAAGATGATCAACTTCGGCCTTCTCTACGGAATGAGCTCCTTCGGCCTCGCTCAGCGTCTCGCTATCGGCCGTTCGGAAGCCTCGTCGATCATAAAGCGCTATTTCGAAGCCCTTCCGGGAGTGAAGGCGTACCTCGAGAACAGCTTCGAGGAGGCAAAAAAGCGCGGGTACACAAGAACCCTCAGAGGCAGAATCCGCCCCCTCGGCGAAGTATCAGTCTCCCCCCGGGACAGGGACGGCCTCCGCAGAATTGCAGTGAACACCCCTCTCCAGGGGACGGCGGCGGACATCGCCCGCAAGGCCATGGTGGATTTCGAGGCGTTCTATCCAGCTTCAGGAGCTGTCCGTCTGGTCCTGCAGGTCCACGACTCCCTTGTGTGCGAGTGCCCGACGGATGACGCCGACGAGGTTGAGGGCAATCTGAGGCGGATTATGGAGAGCGCGGCAGTTCTCTCTGTTCCGCTGAAGGTCGAATCGAAAAAAGGCGCAAATCTGTCGGAAGTGTGATCGCCGGAAAAATGCCTTCTATGGTAAAATATCCCCTTGGAAAGCGTAAATTTGAAAGAGAGGAAGATGTCCCGTGCTGATGAGAACCCTGAGATCCCAGGTACGATGGATCATGATTGCAATTGTTATTCTGTTCGTCCTTTCCATTTTCGGAATGTACGGATTCAGTGGAGGGGGAAGTCGGGGCTCCAATCAGAACAGCAGCGAGGACTATACAGTTGCCGAAATCGATGGAAAAACCGTCCGCAGATCCCAACTCGAATCGCAGCTTCGCCAGTACGTCGAGCGCACGGACGCAAGGGATATCACCTCGGCTGACATCCCCGGCCTCTACCAGCGGACCCTCGAAAATATGGCCATGGTCGCCATGCTCCAGAAAGAGGGAGAAGCCTCAGGCCTGAAGGCCACGGAAGAGGAGATCAATGCCGCAGTGAAGGAAGTTTCCGACCAGTTCCCCACCAAGGAAGCCTTCATGCAGTATGTCGATCAATCGGGCATCAAGATGGCCGATTTCCGCAAAAACATGGCAGAGCAGATCGTGCAGCAAAAACTCATGGAAAAATCCCTCGCCTCCATCGACCCCACGGATGAGGAGATGAAGGATTTCTACGAGAAGACCAAGATGCTTTTCTTCCATTCTCCGGAAGGCTCCACTGTAGATTTCCTGCGGGTGAAAAACCCCGAGACGGCGGAAAAATTCGCTTCTTCTCTGAAAGAGGGGGCGGAGTGGAACGTTGCCCTTGAAACAGTGGCATCTACTGACATCGTCGACAAAACACCGGAGACCGGACCTGTATTCATAGCCAATCAGGGCTTCAACGGCCCTCTTGCGTCCCTCGCAGAGCTTGAACCCGGAGTGGTGAGCTCTCCCCTTGAGATAGCCAGTGATGACATCCTCGTGGCCGTCAAGCGCGAGAAAGTGCCTGAAAAGACCCTTGCCTACGACGAGGTGAGCGGCGATGTGAAGGGAATCCTCCTCGACCAGAAGCGCCGGGAGGAACAGTCGAAATTTTTCGCCGGATTGCTCGAAAAGGCGAATATCGTCATCCTGGATCCCTCTCTCTTTCCAAAGCCAGAAGCCCCGAAGCCTGAAGGCCAGAAGGATGCCGCCGTCTCGGCGGATGTTCAGCTGCCCGTCAGTGCCGATGCCGAAGGAGCAAAATCCGCCGATCCTCTGCCCCCTGTGAGCGGTGACGCGGCGAAATAAGCTGTTCAAAGCCTTTTTGGCTCTTGACATACATAGCGGGGCTCACTAGAATAGACTCCGCGATTGTGGTGGGTTGGCCGAGTAGGTTGAAGGCACTCGCCTGCTAAGCGAGTAAGGGGGCTGAAACCTCCTTCGAGGGTTCGAATCCCTCACCCACCGCCATCACAATCTCAACGCGCGCCGGTAGCTCAGATGGATAGAGCGGCGGTCTACGGAACCGCAGGTCACGAGTTCGAATCTTGTCCGGCGCGCCAAAAATTAAGAAGCACGGTAATAATCGATAAAAAAATCTGATTAAAACAGTAAGGCCCTTGTTTCGTCTGCACATTTGATTTCAGCTCCTTCCACTGCGAAAGCCTACCGGTGATTACGGTAAGACCGATCCTCCTATATAAAACGATCTCCTCCCTGTCTCTGTAGTTGTGAGCAGGGATTTTTTTATTGTTGAAAAACCCTTGACCACAGAAAAGTTCACCTAACGTGGAAATGTACCTCTTTCATTATCTTCAAGAATTACGAAACAAGGACGAGGAGCAGGATAGAGTTAACTTTCACAAAAACATTGCAATGATGTTCAAAAAAGACTATTTTGACTGCTGAAATCAAGCCCTGTATGTTAGAATATGATCAAATAGTTAACTAATATAAAAGGGGAGGGATTTTTATGATTATTGGAGTGCCAAAAGAAATCAAAGAGCAAGAAGACAGAGTCGCACTTACTCCAGCTGGTGTTGATGGATTTGTACGAGCTGGGCACAAGGTTTTGGTAGAAACGAATGCAGGAATGGGAGCAGGCTTTACTGATAACAGCTATAAAGAATTAGGGGCTGAAATTATACGCGATGCTTCTAAAGTTTGGGAACAGGCCGACATGATTATGAAAGTGAAAGAACCTCTCGCATCTGAGTACAAATATTTTAAAGAGAATTTGATAATATTTACATATTTACATTTGGCAGCAGAAGATAAATTAACAAAAGCATTGATGGACGCCAAGACTATAGCAATAGCATATGAAACAGTACAAAATCCAGATAGATCCCTTCCACTACTTACTCCCATGAGTGAAGTAGCGGGAAGAATGGCTGTACAAGAAGGATCCGTATATCTTGAGAAAACCTATGGTGGAAAAGGTATGCTGGTAGACGGAGTACCGGGAGTAGCGCCTGCGCATATCGTTGTAGTCGGAGCAGGTAATGTGGGTACAGCAGCCATTAGAAGAGCAGTAGGGTTGGGTGCAAGAGTTACGGTACTTGATATAAATGTTGCCAGACTCACGTATTTAGGTGAGGTGTTTATGGGAAGAATTGAAACATTGTATTCTAATAATTACAACTTAACTCAAGCCGTGAAGACAGCGGACTTAGTGGTGGGGGCAGTTCTTATACCAGGAGCTAAAACGCCGAAATTGATTACTCAAGAAATGATTAAACAAATGCAGCCAGGCAGTGTTATAGTTGATGTTGCCATAGATCAGGGTGGAAGCGTGGAGGGAATTAAGAAAACTACTCATGCTGATCCTGTGTACATGGACCATGATGTAGTTCACTACGCCGTTGCAAATATTCCGGGAGCAGTTCCAAAGACTTCCACTCTGGCTCTTACAAATGTCACCCTTTCTTATGCACTTAGAATAGCTAACAAGGGTTGGAAACAAGCGCTTAGAGATGAAGAGCCACTCAGAAAGGGAGCAAATATTCTTGAAGGTAAATTAGTGTATAAATCAGTTGCTGATGCATTGGGTTTTAAACACACTCCAGTGGAAGAAGTTTTGAATTAAAAAATCATAATACAGGAGCTGGAAAACAGAAAGATCCTTATATCCAGCTCCTGCTAGCTTCTTACTATTTTTTCGGTTTTCAGAATTCAGGAGGCTCCCCTTGGTGGTACAGGTGTGTACGGTAATGTCAGGAATATTCCGCACATTAGCTTCTCCTATTCAAGTATTCTCAGTTAACGGAAGGGACTTGCTTCTTCTTTTCTGTCTCTTTCCATAAGATAGAGCCTTTTCGGAGCTCCCGGCGGCTCCGGTTTTTTTACGCCTTTTTTACGATAGATCTTCCCCTCCGGTCTGGTATACTACCCCGGAATGCAACTTTTCTCCCAAGGAGACCCCATCATGCGTGACCTTCAAAGATCGTGTCCTTTCGTTTATAAGTTTTTCCTCGCGCTCTTTCTTCTGGTCTTCTTTTTCTCTCCGCCAGCGGAGGGTGCATCGACCATGCGGAAGGACGTCTTCATCTCCGGCCTCTTGAAGGCTCGGGGTTTTGCCGTCCCGAAGGGTGAGAAAAACCTTGTGATGGCCGCCCTCGACTATGACCTTGTACCCGCCGGTATCGAAAATTTCGCAGGACCGGTCACGAGAAAAGAGGCGATCTTCTGGGCGATCCATTCTCTCGGCCTCTCCTTCGAAAGTTCCCTTCTGACGGGGATTCCTCTTCCCTTCAAAGATGCGGGCAAGCTTCAACCCTCCGAGAGGGGAGCCGTGGCGGCGGCCGTCAATATGAAACCTCCTCTGCTGAAAAAAGGGGTTTCCACCTTCGGCCCGGACGTGAAGATCACCCCCAAAGAGGGGGAGAGCATTCTGGCTATCGTAAAGGCAGCATCCCGCTCACTAGTCCTCAGCGTCCGGTTGTCGCCTGAGAAGGGAATGACCGTGCATATTGACCGGCGCGGGGCAATTTCTGTTCCTCCGAAGTGGAGGGCCCTCGTCAATGGCTTCGATACGAGGGAAGAAGCCGAGGCTTTTCGTTCCCTCATGACTGCGAGGAACGTGGAGGCCACGGTGGATAGTCAGAACTACGACTGGCGGGTCCGTTCGATTCTCTCTGACCGGTACGGCCCGATTCGGGAGTTTTTGACAGCGGCTCGGGGAGAAGGCCGGGAAGGGGTTGTCTTCACCTCTCCTCTCTCATGGGAAAAAGAGGATGTCCCCACATTCTGGGCCATGATCACCCTCGACCCGGCCCGGTTCGCCCTTCGTCCGATCTTCGCACCCCGGGGACTCTCTGCTCTCGCTCCTCTGAGCTCCATGGCGGGAGGCACAGCTGCTGCAATAAACGGCGGTTTTTTTACCATATCCGGAAAGGAACAGGGCAGCCCCATCGGCGTCCTTTTGAGCCAGGGGATGTTCATCAATCCTCCCTATAAGGGGCGCACCTGCATTGGCTGGAACGATCAGAACCAGGCAGCTTTCGGCCATCTGGAAAGCAGTACAAAGGTTACCTTCCCCGAGGGCGGCTATATGGAGATCACGGCATTCAACCGGGAGGTGAAGGGCAGCGGAGTAGTCCTTTTTACCTCGCATTTCGGACGGCCCACGCCCCTCTTCAAAGATCAGGGAATTGAACTTCTGCTCGACGGAAAGCGCATTGAAGAAATTCGCACCTCGGGGGGAAATCCTATTCCGGAAAGACGGCGAGTGCTCGCAGTGTACGGACATTCCGCCTCTCTTCTGTCCTCTCTTCGAGTGGGGGAAACAATTGGAATCGATCAGTCCCTCAACGGAGACGACCCCTACTGGGGGTCCATGACGGAGGCCGTACAGGGAGGCCCCTTTCTTCTGCAGAAGGGGCAGATTATGATCGAGGACGAAAAACTGAGCGATTCCGTGGTGAACCGCCGCCACCCCCGCACCGTCATGGGACTTACTGCAAAGGGGCAGTGGTTCTTCTTCGTCGGGGACGGCAGAAGTGCGGTGCACAGCCTCGGGTTTACCCTTCAGGAGACTGCGGAAATTCTGAAAAAAGAGGGGATATCCTACGCTCTGAATCTTGACGGAGGAGGCTCCTCTTCTATCATGGCCGGCGAGAGGATTTTGAACGTTCTCTCCGACGGAAGAGAACGCCCCGTAAGCTACGGCATCGGAGCTTTTCGAAAGGGAGGGGATTGATGAGCAATCCTTTATGAACTATTCATAAGATCGCTGCGTCCAGCTCTCCGGTTTGTGTTCTTCAGCACAAGGAATTGAAAATTTGGAAGGAGTTTTTCTCTGTTATGAAAATATTTTCTCGTACCGCTGTTTCGCTTCTTGCACTGAGCCTTCTACTCTTTACAGCTGCAGCTTTCGCCGCTGAAACACCTGCTGCGAAAACGCCAGGCGCTGAAAAACCTGCTGCTGAAACACCTGCAGCGAAAACACCGGCCACCCAAACACCTGATGCTAAAACACCTGAGGCTGAAAAGCCTGCAGTGAAACTCCCTGATCCCGTCAACTTCGGCAAGGATGCGAACAAGATGCAGTGGTACCTCGTAAACTACGGCAAGGTCGAAGATAAGCCCTTCGCCGTGGTGAGAAAGTATTATACAAACCCCGATGAAAAGCAGAAGGCAGTCGATCTCATCACGACGAAGTTCGGCATCGAGCAGCAGAGATCGGCGGAGCTGTATTTTACTCAGTACCGGTACGTCTACTCCGATGACGGCAAGCAGTTCGCCCTTGCTTACATCCAGCATTTTGACATGATCGGCAATATCATCCGTTCAACTGAGTACGAGGGCGAGGACCTGGTCTTCTATGGGATGACGAAGGAGATGATCCCCTTTAAAGCCTACGCCTATGCGTCGGGCAAGCTTCCCGCGCAGAAAAAAACCCCTCCCAAAAAGAAGTAATGCACTGATAGAAAGAGCTCTGCCTCTGACTTTGGAGGTGCGGTCTCCCTCCGGTAGGAGTTCCAATTGATTGCGTTCGCAGGAAAGATGCAGTAAGCTTCAATGGAAGAACAGCCCATACGAGGAGGAATCTTTATGCCGACAGTGAATATCCAGCTTTTTGAGGGAAGAACCGTAGATGTGAAGAGAAAGCTTGTCGAGAAGCTCACCGGAGCGATCACGGAAGTTTTGAATGTTTCACCTGAGGCAGTGAAGATCATGATCACCGAAATGTCCCGGGAGAACATGGCCGTGGCCGGAGTGCTCAACATTGATAAGGAAAAGAAGTAGGGCGCCGAAAAAAACGGGACTGCTCCGGAAAGGATAATTCCGTTGGAAAAAGAGAGATCCGCACTTTCAAAACTCTGGGAGTTTCTCTGCCTCTTTCATCACGGCACCTTTGTGGACAAGCGCATGGCTGTGGTGCGAAAAGAGGCGTACGACATCAACGATAATCTGATGCTGCTTCTCTTCGGCGACTTTCTGGGCATACCGAACCCGATCTCCTACTATATGCTCGAACTGCTCCCCTATATGGCCGACGATCTCGTGACATGGCAGAGACGCATGCAGAACAGGAAGTTCATCATCGCGGAAAAGGCGGCTCAATATGACTTCGACTGATAAGACGGTAAAATACAGACCCTTCACCTTCTTCGGAGGAAAGGGAGGCACCGGCAAGACCTCCTGCGCTGCGGCCTATGCTCTGGCTCTCGCGGCGAGGGGCGTGCGGACCCTCATCGTTTCGACCGACCCGGCCCACTCTCTTGCCGATGCGTACGGCAAGGAGATCGGTTTTGAGGTGCTGAAGCTTGAGGAAAACCTCTGGGGCCTTGAGATCGACCCCGAGGTGGAGGCCAAAAAGTATATGAAGGGCATCCAGGAGAAGATGCTCCATATTGTAAGCGCCGCCATCGTCGACGAGATCAAGCGACAGATCGAGATTGCCTACACATCTCCCGGAGCGGAGGAGGCCGCCATATTCGATAAATTCATCGAATTGATGGAATCCCTCGGAGAGCGGTTTGACGCCATCGTCTTTGATACCGCTCCCACAGGACATACCCTCCGCCTGCTGACCTTGCCGAAAATCCTCGGAACCTGGATCGAAAACTTAATCGAGAAACGCAAAAAGGCCATGAACATGATGAAGATGGCAGCGCGGTACGACAGCGTCCTCGCGGAAAAGATTGAAGAGGACCCGATTCTCGACACCCTTACGGCAAGAAGGGACAAGTTCGACCTTGCCCGCAAAATCCTCACTGATCCGGAGCAGTCGGTCTTTCACTTCGTTCTGAACGCAGAAAAACTCCCCATACTGGAGACGGATCGGGCCCTTGAGCTCCTCAACCGCCACGGAATCGCCACGGGGGGGCTCGTGGTCAACAAGATATTCCCTCCTGAAACAGGAGCTTTCTTTGAAAAGCGAAGAGAGGCCCAGGCAGGATATCTTCAGGATATTCGGTCTCGTTTTGCGGGAAGAAAAGTCCTTGAGATCCCTCTTCTCGATTCAGATATCCAGGGAAGAGAGCAGCTCATCAGATTATCTCCCCTCTTTGCCGATTTGGATGGCTGAGCTGCACAGAGAGCTGGACGAAAAATTCATGGCCCTTGCCCTTGAAGAGGGCCGAAGAGCCGCCCTCGACGGAGATGTACCCGTCGGGGCCCTTGTTGTACGAGAGGGTGTCGTCCTGGCCTCGGGACGAAACCGCAAGACCGATGACCCCACCGGCCACGCCGAGATTCTCGCCCTTCGGGCCGCTGGTTCCGCCCTGAAGAGCTGGAACCTCTCGGGGTGTACTCTCTATGTCACCGTGGAACCCTGCCCCATGTGTGCAGGGGCTCTCGTCCTCGCCCGCCTTGATCGCCTCGTCTACGGATGCAGCGACCCCAGGGCGGGTGCCTGCGGCACTCTGTACAATATCGTCGAGGACAGCCGTTTGAACCACAGGCTCGCTGTTACACGGGGAGTACTCGATGAGCAATGCGCTGATCTTATCCGTACCTATTTCAGAACAAAAAGAAAGGCCGGTCCGAAAAAATGAAAAAGCTTTCCTATGGACATCAGTATATCGACGAGGAGGATATAAACGCAGTCGCGGCGGTGCTTCGGGGAGACTGGCTCACCCAGGGACCGGCGGTTGAGGCCTTCGAGCAAGCCTTTGCCGAGTACATCGGAGTCTACCATGCCGTCTCCTTCTCTAACGGCACTGCCGCCCTTCACGGAGCGTATTTTGCCGCCGGAGTGGAGGAGGGGGATGAGGTCATTACGTCACCCATGACCTTTGCCGCCACGGGGAACGCGGCCCTCTATCTCGGAGGGAAGCCCGTCTTCGCTGATATCGATCCCGATACGATCTGCCTCGACCCTGTAGAGGCGGAGAAAAAGATCACCTCCCGCACGAAGGTGATCGCCCCGGTGAGTTTCGCCGGCTATCCTGCGGACATCGAATCATTTCTCTCTCTGGCCCGCTCCTGCGGAGCCCTTGTGGTGGAGGACGGATGCCATGCCCTCGGTGCCAGCAGGGATAATCTCAGTGTGGGAAAACAGGCCGATATGACCGCCTTCAGCTTCCATCCCGTCAAGCATATCACCACCGGAGAGGGGGGGATGGTCACCACCGATTCGCCCCGTCTCGCCGAGCGGCTCCGCCTCTTCCGGACCCACGGAATAACGAAGGACCCCGGAAAGATGACCGGAACTCCCCACGGCCCCTGGTCCAATGAAATGCAGGTGCTCGGCTATAACTATCGCCTGAGCGACATCCATGCGGCTCTGGGCCTGAGCCAGCTCTCAAAGCTCGATAATTTCGTGCGCCGCCGGAAGGCCATTGCCGCCCAGTATGACTCTCTTTTCGCCGAGATAGCTGCTCTGACGGTACCTCCTCAGAGCGACGGCCACTCCTACCATCTCTACCCCCTCCAGTTCCCCGCGGCGGAACGAGGAGAGATCTTTGCCCGTATGGATGAAAAAGGGATCGCCGGAATGGTCCATTACCCCCCTCTTCACCTTCACCCCTATTATCGGGATCGCTTCGCCTTCAAAGAGGGTGATTTCCCCCTTGCCGAGGAGTTTTACTCAAGAGTGATCAGCCTTCCCATGTATTTCGGCCTCACCGACGAAGACATTCGGCGGGTCGTCGAGACGATCCGGCTCATAATGGAGACGGTAGTCTGAGAACCCATCTTTCGCCCTGTATCGGCTTCTCCGACGACCGGTAATTATACGTGGACTTTCAATAGGTTTTAGGCTACAATTTCACGCGTATTTCAATCAATCAAAAGCATCGAGGAGGTAGTTTAATGTTTTCAGGTAAACGATTTGTAGCATTTTTGTCCATTGCAGTTCTTTTCATGCTCCTTACCGCAGGGTACGCTTCTGCAAACGAGAAGATCGGCGTCATCGATTCTCAGAAGATCATCTTCCAGCATCCCAGCTTTGAAGGGGTTACAAAGAAGCTTCAGTCCATCAGCGCCACGAAGGAAAACGAAATGAAGATGGCTGTTGACAAAGAAGCAGACCAGAATAAAAAAGCCCAGATCTACGAAGCCAAACGCAACGAGCTTGCTCAGGAAGAGCAGAAGCTCATGCAGCCCATTTTTCAGGAGGCCCAGCTTGCCGTTCGGACCGTCGCCAAGATAAAAGGCGTCACCGTGGTCATTGAAAAGGGGTCAGTGTACTTCGGCGGCATCGATATCACCGACGACGTCATCCAGGAACTGAAAAAGAACGCCGCGAAAAAGAAATAAGCCGCGCCTCGGGGCGGCTTTCAAACGAAACCCTGCAGGGCGCGTCTTCGGTCCCTTTGAAGATGTTGCCCTTTTTTTATATTTGGAGGTAGATCTTGGGAATGAAGCTGCTTGTGACAGATATCGACGAGACCCTGTCGAGAGGAATGGACATGACATCCGAAGTTGCAGAGGCATGCGGCCGCCTTCGGGAAAACGGCTGGAGGATCATGGTGGCCACGGGCAGGATCCTTGCCACGGCCCGCTCCCACATTCTGGAAGCGGGATCGGATCTTCCGGCGATCGTCTATGACGGAGGGCGGATTATGGACCCCTTCACATCGAAAGCTCTTTATGAGGTGACACTCGATCCATCCCTCGCCCTTGAGATAGTGCAGGCGGGGTGGGAGCACCCTGTCGAGCTGCAGATTATCGGAGATGAGCGTGGATACTGCCGCTTCAGCGATGTGCTCACCCGCTCCTTTTTCCGCGAATCGGGTGTGCCGGTGGACGATTCTCTCGAGTCTCCTGCGGTCCCCTCCGAGGTATTCCGGGTGATCTTTCACGGAATTCCCGGATGCATCCGAACTCTTCAGAGAGAACTGAAAGCCCAGTTTGACGGAAGAGCCGAGGTGGTGCTTGCGGGAGAGAACTTCCTCGACGTTCTTCCCCGGGGTGTTTCAAAGGGGTCGGCCCTCGAGGCGTGGCTGAAAACCCTTCCCGAGCCCCCCGAAATCATCGTCGCCGCAGGAGATCATCACAATGATCTCGAAATGCTGGCCTCGGCGGATCTGGCCGTTGCCCCCGAGGATGCCGCTGAGGAGATTCTCCGCCTGGCCCATGTGATCATGCCCTCCGCGGACAAACACGGATTCGCCTTTCTTGCGGAACATTTACTTTCAGAAGTGAAAATTCGTAGCGAATGCGGAGCGGCTATTGTATTATAGAGGGCAGAGGATTCAACTAAATTAATGGGGGGATGTTCAGTGCCGGAAATCACGCAGTGGTCCCTTGTTCAGATAGCACTTCCTGAGAACGCGAACGTCATCGTCGGACAGAGTCATTTCATCAAAACAGTGGAGGACCTCTACGAAGCCCTTGTAACCTCGTCACCCTCTCTCAAGTTCGGCATTGCCTTCTGTGAGGCATCGGGGGACTGCCTCCTCCGCAGAGACGGCAACGATGAGGAGCTCGTCGCCGCAGCGGAGGAGAACGCCCGGCGCATCAATGCCGGACATGTTTTCGTGGTGCTTCTCCGGAACGGCTATCCGATCAACGTTCTACAGAGGATAAAGGAGTGCCAGGAGGTCTGCGGAATTTTCGCCGCCACGGCGAACCCCCTTCAGATCATTGTCTGCGAGAGCGAGCAGGGCAGAGGTGTTGCGGGTGTCATAGACGGCTTCCCCCTCAAGGGAGTCGAGTCGAAAGAAGATGAAGAACGGCGCAGCTCCTTTCTCCGCGACGTTCTCGCCTATAAACGCTGACCGCCCTCGGGCGGTTGTTTTTGTGAAAAAGCCGATCCTCCTGTTTCTCTCTCTTCTTGCCTTTTTCCTTCCTCTCTCCGGTTCCGCGGGAGCGGAGAGGATCCCTGTGGGCGTAGAGGACGGGTGGATCTGGCAGATCGTTCTTCTCCCTCCTCCGTCTGGATGGGAGAGCGACAGCGGTATTTCGGCTCTCGGCGCGGTCCGCTGCGAAGAGGATTCCCTGGCGGAAAGCTCTGGCGGAGCGGCCGGACGGGATATTCACTTTCTCAAAGAGGAGGCCCTCACCTCTGACAATGTTCTCCCCCGACTGGCGAAATGGAGGGAGAAGAATATTGCCGCCGTCCTCTCCTTCGGTGACGGAGTGAACGCTGCCCTTCTTGCCCCTCTCCTCGGCACAACAGGCCCGGTCTTTCTCTCGGCCGGCGGCGAGGGGACAGACCTGCGCGGAGAGACGGGGCCTGCGCCGCTCATGTTCGCCCTTGATCTTTTTCAGGATTTTCGAGTGGCCGCCTTTACCCGATATGCAGAACAAACCCTCTCTCCCGGTGCTTCCGTAGCGATCATCGGCGACCGCCTCGATCCGACCCTCGATGCGAATGCCCGGGGCCTTTCCGAAAGACTGAACGAAAAGAAGTACTCCGTAAGCACCTACTGGATTCCGGGAGCGGGAATCGACAGTTTTAATATGATCGGGTCGGAGGTTATGGCCTCGGGAGCGGAGGTCTTCATCTCCCTTGCGGGGACGATGGTCGTTCGGGATCTCTGGCTCGGATCACGGCGGCAGGGACATCCCTTTTCTCTGTGGTACTGCGGTATGTACGGGGACTTTCTCAGGGCCTTCGATGGTGTTCTTCTTACGGATCAGAACTTCCCTCTGACCCGGGACAGGGCTCTGATCACTCTGGGCAGAGAGATCAGAAAAAAACAGAAGGTCTTTGTTCGGGACGAGCCTCTCGCCGGTCGGGCCGTTGCATGCTGCTCGTGGCTCTTCAAGGCCCTCAGCAGAGCGGGTTCAGCCGATCCCCTCTCTCTGTCGAGGGCGATGGAGAAGGTCGAAGGAGTACAGCTCGGCTCACAGACGCTGTCCATCAACCCCATGACCCATCGGCCGAAAGAGAGGGAGGTCGCCATCCTTACGGTTCAGAAGGGTGATTTTCACCCCCTCGAGGTTCTTTCCATCCGGGGGGAACGGTAAGAGTATCCAGTAAAATAGAGTTTCCATCCTTTTGAGGAGTGTGAAAATCATGAAATTGCGGGAAATAGCCGAAAGCATTTCAGCTGAAGTTCTCTTCGGCGAGGAGTTCCTCGATTCAATCGATATACAGTGCGCCTACGGCGCCGACCTGATGAGCGATGTCCTCGCCTTCGCCCTCCCCGGAACGCTCCTTCTGACGGGGCTGACGAACATTCAGATTGTGAGGACCGCCCAGATGCTCGACCTCCCTGCGGTGGTCTTCGTCCGTGGAAAACGCCCTCAGGATCCGGCGATACAGCTTGCCTCCCAGATCGGAATGCCCGTGCTGCTCTGTCCTATGAGCATGTTCGAGGCCTGCGGCATTCTTTTTCAAAAGGGATTGCAAGCTTGCACAATTCCAGCCAGGGAAGTGTAAGGCGTGACTCAGGCACCTTATATCGAAGAATACGACATCCAGGCCGGTGATTTCAATGCCATCGGAGAGGCGGCGACGCGTTTCAAGGCAACCTTGAAAATGCTCGGAATTTCTTCGGAGGCGGTTCGCCGAACTGCCGTGGTTGCCTACGAAGGGGAGATGAACGCCCTTATCCACGGCGGCGGGGGAATGGTGAAGATGACGGTCCATGCAGATCATCTTGTCATCCAGGTCACCGATAACGGCCCGGGAATACCGGACATCTCCCTCGCCATGCAGGAGGGGTATTCCACGGCTACGGATGAAATTCGCGAGTTGGGGTTCGGTGCCGGAATGGGCCTTCCCAACATCGATCGGAATGCCGATTCAATGACTATCGACACGGAGATTGGAAAAGGCACGACCCTTCAGGCCGTCATCCGTTTTTCTCCACGAGGGGCGGCTGCTGAGGCAGTGTAGAACCAGGAAGGGGGACGACATCATGGCAGGGGGAGTAAAAGTAAAGGAATCCCGGTGCAGGGGGTGCGCAAACTGCATTAAATCCTGTCCCACCGAGGCCATCCGGGTGATAGACGGCCTGATGCGGATAATTCCTGATCTATGTATCGACTGCGGAGAATGCATCCGGAGCTGCGAGAGCAAGGCGATCACCGTCAACGAGGACGAGTGGGATCTCATCAAGTCCCGGGAAGAGACCATTCTCATGGCGGACCCCACGTTTTATGTACAGGCGGCGCCCTATTCACGCCCGCGCCTCATGAAGGAGGCCCTCGAAAGTCTGGGGCTCACTGATATTGCAGAATACGCCGCTATCGCTTTCGACCTCGCTGCCTATGCGGCGGCGAATCTCATACGGGAGGGCGCCGACCATCGCCCCTTCATATCGACCTATTGCCCCGCAGTAATCCGTCTTATTCAGATTAATTTCCCCGAACTCGTCGAAAGAATCCTCCCGGTAGAATCTCCCCTTGAAACAGCAGTGACTCTGTGGAGGAGCGCTACGGGCAGCAAGAAGAACGTCACCCTTGTCTCACCCTGCCCGGCAAAGGCCACTCTCGCAAGAAACCCCGTAGGGAGGACAAAGAGCTCCCTCAGCTATGTAGTGAGCGTTCACAAGGTCATCCGCGACCTCCTGGCCCACAATGTGAAGGTCACGGGAGAGGGAATGAAAACCATCGGCAGAAGATGGCTCCTCTGGTCCATATCCGGAGGAGAATCCCGCCACATCTCCGCTTTCCTCGACAAGGGGATGACCTCTATATCCGTCTCCGGCCTTCGAAATACCATGGATCTGCTGAAGGAGCTTGAGCTTGGCAGGCTGGACGGAATCGACTTCATCGAATGCCGCGCCTGTGACCTCGGCTGCATCGGCGGAACGGGTACGTACGAGTCACGTTTTCTCTCCCACCTCCGCCTCGAAAATCTTGAGACGGAATGGCTGCCAAGCCAGGAGGAGATGGAGGTCGTCCGGGAGTGGTACGACAAGGGCATTTGGAGGCTCGACACCCCCATACCGGTCAAGGAGCGCCTTCCCCTCTCCCAGAACCTCGAAGAGGCAATGGCGAAGCTCCGGGAGATGGACGCTATTTACGCCGGACTTCCCCATATCGACTGCGGCGCCTGCGGCCGTCCTTCCTGCCGGGCGCTGTCCGAGGACATCGTCCGCGGACAGGGGGACGAAACGGACTGCATCTTCAAACTCAGAGAGAGGATTTCACTTCTGAGCGGAGAGATTCATGACCTTTCCTCCCGGCTGCCCCATACGATTCATCCGACGAAAAAAAGGAGGTCCATCTCGTGAGGATCGCGGATATACTGAAACAGTTGGAGATGACAGTCTACACTCCCGGAGACGGGGAGAAGATTATCGAAGGGGTCATTCTTGGAGATCTCTTCAGTTTCATCATGGCTGAGGCTAAGGAGGGGTGGCTCTGGATTACGATCCAGATTCATCTGAACGTGAGCGCAGTGGCGGTGCTGAAGGATGTTCCCTTCATACTGCTGGCCTCCGACCGGAAGCCGACGAAAGAGCTGATTGAACGGTGCACTGCCGAGGGGATTACCCTCGCCGGAACGCCCCTGACGTCCTACGAAGCTGCTGGAAAGCTCTACGAGATGGAGGTTGGCGTCAGGTCATGACCCTGTCCCCCTTCCGGGTGGACCTGCATCTGCACACTGTGCTCTCTCCGTGCGGAGAGCTCGAGATGGGCGCTCCCGAGATCGTTGCCGCCTACCGGAAGGAGGGCATTGCTCTGTGCGCCGTGACCGACCACAACGCAGCGGACAATGCTCCGGCGATTGCGGCGGCGGCGCAGGGAAACCCCGTAGTCATTCCCGGAATGGAGGTGCAGTCCGCCGAGGATATTCACCTCGTCGTTCTCTTTCCCGATATGGAGGCCGCCCGGAGCTTTCAGGAGTGGCTCTGGCTTGAGATGCCCCCCATCCCGAACAAGCCAAACATATTTGGCGAACAGTTCATCATCGACGGAGAAAACCAGATTCTCGGAGAACAGGAGATCCTTCTCGTTCAGGGTACAGGATATGGCGCGGATGTTATCGCCGCACAGGCGCTCGATCGGGGGTGCCTGGTTATTCCGGCCCACCTCAACCGGCCCTCCTTCTCCTACGAAGCCGTCCTCGGCCCTCTTCCCGACGACTTCCCGTGCTCTGCCCTGGAGCTTTCTCCGGCTGTCACTCCGGAGGACTTTCATGACTGGCGCAGACGCTACCCCGGGCGGCTCTTTCTCCGCTCATCCGATGCTCACCGCCTCAGTGAGATCTCGAAAGACCGATGCACGGTGATGATGCTCGAGTCTCCGTCGTTTACGGAGGTGGCTCTCGCCCTGAAGGGTCAGGAGGGGCGGTCCGTCCTCTGCCCCTGGGAGGATGCTCCCTCCGACCGCGCCTCCAGCTCTTCGTAGATCTCCCGGGGAGAAACCCCCGCCGCCATCAGGGCCACCTGCAGGTGATAGAGAAGATCCGCCGCCTCGGTGATGGTCTCACGCCGGTCTCCGGCAGCCACGGCAAGGGCGGTCTCGACTCCCTCCTCGCCGACTTTCTGGGCGACCCTGCGGAGGCCCCGGGAGAGAAGGCGGGCGGTGTAGCTCTCCTTCGGATCGTCGAGGCGTCGTTTCTGAAGAGTGCGCCAGAGGATGCCCGGAAAGGTGCCCTTTCCCCGGAAGAGGGGAGTCAGAAGAGTGAAAAAGCAGGACCGCTCTCCCGTATGGCAGGCGGGGCCAGCGGGCTCCACCTGCGCCAGCAGAGTATCTCCGTCGCAGTCAAGACGGAGCTCCTTCAGGTTCAGCACGTTGCCGCTCTCCTCTCCCTTTCTCCAGAGCTTCTTCCTCGAACGGCTCCAGAAGACCATCTCTCCGCTTTCCAGCGTTTTTTTCAGGGATTCCCGGTTGGCCCAGGCCATCATGAGGACCTCCCCCGAGAGGACATCCTGAACGATTACGGGAACGAGTTCCCGGTCGTCAAATCGTATATTTTCGAAGGTGATTTCCAAAACAATCAGCTCCTTTTCCGAACTGGAATTCCCTGTTTGGAAAGCCATTCCTTGAGCTCCCCGATGCGGATCTCTCCGAAATGGAAGATCGAAGCCGCGAGGGCTCCGTCGCTGCCATTCCGAAAAGCCTCGAGGATGTCCTCCGCCGACCCCGCCCCTCCGGAGGCGATGAGCGGAACGGATACGGCAGAGGCGGCGAGGGCGTTCAGCTCCGTATCGTACCCCCCCTTGACCCCGTCACGGTCCATGGAGGTGAGAAGGATTTCGCCGCACCCCCGGCGCTCTCCCTCCCGAATCCACTCGAAAACGTCAAGGCCCGTGGCGGTGCGCCCTCCGGAGGTATAGACCTCCCACGTTCCGTCGCTCTTTTTCTTGACGTCCACAGCGAGGACCACCGCATTCCGTCCCAGAAGCCGCGCGCATCTGTCGATGAGGGACGGATTATTCACTGCGGCCGTGTTCAGTGAGATCTTGTCCGCTCCGATGGCGATGATCTCCCGGGCCTGCTCCGGAGAGGAGATGCCCCCGCCCACGGTGAAGGGGATGGAAAGGGCGCTCGCCACTTTCTGAACCCAGTCCTTCCGTGTGCTGCGCCCCTCTGTGGAGGCGGAGATGTCGAGAAAGACCAGCTCGTCAGCTCCCTCGTTCATGTAAAAGGCCGCCATTTCAGCGGGGTCACCGGTGTCTCTGAGGTTTTCAAAGTGTACGCCCTTCACAACCCGCCCGTTCTGCACGTCGAGGCAGGGAATGATCCGTTTTGTCAGCATGGTCTGACCTCCTTCAGTATTTCGGACAGGGAAATGCCCCCCTCGTAAAGGGCTTTTCCGATGACGGCGCCCCACAGTCCATCCCTTTCGAGGTTTTTCAGATCCGTTGGGGAGGAAATTCCCCCCGCGGCGATAAATTCACCCTTTGGAAATAGGGCAGCCAGCCGGCGATAGAGTTCCAGATCCGGCCCCTGCGCCATGCCGTCCTGGGAGATGGCGGTGACGAGAAAGCGGGAGTACCCCTGGTCTGTGAGGGTACGAAGGAGCTCTTCGGGGGACTGCAGAGAGTCGGACTGCCATCCGTTCACCGCGGCGGCTCCGTTCCGTATGTCCACCGCCGGAATGATTCTCTCTTCACCGAAGCGGAAGCGAAGGGCATCTCCGGCGGCGGGATCCTTTCCGAGGAGGCTGCCCACGTACACCCGGTCGGCCCCTGCCTGCAGAGCTTCTTCCACCGAAAGGGCGGATCTGAGTCCGCCTCCGTACTGCACTGAGAGGCCCAGGGCCTTCAGATCCGGGAGTAGGGAGAGATGGCAGGGTTTTCCTGTTTTCGCCCCCTCGAGGTCGATGAGGTGAATCCAGCGGGCTCCGGCCTCCGCGAAGGAGCGGGCAGTCTCAAGGGGAGTTCCCTCGTAGCGGCTGATCTTTGAGAAATCCCCCTGAGCGAGCCGGATGACCCGGCCCTCATAGAGGTCCATGGCGGGATAAATTTCCATTATCGGCTCCTTTTATTGAAATACTGCACGACGGCGATCATACGAAGGTGCCCTTCGTCGATTCAAGGCGTTCCGCCGGTTCGAGAGCTGACCGGAAAGCCCTTCCCGCTCCCTTGAAGAGGGCTTCGGCGAGGTGGTGGGAGTTGTCGATGGCAAGGGCCCGGGCGTGAAGAGTGATCTTTCCCTCTCTGCAGAGGGCCTTCCAGAACTCAGGGACGAGCTCGAGGTCGAAATCACCGCACCGGCTTGTGGGGAATTCACCGTTCCATACGAACTGCCCTCTGCCGCTGAAATCAACTGCGGCGAGGACAAGGGAGCCGTCCATGGGAAGGGCGCACCAGCCGTAGCGCTGCCGTGGAATTTCAGCGAAGGCCGCTCCGAGAGCTCTTCCGAGTAGGATGCCCGTGTCCTCGGTGAGGTGGTGCCAGTCCACGTCCTCATCGCCTCCACCTTTGATGGTCAGCCCCAGGGAGGCGTGAAAGGCGAAGAGCTCGATCATGTGGCGAAGAAATCCGCACGGAAGGTCCACTGACACCGGCCCTCCGGCGACATCCAGTTCCGCCGTGATGAATGTTTCCTTTGTTTTTCTCTCAACAGTCTGGGTCATCGGGGCATCTCCTTTATGGCTTCAGCAATTTTTTGACGAATTTCCCGCACTTCGGGCCAGCGGAAGGCGATGCTCTTTCTGCTCCCCACAAGGCGAAGTGAAACGGTATGGACTTCTTCGAGGATCTCGAGTGCATTTGCCTTCAGGGTGTTTCCCGTCTGAACGATATCGAGGATGCAGTCCGCCAGACCGAGCTTCGGAGCAAGCTCTATGGAGCCGTGGAGGTGGAGGATATCCACCTGAGCTCCCCGGGAGGAGAAGTAGCGGTCGGCGATCCTCGGATACTTTGTCGCCACCTTCATCCCCATCAATTCTGAGGCATGTCCGCGGAATCGGGGGGAAAGAGAAGCGGGGCCTGCCACGACGACGGCGCATCTCCCCTGTTCCGTGTCGAGAAGTTCTACAAGGGGTATTCCGCTCTCGAGAAGGACATCCCCTCCGGCGAAGGCGAGGTCCGCCGTTCCGTACCCCACGTAGAGAGGAACGTCCGTCGGCTTTGCCAGAATATACCGTATTCCCTCTTCTTCGATGACAAGCCGCCGTCCGGGAGAGGAAAGTTCCTTCGAGGGAAGGCCCGCCCGGCGGATGAGCTCCGCCGCCTGAGAGAAAACACGACCCGTGGGAAGAGCTATGGTCAGCATGGACTATTCTCCTTTCCGGAAAGATCGCAGGCTGTCCCCGTGGAGAGGTCCTTCCAGGTGGAGAATCCCCGAAGTTTCGCCGCCTCGAGGGAAGAAGCTCGTCCTTCCGCCCAGCTCATCTCGATGGACACTCCCTTTTTTGTCAGCTCTCCGGCTCTTTCGAGGGCCTCCTTCGGCGACAGGTTGCCATACCACGCCATGAGAAGGGGCCTGCCGTTCCGGAAGCGGGAGAGGGATGCCATCACCTCGAGGTCGAGGGCGAACCCCATTGCCTGACCTTCCATACCGCATGAGGCGAGAAGGCGGTCATACCGTCCGCCTCCTCCCAGAGTTCGTCCCGAGTCGGGGGAGTAGACATCGAAGATGGGGCCGCTGTAGTAGGCCAGCTCCCGGGCAAGGGAGAGGTCGATGATAACTCTGTCGCCGTAGCCAAGGTCGGTCAGGGAGGCGACAATGCTCCGAAGACCGGAAAGAGGGGATTCCTCTCCCCAGAGGGCTTCCCCTTCATCGAGGATCTCCGCACCTCCTCTCAGATCCGGTATCTGCAGCAGGATGTTGCGGTAAAATTCGGGGATATTCTCCCCTTCAAGAAGGGCGAAGTATTCAGGAAGAGCCCCCCGGGAGAGAGCGGAGACTATTTTTTCCGCCGTGATGCTGTCCACGGGAAGAAGAGCCCGGGAGAGGAGGGTAGCGTCACCGAGGACGAGGACCGTCCTGTCCAGACCCGAGGCATCGAGGGTGGAAAGAAGCAGAGAGAGCATCTCCACGTCGGCACCGTGCCCCTCCCACCCCAGGAGCTCCGCCCCGATCTGAAAGGATTCAACGGTTCTCTTCGGCGGCGCCGGTTTCATGTAGATGCGGTCAGAGTAGCAGATACGAAGGGGCCGCTCTTCCGGAGCGTAGTGAGAGGCGAGATAGGTCAGGGTGGCAAGGGTGATATCCCCCCGAAGACAGCACGGTTCTCCGTAGGGGGTATTGACTGCGATCAGCCGGGAACGCACTGCCGGCGGAAGAAGATCCCAGGAGGATTCGAGCAGCTGAAGGGCGGAGGGCAGAAAGGGGCGGTACCCCCAGGACCGGAAGGCGGAGAGAAACTCCCTGCGGCACTCCTCCATGGCCGAGGCCAGGTCACCGCCCACATTGACGCACCCCCGGGGCAGCCTCTTCATGAAGTGTTCCCCGTTTCGTAAATTTCCATGATTTTAACCTCGCTTTATCAAGATAGAGGGTTACCGTGATGAATTTTGATTCTCCGGTATGGTATCATTATCTGGAATACCTGTAAAGAGGAAAATCTCCACACAAAGTAAAAGTTACTGATATCGGCAAGGGGGGAATGACCGTGGCACGGGAAGAAAAAGCAAAATATAATTGTTCCGCCTGCGGTGCCTCCACTCTGGTCTGGACCGGAAAGTGTCCCTCCTGCGGCGCCTGGGGTTCCCTTGAAAAAGAGTTTCCTCTTCCCGGGAGCGGAGGCAAACCCCCCTCCTCGACGAAGGTTGTGTCAGTCGATTCAGTCGTTTCTCCGTCCCGGATTTCCACCGGATACTCTGAATTCGACCGAGTGCTCGGAGGAGGATGGGTTCCGGGAGGGGTCATCCTTCTGGGAGGATCGCCGGGGATAGGAAAGTCTACTCTGCTGCTTCAGACCTGCGGGGCCATGGCGGCCCGGGGGCTGAAGGTGCTCTATATTTCCGGAGAGGAATCGGCCTCTCAGGTCGCCCTTCGAGCCCGGAGGCTGGGGGCGGATAATCCGGACCTTCACCTCTACTGCGGAAACGACCTTGCCTCAGGGCTTGCCGCCCTCGGAGATCATGACTTTTTTGTGGTTGACAGCGTTCAGGCCATGAAGGCTGAGGATGGAGGAGGGTGGCCAGGAACGCCGGGACAGGTGCGGGCTGCCGCCCAGATGTGCATCTCAGCGGCAAAGGAGCGATCTGTTCCCGCGGTGCTGGTCGGCCATATAACGAAGGAAGGGCGAATCGCCGGCCCCATGCTTCTCGAGCATATGGTGGACGGCGTTCTCAATTTTTCCGGAGAGGACTATTCCCCCTACCGGATGCTTCGGGCGAACAAGAACCGCTTCGGAAGCACGGAGGAGCTCGGCGTTTTCGAGATGGGGGAGAAGGGGCTGGTCCCGGTGGATGACGTCAGTTCCCTCTACTGGAACAAGGCGGAACAGTCGGTGCCGGGAGTTGCCATGACTATGGTCCTCGAGGGGTCTCTTCCCCTTGCGGCGGAAATTCAGTCCCTTGCGGCTGGAACCGCCTTTCCCTACCCCCGCAGGACAGCCCGGGGGATCGACCTGAACAAAATTCAGCTTTTCGCGGCAGTCCTCGAGAAACGCTGCGGAATCGGCTGCGGCCTCTTCGATATCTATGTGAACGTAGCCGGAGGGCTTCAGCTGAAGGAACCGGCATCTGATCTGGCTCTGTGCGCTGCTTTGGCCTCGTCGGTCCGGGATATTCCCCTGCCGGGAAAATGCCTTTTTCTGGGAGAGGTGGGACTCGCGGGAGAAATTCGCCCGGTGACCCGGCTCCCCCGGCGGCTTCAGGAGGCATCCCGCCTCGGATTCACACGGGCTGTCATAAGCTCGAGAGAAAATCAACTGAAGGGCGCGCCTCTGGAGACAGTGCGGGCGGCGACCCTCAAAGAAGCATTGAAGGAGGTGATGAGATGAAGAAGAGAGTTATTACAACAGGACTGGCTTCGCTGATTCTTTTCCTCATTCTTGCGGGTACGTTTGCTCTTCCTGCCCGGGCTGCCGTCTACTCAGCAGCCCTTGAGGGCTCAGTCGGAATCGCCATGGAGAACTTCGTCTCAGATGTGCTTGACCGGGCAAAAAAAGAAAAAGGCGAGCTTGTGGTCTTTCGTCTGGATACCCCCGGAGGCCTTGTGAGCGCCATGAGGGGGATCACATCCTCCATACTCGAATCTCCTGTGCCCGTGGTCGTCTGGGTCGGTCCTCAGGGGGCGAGGGCTGCCTCCGCCGGGGCCTTCATCCTGCAGGCCGCTCATGTGGCCGCCATGGCTCCGGGAACGAACGCCGGAGCGGCTCAGCCGGTGATGGCCTCCGGAAAGGACGCCCCCGATGCGGACATGAAGCGGAAGCTGACGAACGACCTGTCGGCTCAGATGCGCTCCCTTGCCCAGCTCCGGCAGAGAAACGCCGACAGTGCAGAGCGCATGGTCAACGAAAGCCTTTCCCTCACCGCCGAAGAGGCCCTTTCCGACGGAGTGGTGGATCTCCTCGCGTCGGATGTGGAGTCCCTTCTTGTCGCTCTCCGGGGAAGATCGGTGAATCTTGAAGAGAAGACCATAGTCCTTGAACCCGGCAGCGAGATCATAGAGGTCTCCATGACGCTCCGGGAGAAAATACTTCAATTTATCTCAAGCCCGGACATCGCGTATCTTCTGCTGACCGCAGGAGTGCTGGCGGTGATCTTCGAGGTCATCTCGCCGGGGGGCTTTGTCCTCGGAACGGCCGGGGCCGTCATGGTGCTTCTCGGCGCCTTCGGCCTCAGAATGCTCCCCTTCAACTGGGCGGGGATTCTTCTGCTCGTCGCGGGAATTGGCGTGCTCATCCTCGATCTTTTCGTAGGAGGGATAGGAGTGCTGAGCATCTTCGGACTCGCCGCCCTGGTCACCGGAGGGCTTGTCCTTTTTCGTGCACCGGGAGGTGAGCTGTTGAACGTCTCCGTCAGTTTTATCGCAGGGATGACCGTCGCCCTTGGGGCCTTCTTCCTCCTGGCGATCTTTCTCGTGCTGCGCTCAATGCGCAAAAAAAGCGTCTCCGGCAGAGAGGGAATGATCGGAGCTCCTGTGGAGGTCCTTGAGGATCTTGACCCTACCGGCCTCGTGAAAAGCCGGGGGGAGCTGTGGGTCGCCCGGTCTGTATCCGGCCTGCCCATCCGGAAGGGGCGCTTCGGACGGATCGCTGATCTCGACGGAATTGTCGTGCTTGTGGAGGAGACTGCCGAAAGGCCGCCCCTCATTGAAGAAACCATAAAGGAAAAGGAGGAATCGCTATGATTGAAAGTATGTTAGGAAACATCCTGAGCCTCGGCACATCCTTCGGGTTCATTCTCATCGTCATCTTCATCCTCGCCTCAGCGGTGAAGATTGTGCCCGAATTTCAGCGGGTTGTGGTCTTTCGTCTCGGCAGGCTTGTCGGGGCGAAGGGGCCCGGAATCGTCCTCGTCATTCCCGTAGTGGATAAGGTGGTGCGGGTCGACCTCCGGGTGGTCACTCTCGACGTCCCGGTACAGGAGGTCATCACGAGGGATAACGTCCCCATCAAGGTCAACGCTGTCGTCTATTTCCGTGTCATGGACCCTGCTTTCTCCGTCGTGGAGGTGGAGAACTATATTCTTGCCACGAGCCTCCTCTCCCAGACGACCCTGCGCTCCGTGGTCGGTTCCGCCGACCTTGACGAGGTCCTCTCCTCCCGGGAGAAGATTAATAGCGAACTTCAGAAGATCATCGATGAGCGCACCGACTCATGGGGGATCAAGGTAAGCGCCGTGGAGCTCAAGGAGCTCGAGCTTCCCGAGAGCATGAAGCGCGCCATGGCCAAACAGGCCGAGGCCGAACGGGAGCGCCGGGCGAAGATCATCAACGCCCAGGGAGAGCTTCAGGCGGCGGAGAAGCTCAGCGAGGCTGCCAAGCAGATGGAGGTTTCCCCCATCACCCTTCAGCTCCGGTATCTTCAGACCCTGCAGGAAATCGCCGGAGACAAGAACTCCACAACAATATTCCCCATCCCCATCGACCTGATGAGACCCTTTATGGAGCGCTTTTTCTCCAAGGACGGAGAGAGCCGCCAGGATTCCTGAGTACTCTCCTCACCGCAGCCTGATTCATAATGCAGAGCAGGCATCCGCCTGTAGATTGAAAATAAGGACTCCCCTGCCACAAGGGGAGTCCTTTAGTATATAATCTCTGAACATGCCCGTTCAGAAAGAGGAAAATGAACAGGCAGACGACCGCGCCGGTGGACTCCTGCTTCAGGAGACGTCACTTCGGCTGTTGGTCGTTTGCCGATTTCAGAACACAGGGCAGCGCTGAACAAGGAGGAAAAATCTATGGACTATGATTTTCTGAATATCGAGAAGAAATGGCAGAAGATCTGGGAGACGGAGGGGACGTTCAACGCCGACACCGACCCGGACAGAGAGAAGTTCTACTGCCTTGAAATGTTTCCCTATCCCAGCGGGGCACTGCATATGGGGCATCTCAGAAATTACTCCATCGGCGACATGATGTCCCGTTTTCTCTGGAAGAGGGGATTCAACGTCCTTCATCCCATCGGGTTCGACGCCTTCGGCATGCCCGCTGAGAATGCCGCCATGAAATCGAATACTCCCGCGCGGGAGTGGACCTGGCAGAACATCGAGCACATGACGGACCAGCTCAAGAACATGGGGTGCAGCTACGACTGGCGCCGCCGGGTGGAGACCTGCAATCCCGACTACTATAAATGGACCCAGTGGATTTTTTTACAGTTCCTCAAAAAGGGACTTGCCTATCGGAAAAATGCCCCTGTGAACTGGTGCCGCAGCTGCGGAACTGTACTTGCAAACGAACAGGTCATCAACGACGGAAACTGCTGGCGCTGCGATACTCCCGTGGTGAAGCGCAACCTCGAGCAGTGGTTCCTGCGGATCACCGACTACGCCCAGGAGCTGCTCGATGACCTTGATGAGCTGCCCGGCTGGCCGGAGCGGGTGAAGATCATGCAGCGGAACTGGATCGGCCGGTCCAAGGGCGCCCGCCTTACCTTCCATGAAAAGTCCACAGGAGAGCTTCTTGAGACCTATACCACCAGGTTTGACACTATTTTCGGTGTCACCTTTCTTGCCCTCGCTCCGGAGCACCCCTTCGTCGAGCGGATGATCTCCCTTTCTCCGAAGGGCGAGGAGATACGACAGTTTGTGGAGCAATCCGTCAGCCAGAGCTCCATCGAGCGAACGGCCGTGGGCGGCGAAAAGGAGGGTATCTTCACCGGCTTCACCGCCGTCAACCCCGTAACGGAGGAGGAAGTGCCCATCCTCATCGCCAACTACATCCTCATGGATTACGGCACAGGCGCCATCATGGGCGTGCCGGCCCACGACCAGAGGGACTTTGAATTCGCCCGAAAGTATGGCATCCCTGTGAAGGTGGTCATCACGCCGGAGGGAGAAACCCTTCATGGCGACACCATGGAGACCTCCTTCGAGGGCGAAGGGTTCACATGCAACTCCTCCCCTTTCGATGGACTGCCCACCGCCCGGGCGATTCCCGAGATGATCGACTGGGGGGTTGAAAAGGGGTTCTGCGTTCCGGAGGTGAACTTCCGCATCCGTGACTGGCTTATCTCCCGCCAGCGCTACTGGGGCGCCCCCATTCCGGTGATCTACTGCGAAAAATGCGGTATCGTCCCCGTTCCCGAGCAGGATCTGCCCGTCCTGCTTCCCGAGAAGGTGACGTTTTCAGAAAGCGGAAAGTCCCCTCTCGGCGAAGATAAGGACTGGCTTTCCGTCCCCTGTCCTTCCTGCGGCGGCCCGGGCAGAAGGGAAGCGGATACTATGGACACCTTCATCTGCTCATCCTGGTACTTCTTCCGGTACTGTTCGCCCAGGGAGGATAATGCCGTTTTCACGAAAAAGGACGCAGACTACTGGATGCCCGTAGACCAGTACATCGGCGGCATCGAGCACGCCTGCCTTCATCTCATCTATGCCCGCTTCTTCACAAAGTTCTTCGCAGACCTCGGACTCTGCAATGCCCGGGAGCCCTTCACAAAGCTGCTGACTCAGGGAATGGTCATCAAAGACGGCGCGAAGATGTCAAAATCCCTCGGGAACGTGGTCGATCCCGACGAGATCATTCACAAGTACGGGGCGGATACCGCCCGTCTCTTCATCCTCTTCGCCGCCCCTCCGGGCAACGATCTTGACTGGACGGAGAGGGGAGTGGACGGAGCGAACCGCTTCCTCCGAAGGGTATGGCGCCTTGCGGCGGAAAACCTGAAGCTGCTCGAAAAAGAAAGGGGAGACGAATCCCCCCTTTCCATGGATGAACTGAGCAAGCCCGCCCTTCGGGACGTAAAACGCAAAATCCACTCCACCATTGCGGATGTCACGAGGGATATCGACGAGGAGCAGCAGTTCAACACGGCAGTGGCCAGGATGATGGAACTCCTCAACACTCTCTCATCCTTCCACCCGGAGGATGAAAGGGAAAGAAGACTTTTCCGGGAGGGGATGGATGTGCTCCTCGCCTGTCTCAACCCGTTCTGCCCTCATATGACCGAGGAGCTCTGGGCTCTGATCGGCCACGAGACCCCCCTCGCGAAGCTGCCCTGGCCGAAGGCCGACCCTGCGGCCCTCGAGAAGGACTCGGTGACCATAGCGGTGCAGTTCAACGGGAAGGTGCGTGAAAAGGCCGTCCTTTCCGCAGGACTGTCAAAAGAAGAGCTCGAAAAGGAAGTTCTCTCCCTCCCCCAGGTCGTTCGGCGCCTTGAGGGTGTGGAGGTGCTTCGGGTTATCTCTGTTCCCGATCGCCTCGTCAACGTGGTGGTGAAGGGGTAAATGCCCTATCTTGAGGCCATCGCCGCTCCGGGAGGCTCGGGGCGGCGGCTTCTCGACGAAACCCTTGCAGCTCTCGCATCCCGGGGGTACCCTCACCGCCGGACTGTCGAGGGCGGAGAATGGAATACCCTCCTCGCCGAAGGGAACACCGGCGGTCTTTTCGACCCCCTTGGAGTGACTGTCGTCGAATCCGCGGAGAATTTGGGTCCCTTTCCGAAGGAACTCCTCCCTCTGCTCGAGGAGGAGGATGCCTCTGAAGTCATCCTCCTGATCTACGCCGGAGATCCGGGAAAACTGCTTTCTCCTGATGTGAGAAAAAAAATACCCCTCCGCAAGGGAGAGAAGGTGCCCTTCTGGGCCGATGCCCGGAGGAAATGGCTTCTCTCCTTCGCCTCGTCGAAGAAGATCCTCCTCGAGGAGGACGCAGCATCTCTTCTTGTAGACATGGTTGAAGATCCCGAGGAGCTTCGGGGGGAAGTGGAGAAGCTTGGAATGTACGCTGACGGCCGCCCCGTAGACGGAGAGATGGTGCGGGCTCTTTCCTTTGACGAGGGGCGGAACAGCGTGCTCCGGTTTCTTGACGCCTTCTGTGCGGGGCGTCCCTCCGAGGTTTTCTCCGCCCTTGAACACCTTCGCAAAGAACCCTCCGTCCTCCCCCTCCTCACTGCGCTCTATAACCGCCTGCGCCCTGCTCTGTATCTCTCGGTCTTCGGACCGAAGAGGGGAGCCTGGGTGCAGAAAACCTTCGACGTGCGAGACTACGCCTTCAAGATGTCCCGGGAAGCCTCGGCCCTTTATTCAGCCGATGCCATACGGGACTTTGTCCTCGGCCTTCTCGCCCTCTCATGGACGGAAAAGACCGGCGGCGCCGAGGGGTGGTGGGGGTTCGAAACTCTTCTTCTTCAATGTATGGCATCGGGAGGGAAAAAATAAAAAAAGCCGAGAGGACGAAAGTCCGCTCAGCTAGAAAAGGCATCTCTGCATTATGAAAAAAACTCTCAGGCTTGATCGCCGTGGAGGGTTTTTACCCTGTTTGTGAGCATTGACTTTCTTCTGGAGCCGGTATTTCCGTGCATGACGCCCTTCACCACGGCCTTGTCAATAACGCTCTGGGCCACCGCGAGACGCTTGTCAGCCAGGGCTGTATCTTTGCTCTCAACAGCCTCGAGGACCTTTTTCACGGCATTTTTGCACCGGGTTGTCCAGAAGCGGTTGTACAGTCTGTTCTTTTCGCTGGTCTTCATTCTTTTTTCCGCAGACTTCTTGTTAGGCATGAACCTCACCTCCTCCCGAGAGAACCACGACATTTTAGCATGATTTCTGTTATATTAGCAAGAGAAAAAAATAAGCTCCGAATAATGATTATCCGAAAGGGAGAGAAGGAAAAAGATTATGGAAATCCCCCCCATGGAGGAAGTCTTCGGCCCCGAGGGGATGTTTTCCCGCTCCTTTCCCGGTTTCGAACACCGTTCTTCCCAGGTAGAGCTTGCAGAAGAGGTGCGAAAGGTCCTTCTCGACGAGGAGGACGGTCTCTCCCTCGCGGCGGAGGCCCCTCCCGGCGTGGGAAAAACCTTCGCCCTCCTCGCTCCGGCCATGCTGCAGGCGGCCGCCAAAGGAAAGTCAATTCTCGTCCTCACGGCAGGAATTCCTCTGCAGGAGCAGCTGATTGAAAAGGACCTGCCTGCATTGAACCAACTGCTCGGCTTGAGGCTCTCCTTCGGTCTTCTCAAGGGGAGGGGGAACTACGCCTGTCTTCTCCGCGCCGAGGAGGCTGCCGACACCGATGGAAACCGGGGGGGGTACCTTCCCATAGGCGATACCGGAGATGCGTCGGCAAAAATCGCGGAATGGATTCAGCTCACAACCACAGGCGACCTTTCAGAACTCTCCCTTCCTCCCGGTTCGCCCGCAATAGGGCGCATCGCGTCATCCTGGACTTCCTGCCTCGGACCGGCTTGTCCTCTGAGAGATCGCTGTTTCGTCACGAAGGTGCTCCGGGAAGCCCAAAGCTGGTCTATCGTTGTAGCGAACTACCATTTGTATTTTTCCTGGGTGCTCGGAGCCGGAAAAGCCTTTCCCGTCCCCTGTGATATCCTCATCTGCGACGAAGCTCATCGCCTTGCCGAGGCCGCCCGTTCCGCCCTGACGATCTCCGTCTCATGGGACGAGATAGTACGGCTGCTCCGCAGCAGAGTACTCTCCGAAGGTGCGTCCGACCTGCCCCTTTCGACGGACTCATCGAAGGACTCAGCGGCGCTCGCCCGCCAGATACGGGAGGAGGCGGCCCGTTTCTTCGATCTCCTCGAGGTGAAAATCCCCGCTCGAAAAGCCTCAATATCCGTCCGGAACGAGGAGATATGGTATCAGCAATCCCTCCTTTCTTCAAAAATTTCTGATCTTCTGTACCTCTTCGCCCCTCTCGAGGAAACTCAGCCGGAAGAGGAGGGGAAATCCGCCCTTTCCGCATGGCTGGAAGACCTTCGGCGGATCAGGTCTGCATTGATCGAATGTGCGGGGGTTTCCTCCTTTCCGTCCCGGGCGTACTGGAAGGATGGACGCTCCCTCTCGAGCGCACCTGCGGCTCCGAGCACCGAAATAGCCCGCTCCTTCGAAGAGGGGGCGCCGGAAAAGACATTCTACATCTCCGCCACCCTCACTCTGGGAGGAAAATGGGACTACTGGCAGCGTGAGACAGGGTTGACCCCCTCCCGCTTCTTCCAGGGGACGTCGCCCTTCAACCTTGAGGAGCAGATGGAAATCCTCGTGGTGGATACGGGGCTCGAAGTTCGTGACCCCGGATACGACGAAACCCTCTCCCGCGTCATTGAAAAGCTGGTGGAAAAGAACGGAGGCAGCTCTCTCGTTTTGCTGAGCTCAAAGCGCCTTATGACCCGTACTGCCGAGACCCTCAGAAGCAAAACAAGAGGGTATTCGATTCTGGTGCAGGGGGAGCTTCCCCGCACGGAGCTCCTCAGGCTCTTTCGAAGCGACAGGACCTCTGTCCTCGTCGGGAGCGCCTCCTTCCGGGAGGGGGTGGACGTTCCGGGGGACGGCCTTACCCAGGTGATCATCGACAGAATCCCCTTTGCTCACCCCGATGATCCTCTCGTGCAGGCCAGAACGGCCCTCGAGGGGGGAGAGGCCTTTCGCCGGACGATCCTTCCCGAGGCGAAGATGCTTCTGAAGCAGGCTGCCGGAAGGCTCATCAGAAGTACGGAGGATAGAGGAATCGTCGCCATTCTCGACGGACGAGTGCTTGAGCGGAGGGCATGGAATATTCCCTCCGCTCTGCCGAAGGTCAAATACCGCCGCCTTCTCCTCTCCCGTAACCAGCAGTTGTAAGCAGGTCTGCCCTGCGGATCGGGCTTCGGACGAAATCTGTTGCTCCATCGGGAACGGTATGATATAGTATCAAGGCTGAAAAAAAGAGCCCGTATGGGCCGTATGTCTTTTATTGCCATTGGGAGGTGTCCTCGTGAAACAGACGTTCCAGCCCCACAATCGACCGAGAAAAAGAAAGATGGGCTTTCTTGCCCGGTCAAGTTCTCCTTCGGGCCGCCGCATTCTCCGAAATCGCCGGAGGAGAGGCCGCGCACGGTTGGCCGTATAGTTCTTGCGCTTTCCATATCCCCGCTCTACGCGCCTTCAACGGGGTTGGGAGTTTGATCTTGCCTTCCGCACCGGCAATCGACTGAGAGGCGATCTGGTGCGGTTGCTATTTTTAGAGGTTCCCGACTCTCCCCTCAGGATAGGTCTTGCCGTGGGAAAGAAGCAGGGTGCATCCCATGAACGAAATCGGGGAAGGCGAATTCTGAAAGAGGGTTTTCGCCGTCTTCGTCCATGGATGAAGGATGGCTTCTGGCTTGTGGCATCTCTGCGGGATCAGGGGATGGCAGCTAATGCCAGAGATATTTATTTTGATTTAGCCCGCCTTCTCTTTCGCAACAACTTTCTTTCCCCCGACTGGCCCGGAGCAAACTGGGAGATGCCGCAGGAAGGAGCGGATTCGATATGACCATTGCGGCTCTGCTGGGCATCAAGCTGATTCGGGGATACCAGGTGATTCTTTCGCCCTGGCTCGGAAACAACTGCCGTTTTTATCCTACCTGTTCTCAATATGCTCTTGAGGCCATCGGCCTCCACGGTTTTTTTCGAGGAAGTGTACTCGCGACCAAAAGAATCTGTAAATGCGCTCCCTGGAGCGATGGAGGGTACGATCCCGTTCCTCTCCCCGCATCCCGGAGCTACACGTTCAAGGATGGTGATCTATAGTGGGTGCTATATGGAAAATGGGCGGCGACCTCATGATGAAGCTCATGGAGATGGTTCATGGGTTCACGGGTTCCTGGGGTCTCGCCATTATCGTTCTTACTCTTATCGTTCGGCTGATGCTCCACCCCCTGACCAAAAAACAGATGTCAAGCATGCAGAAGATGCAGAAACTCCAGCCGAGAATCAAAATGCTTCAGGAAAAGTACAAGGACGACAAGGAATCCCTCAACCGGGAGATGATGGCCCTCTACAAAGAGAACAAGGTGAACCCGGCTGCGGGATGTCTTCCCCTTGTGGTTCAGCTCCCCATCTTCATCCTTCTCTACAGAGTTCTCACGAATTATGATTTTTCCGGAGTCACCTTCCTCGGAATGCAGCTTGACGGATCGGTTCTCACGACTGTTGCCACAGCCCTCGGACTAACGGTTGAACAGGGCCAGATAGGCATCATGACCGTCCTCAACGGAATTTTGAGCAACCCTGCGGGGCTGCTCAACGTCGGAGTGTATCTGCCGAACACGCTGCTCCTTGTCGTCATCGGCTTCCTCACCTGGTATCAGCAGAAGCTTACCTCCAGCGGAAACCCTCAGATGAGCATGATGAACTGGTTCATGCCCCTCTTCCTCACCTTCATCTGCCTGAGCCTTCCCGGAGGCGTGCTGCTTTACTGGGGTGTCTCATCCCTTCTCGGCGTGGTTCAGCAGCTGCTTATGGCGCGGAAAACAGCGGTGGAGATGCAGCAGAAGCCTGTTTTATTCAAGGATAAACCGACGAAAAGCGGCGATTAGGCATCTCGCGTTTCCTCTCTTTTGAAAGGAGGATTCCCTTGAACGACAACGAAGTTCTTGTGCTTGATGTACCCGCCGTGGAAGAGGCGCGAAAGACCGCGGCTGCCCAATGGGGTCTTGATACAAAAGATGTCGTGGTAAAAGTGATCGAAGAGGAGAAAAGCTTCTTCGGCCTTCTCGGCAGAAAGCTCAGGGTTGAAGTCCGTCCCGTGGCGCCCCTCGTTCTTCTGCGGGGCCGGAATCTTCTCGAAAAGCTGCTGGTCATGATGGACCTGTCCGTCACTCCGGAGATCACCGAAGAAGGAAGGCTCAACCTCTCCGGTCAGGACGCTGGCATCATCATAGGGAAATACGGAGAGACTCTCAAGTCTATTGAGTTCATTGTGAATCTCATGGCCCGCAATGTGGACGAGGGGGAAAAAATCTACCTCGACAGCGACGGCTACCGCCAGCGAAGGGAACTGAGCCTTGAGCGTGTTGCCCTCGCTGCAGCCCGCAAGGCGGTTCGGAAGGGAAAACCGACCTATCTCGAACCCATGACCAGCTGGGAGCGGCGTATCATCCACATGACCCTCAAAGAGCAGAGCGATGTGGAAACCCGTTCGGTGGGAGAGACTCCCTCTCGAAAAGTGGTTGTCTGGCCCGTCCGGCCGGGATCTTCGCCTCGCCCATCAAGGGACCGGTAAACACCCTCCCCCGATGTATCCTATCCTGTTTACTATGGGACCATGGCCGGTCCACAGCTATTACCTGCTGTGGACCGCTGCTTTATCCCTTGCGGTGGTTTTGGCGAGAAGGAGAATGACCAGGTTCGGATCGGTGGACGACGATTCGGCCAGGTACGTCATTATTTCAGCCTTTTTGGGCATGCTTATCGGAGCCCGCCTCGGAAGCATCCTCGATTCTCTTCCCCTATACACCCGCGACCCCATGAAACTTCTCCGCTTCTGGGAAGGAGGGCTTTCTGCCGTTCCGGCCTTCCTCGGTGCGGGTGCAGCTGGTATCTGGGCCTCCCGCCGACGGGGAGTTCCACTGTGGATCGTTGCGGACAGCGCAAGCATTCCCGCTGCCCTTGCAGTCTCCATCGGCCGGTGGGGGTGTTATCTCAACGGATGCTGCATCGGCACAGCTTCGTCCCTCCCGTGGTCAGTCCACTTTCCCTTTGATCCCCCTGATCTCTTCAGGCATCCTGTTCAGCTTTACTATGCCTTCGGCGCCCTCGCCATTGCCGCAGTGCTCTATCTGCTGGAGCCCCTTCTGCCGCAGGCGAGGGAGAGGAGAAAAATCTCCGGAGCGGTTCTCTGGCCCCTGTTCATGATCCTCTATTCTCTCTTACGCCTTACGCTGGACGTCCTCCGGGAGGAGTACTCCGCGGCGGGGCTGCAAAGCGTCAGAATGATGCTCTTCGGAATATCAGCCGCAGGCGTGCTGTGGCTCTCCCATTCATTCTTCGTCCGTACCCGCATCCCGTCAAAAAGATAGATAGAAATAATTAAAACAGAATCAGTAGAAAAAACGATGATCTATTCCCCCGGAGGTTTACAATAAAGCCACTATCAATTCATGGAGGTGCAGGTATATGAATCAATACAGTATGTTCCCGGCAGCTTCCCCGGTCAGAAGGACATTTCTTTTTCTGGGAGCGATTCTGCTTATAGCCCTTCTCTCGGCCTCGCCGCTGTTCGCCCAGGACCCGTTTTCTGGAAACCCGGTGGCCAAAATCGCGAGGGAACTTTCTCCCGCTGTCGTCAATATCGACGTGGAGGCCATGGTGACCCGGCCCGCCCACCCCTTTGCCGATGACCCGCTCTTCCGTCAGTTTTTCGGAGAGGAATTCAAACGGTTTTCCCGAACGATCCCCATGAAGGGAAGAGGATCCGGTTTCATCGTCTCGAAAGAGGGGCACATCCTCACGAACAATCACGTAGTCGAGGGAGCGGACAAGATCACGGCGACCTTCTCAGACGGCAGCGTTCATGATGCAAAGGTCCTCGGAAAGGACCCGACCTTCGATCTCGCGGTTCTGAAAATCGAGGGTAAAAATGACTACCCCTTCCTTCAGCTCGGAGACTCGGACAAGGCCGAGGTGGGGGAGTGGGTCGTGGCCATCGGAAATCCCTTCGGGCTTGAGCATACCGTGACTGTCGGCGTGCTTTCCGCGAAGAACAGAAGTATTCATGCCGAGAATATCAATTTTGACGGGTTTTTGCAGACTGACGCCGCCATCAACCCCGGCAACAGCGGCGGCCCCCTTCTCGACATCAACGGCAGGGTCGTGGGTATCAACACCGCTATCGTACCCTACGCACAGGGAATCGGTTTCGCCGTTCCTGTCAACATGGCGAAGCAGGTCATGGACGATCTGATTAAGTTCGGCCGGGTGAAGAGGGGATGGCTTGGAGTCTACATTCAGCCCCTTACGAAGGAGTTTGCCGAAGCCTACGGCGTAGGGGAGGAAAAGGGCGCCGTCGTGAGCGATGTTATGGAGAATACTCCGGCTGAAAAAGCCGGTCTTCAGCGGGGCGACGTGGTCCTCACCGTAGAGGGCGAAAAGGTGAAGGATTCGAAGGACTTCGTCTCGAAGATACGCAATCACCTCGCCGGAGAAAAGATCACCCTTGGAATGGTCCGCAATAAGAAAAAACTTGATATCGATGTGGTCCTCGGTGAAATGCCCGGCAGCGAGGGAGCTCTTGTGTCAGGAACTGACGGCGCAAAGATGCTTCGGGAGCTGGGAATGGAAGTTGCTCCGGTGACTGCTGAAATTCAAAAGAAAAACAAGCTCAGAAACAGCGACGGCCTCGTGGTGACCTCGGTGGAAAAGGACTCGCTCGCCCAGAGAGCGGGCCTCCGTGAGGGAGACATTCTCCTTGAGGTCAACGGTACCCGGCTCACCGAACCGAAGGATCTTGAGAAGACCGCACCAAAGAAGGGCAGCTCTACCGTACTTCTTGTCTGGCGCGACGGTCGTACCTTCTTCGTCTCAATTCGGGGCAGCGAGGGAAAATAACCGAATTGTTTTAAGTTTTCCAAAGATTAAAACATGAGGGCCGGATTCCCCGTGGATCCGGTCCTCATGTTCTTTTCAGTCGTGTCGGCCTCAGCATGGACAGGCGATCTTGTAGCCTACTCTTCAGACCATCCTCCTTGAGGCGATTCAATATCGGTGCTTTTGCGTTTGCTTTCTTTTCTTTGCAGTGATACTATTTCCCTGACCCTTACGCGGATGAGCGCTTGTGCCGCTCTTCTGGGTTTCGGGATTTTATCTATGAGGTGAAAGAAAATGCTCGAAAAAGAACAGAAACAGGAAATAATCTCCGATTATCGCACTCATACCGTCGATACCGGTTCTCCGGAGGTTCAGGTTGCCATGCTGACCCAGCGCATCCGTGAGCTCACGGAGCACCTCAAAGTGCATACGAAGGACTTCCACTCCCGGAGAGGGCTTCTCAAGATGGTGGGAACCAGAAGAAAACTTCTTCGATATCTTCGTGAGAAGGATTTCAGCCGCTACAGAACCCTCATCGAACGGCTCGGCCTCCGCCACTGAAGAGCGGAGGTTTTCGCGGGGACGACGGTCCCCGCTTTTTTTATGTATTTTCGCCGGAATGTGGTATTCTTTATTGCGAATAGAAAGAGAAGAAGAAGGAAAGAGGAGGAACATAGAATATGGAAAAAAAGTTTTCAGTCGAAATAGGAGGCCGACCCCTCGAGTTTTCCACCGGAAAACTCGCGAAGCAGGCTGGCGGTGCGGTGTTGGCCGGTCACGGCGACACACGGATGCTGGTTACAGCCTGCATCACAGATAAACCGAGGGTTGGCATGGATTTCTTTCCCCTGCTGGTGGACTTCGAAGAGCGGTTTTATTCCGCCGGAAAGATCCCGGGAGGGTTTATCAAACGGGAAGGACGCCCGTCAGAGACAGCAATTCTCAGCGGCCGCATGGTCGACAGGTCTATCCGTTCACTCTTTGACGAAAGCACACGCCACGATGTTCACGTTGTCGCCACGGTGCTTTCCGTCGACCAGCTCAACCCTCCAAATGTTCTGGCCATCAATGGAGCGTCCGCAGCCCTTTCGATTTCAGATGTTCCCTGGGGCGGTCCCGTCGGAGCGGTGAGAATCGGATGCGTCGACGGCACCCTGGTAGTGAACCCCACTGAAGAAGAGATGCTCGACTCCACCCTCGACCTTCTTGTGGCAGGCCATATGGATGGCGTCACCATGGTCGAGTGCGCCTCGAAAGAAGTTTCAGAGGGGCTCCTTGTGGACGCCCTTGACCTCGCCCACGTCGAGATCAAAAAGATCGTGGCTCTCATCGAAGAGATGGCCCGGTCGGTGGGCAAGGAGAAGGTCGTTCTTCCCAAACCTGAGACCTTTCCCGAGATACAGAAGTGGATGGAACAGTCCCTCGTCTCAGATTTACGGGATGCCGTCAAAATTCATGAAAAGAAATCCCGGGGAGACAGAATTACAGAGATTCGGAAGACGGCAGAAGATCGCTTCCTCTCCGAATTTCCCGAGAGCGGAAATTTCATTTCCTCCGTTATGGACGAGCTCGTCAAGCAGACCATGCGCTCTCTCATTGTGGACGATCGAGTCCGGGCGGACGGAAGAGCTATGGACGAACTCCGGGCAATATCCTGCGAAACGGGAGTGATTCCCCGGGTTCATGGTTCCGCACTGTTCACCCGGGGCGAAACTCAGGCCCTCGTCATCACCACGCTCGGCATGATGGGGGTGGATGATCAGATTCTCGACGGACTGAAGCAGGACGAGCCTGCAAAACGGTTCATCCTTCACTATAACTTCCCCCCCTTCTCCGTGGGAGAGGTCCGTCCTCTGCGCGGACCGGGACGGCGCGAGATCGGTCACGGCGCCCTCGGTGAAAGGGCTCTTCGCCCTGTGATCCCCGAGGAGGCTGACTTCCCCTATGTCATGAGGGTTGTCGCTGATATCCTTGAATCCAACGGCTCCAGCTCACAGGCGTCCATATGCGGCGGAAGCCTCGCCCTGATGAATGCCGGAGTGCCCCTCAAGAAACATGTGGCCGGCATCGCCATGGGTCTTATCAAGGAGGGCGACAAAATCGCCATTCTTACGGATATCCAGGGACTCGAGGACCACTTCGGGGATATGGACTTCAAGGTTGCGGGAACCCGCGACGGCGTCACCGCCCTCCAGATGGACAATAAGGCCGGAGGAATCACCCGGTCGATTCTCGAAGAAGCCCTCGGGCAGGCGAAGTCGGCCCGTATGGCCATCCTTGAAAAAATGGAAGAGGCCGTTCCCTCTCCGGCTCCTCTTTCGCCCACCGCTCCCAGAATCTACATGATCAACATCGATCCGGAAAAGATCCGGGACGTCATCGGCTCCGGCGGAAAAGTCATCCGCGGAATCACGGCGAAGACCGGCGTGAAGATCAACGTGGAGGATACAGGAGAGATCTTCGTGGGAGGTCCCTCCCAGGACAAGGTGGACGAAGCCCTCGCAATCATCCGCAGCCTCACGAAGGATCTCGTGGCGGGAGAAGTCTATCACGGCACAGTCACGAGGCTCATGAACTTCGGAGCCTTCATCGAATGCCTTCCCGGAAAAGAAGGACTGCTCCATGTCAGCGAGATCAGCACCCATCGGGTTCCCAAGGTGGATGACATCTTCAAGCCCGGAGATCGGGTGCTCGTCATGGTAAAAGAGATCGACGATATGGGCAGAGTCAACCTGACCCGGCGCCGCATCTTTGAAAATGAGAGCAGAATAGCCGAAGAGGGCCTTTCCGATGTTCTTCCCGCAGAAAAGGAGCGGGAGGAGAAGATCATCGAACTTGAAGCGGAGGCCAAGGCCAATCCTCAGCCTGATAGAGAACGTCCTTCCCATAGCAGCAGGCCCGACCGGGGAGATCGCCGGGGCGGACCCAGACGACCGAGGGACTAACTACTGTGGCAGTGAAGGTAAAACTTCTGCGAAAGGGAGAGGCGAAAGCCTTTCCCCTTCCGTATTACAGCACCGAGTTTTCTGCGGGGATCGACCTTCGGGCCGCAGAGGAGGCAGTCCTCCTTCCCGGAGAGAGGACGGATATATCCACAGGGCTTTACATCGAACTTCCCGAGGGGTATGAAGCCCAGGTGCGCCCCCGCAGCGGCCTTGCCATGAGAAACGGCATTACCGTGCTCAACTCTCCGGGGACCATCGACAGCGACTATCGGGGGGAGATCAGAGTGCTCCTCGTGAATCTCGGTACCGAGGCGTTCTCAGTGCTGCCCGGCGACCGGATCGCCCAGATGGTTGTGGCCCCCGTCACCCGCATCTCGTGGGTTGAAGAGGAGGCTCTTGCCCCGTCCGCCCGCGGAGACGGAGGGTTCGGCAGCACGGGAACGGATTGACAGTTTTTTGAATTTGGAGTATAAGACTAGCCAGAAGATGACTTTCGCGATGACAGGGAGAGTAAAGAGCGAACCAACCGCCCAGAGAGGGAAATTCGAGGCTGAGAGATTTCCTGCGGGGTTCCCTTGAAGACCGCCCTTGAGCGGGCACCGAAAAGCCCATAGTGGACAAGGTGCCGGGGTTCCGCCCCTGACAGCGGAAACGAGCGCCGCCATCAGTGAGAGGGCGGAACTGGAGTGGAACCACGGCACGCCCACGTCGCCTCCAATTATGGAGATGTCGTGGGCTTTTGATTTTTTATAAGGAGGAAAAGACAATGGCGCACCTGATGGGACCTGAAGGCAAGGAAATACAGATCGAATCCGGCACGGTACGGGACGGTCTTGAGAAACTGGGAGTTCGTAAGGGAGCGGTAGCTGGACTGCTGAACGGGGAGGCCGTCGATTTTTCAAGAAGAGTGGAGGAGGACGGTACTCTCCTTCCAATCCTTCCCGATTCAGAGGAGGGGCTGGAAATCCTTCGGCATTCTGCAGCCCATCTCATGGCTCAGGCGGTATCGAACCTCTACCCCGGAACGAGATACGGCGTGGGACCTGCGATCAAGGACGGATTTTACTACGATATGGAAGTTCCCGGAGGGATCACCGAAGAAGATCTTCCGAAGATAGAGCTCGAGATGCGCCGGATTGCGAAGCGGGCCCTTCCCGTGGAGCGCCGGGAGATGAGCCGGGAAGAGGCTCTCGAATGGTTCCGGGAAAAGGATGACCCCTACAAGATGGAAATCATCTCTGAACTTGAGGATGACCGGGTCACTCTGTATTTCCAGGGGGACTACGCCGACCTCTGCCGGGGGCCCCATGTTGCCGATACCTCTAAAATACAGCACTTCAAACTCCTCTCTCTGGCCGGAGCCTACTGGCGGGGAGACGAGAAAAACATCATGCTGACCAGAATATATGGAACCGCTTTCCCCGATAAAGAGGCCCTCGAACTCTACATCAAGAGAATGGAGGAGGCGAAGAGCCGGGATCACCGCCGCCTAGGACGGGAACTTGACCTCTTCAGCATCCAGAGCGAAGGGCCGGGATTTCCCTTTTTCCACCCCAAGGGGATGGTCATCATGAACGCTCTGACGGATTTCTGGAGAAAAGAGCACGTGAAAAGGGGGTACTGCGAAATCCGCACCCCCCTCATCCTCGACCGGGATCTCTGGATCCGCTCCGGCCACTGGGATCACTACCGGGACAACATGTACTTCACCGAGATCGACGAGCAGCCCTTTGCCATCAAGCCCATGAACTGCCCCGGAGGTATGATGGTCTACAAGAGCCAGATCCACAGCTACCGTGATCTTCCTCTCCGAATGGCCGAACTCGGCGTCGTTCACCGTCACGAGAGAAGCGGCGTCCTCCACGGCCTCATGAGGGTCCGGTGCTTCACCCAGGATGATGCCCATCTCTACTGCACCCCTGACCAGGTGCGGGATGAGATCATCGGCATAATGGATCTGTGCCAGTATATCTATCGGGATGTCTTCGGCTTCAAATACACCATGGAGCTGTCGACCAGGCCGGAGAACTGCATGGGATCAGAGAAGCAGTGGTCCGTGGCGGAAAATGCGCTGAAAGAAGCTCTTGAGAAGACCGGGGCGGAATACCGGCTGAACCCGGGAGACGGAGCCTTTTACGGACCGAAGATCGACTTCCATCTTGAGGACTCCATCGGAAGAACCTGGCAGTGCGGAACGATCCAGCTCGATTTCCAGATGCCTGAGAAATTTGACCTGACCTACATCGGCCCAGATGGAAAGGAACACCGTCCCGTCATGCTCCACCGGACGATCCTCGGAAGTTTAGAACGCTTTTTCGGAATCCTCGTCGAGAACTTCGCCGGGGCCTTCCCCTGGTGGATCGCACCCGTTCAGGCTCGGGTCCTTCCCGTTGCGGCGGAGTACGCAGAATACGGAAAAACCGTCGTTGAGAAGCTCAAATGCCGGGGAGTCCGGGTGGAGATCGACGAACGGGATGAGAAGCTCGGCAAGAAGATCCGCGACGCCCAGACCCAGAAAATCCCCTACATGATCGTCGTGGGGGAAAAGGAGAGGGATTCTGAAACTGTGGCCCCGAGAGAGAGAAGCAAAGGAGATCTCGGATCCATGTCCATGGAGGAGTTCCTCAAGGTGCTGGAGGGGGAGTTCAACCCTCTGAAGGATGACACTCTCTGCTGAGGGGAAAATTTGCATTTTTTGCCCGGGTGTGGTATATTTTCCCGGCGAAGCAGAGGGGCCACCCTCTCACCCAGTGACGCAGTCAGTCACGCGGTTTTCGAGACACTCTGAAGCATTTTGGAGGGGCTGGTGGCTTCATCACCGGTCCCTTTTTTTCATACTTTATCTGGAGGTGAAAAGCTATAGTAGCACGAAAAGAAGATGGAGATCCGAGAGTTAACCGGGAAATAAGCGCGAGGGAAGTTCTTGTCATCGATGAAAACGGAGTCAAACTCGGCGTTATTCCTACAATTGAGGGAATACGCCTCGCGGAAGACCGGCAGCTTGACCTTGTGGAAGTTGCACCTCTCGCAAAACCCCCGGTATGCAGAATTCTCGATTACGGAAAATACCGCTACGAGCTGCAGAAAAAAGAAAAGGACGCCCGAAAAAAGCAGAAGGTTCAGACCCTGAAAGAGATGAAAATGCGCCCCAAGATTGACGAGCATGATTATAATTTCAAGGTCAAGGCCGTAAAAAACTTTCTTGACGCAGGACACCGTGTGAAAGTTTCTGTGTTTTTCAGAGGCCGCGAGATGTCCTTTCTCGGCAAGGGCGAAGAAGTTCTTGCCCGGGTCATCCGGGATACGGAAGGCCTCGGAAAGAGCGAGGGAAGACCCCGGATGGAGGGGCGCTACATGAGAATCATGCTGACTCCTCTTCCTCCCGGACAGGGCAAGATCTCTCTGAAGGCGGCGAAACCCGCTCAGGCTAATGGAGAGAAAAAACCCGCCGCAACGAAGAACGATCAAGCAGCGAAAACACCTGAAGCAGCTGTTGCTCAGCCTGCCGAGGGAACAGAGAAATAGAATCCGCACGAGTGTTTTATTGAAGGCTTGAACGCCTGCCGCCAGCGGCGGGCTTTATTATGACACGTTATCCGGGGAAGGAGGAACAGACAATTATGCCGAAGATTAAATCCCATTCAGGAGCAAAGAAGCGGTTCACCTACACGGGAACGGGAAAACTCTCCTATCGTCGAGCGGGCAGAGGACACCTTCTCACCCACAAGAGCCCTTCCCGGCTCAAGAGACTCCGCAAGTCGGGGTATGTGGACGATACGCAGATGGACAGCATGAAAAAACTTCTTCCCTACAAGTGAAGAAGTAGTTAACTAAACGAAAGAGGTGACTTGCGATGCCCCGCGTCAAAGGTGGTAGCGCTAGCGATAAAAAAAGAAAAAAACTCTTTTCCATAACCAAAGGGTACTGGGGAAGAAAGAAAAATGTCTACCGCAGGGCAAAAGAGGCCTATCTTGCCTCCCTCTCCCGGGCCTATACTGACCGCAAGCGGAAGAAGCGGGATTTCCGGCGTCTCTGGATCACCCGTATCAACGCCGCTTCCAGATCCCAGGGGCTCTCCTACAGCGTGCTGATGAATGGGCTCAAGAAAGCGGGCATCTGTATCAACCGGAAGATGCTCTCTGAACTCGCCATTCACGACATGCCTGCCTTCGTCCAGCTTGCCGATCAGGCCAGAGGCGCCCTCGGCAGGTAGGTGCCGGACCTGCCTTTCAGTTGAAGACCTACAGTTCTCTCAAAATAGAAAAAACGATCATACTGGGGTTCCTGTTGCTCATCGCGGCGGGAACCCTGCTTCTATGGGCCTTCAACTCCCGTTCTCCCGTTCCGTTGAACCTCCTTGACGCCCTCTTCACGAGCACATCGGCCGTATGCGTCACCGGGCTCATCGTCGTCGATACGGGGAAAGACCTGACCCTCGCCTCCCAGTGGGTGGTCCTGCTGCTTATTCAGCTCGGAGGCCTTGGCGTGATGACTGCGGCGACCACGACCATGATCCTTCTCGGCCACCGGATCAAGATCCGCGAGCGAATTCTCTTCACCGGCGGCCTCGGAATCGATACCCCATCAGGGGCCGTCAAGCTGATATTCCGCATTCTCTTCATCACGCTGATCATCGAGGGTGCAGCGGTGATCCCTCTCTTCGTCGTCCTCAGTCGTTCGATGGACATCCCTGCAGCTCTCTTTCACGGACTTTTCCATTCGATCAGCGCCTTCTGCAACGCCGGTTTTTCAACCCTTCCTGGAGGCTTGGAGGGGTATGCACATCAGTATATACTTCCGGGAACCATCATGACCCTCATAGTCATCGGCGGCCTGGGGTTTCTCGTCATCGGCGAACTCTGGTTTCACCTGACCGAGAGAACCCGCCTCTCCCCCCATGCCGTTCTCGTCCTCCAGGTCACTTCTATTCTCATCGTTACCGGCACGCTCCTTTTGTTCCTCTCCGACAGAACCGTCGGGTTTTCTCTCCTCTCTCTTCCTCTGAAACTCTGGAACGCCCTCTTTCAAAGCGTCACCGCCCGTACAGCGGGCTTCAATACGATTCCTCTCGGAGCGATCTCCTCCCTCGGCATCTTCCTTCTTTCAATTCTCATGATCATCGGGGCCTCGCCCGGCTCCACCGGTGGAGGCGTCAAAACCACCACCGCGGGGGTCCTGTTCTTCTCCTCTCTCTCGGAAATTCAGGGAAGGCGAGCGGTCTACCGCAACCGGACCATAGCGGACGAGAACATCCGCCGGGCCCTTGCCATTTCCTTCCTGTATCTCTTGACCACTCTGGCGGGGGTAATCCTTCTCTCTCTCTTTGAGGAGCTCCCCTTCAAAGCCCTTCTCTTCGAGGCCATATCCGCCATGGGGACAGTGGGGCTCTCCCTCGGGATCACATCATCTCTTTCCGCTCCGGGAAAACTTGTGATTATCCTGTTGATGTTCTGGGGAAGGGTTGGTATCCTTACATTCATATTCGGCATGGTCTCCCGGGATCGCACGATTTCAAAAATATCCTACGCCGAGACCAATATTCCCGTAGGATAAGGAAGGGAAGACATGGAAAAAAAACAGACAGTCCTCGTCGTCGGCCTTGGACGATTCGGCTTCTCCCTCTGCGAGAAGCTCTCCGAGCTGGGGCAGTATGTTATGGCCGTGGACAGCCGGAAGGACAGGGTAGAAGCGGTTGCCTCTCTGGTCGATTTCTCAGCGCAGCTGAACGCCACAGAAGAAGAGCTCCTCACCCGGATCGGAGCGAAGGAGGCCGATGTGGCCGTCGTCGCCATCGGCGAAGATATCGAGTCGAGCATCCTCTCCACGGCAATTCTGCGGGGAATGGGCATCCCTACGGTCATAGCACGGGCCCAGACGAATCTTCACGCCCGGGTTCTCGCACGAGTGGGGGTCGACAAGGTCATCTTTCCCGAGCGGGACATGGGCAGGCGGCTGGCGGAATCCATCGTGAACCCCTGGACCGCCGACTTCACATCCATGTCGGGGCGGGATTTTCTCGTGGGAGAGGTGGCCGTGCTGCCGAGCATGATCGGCAAGACCCTCATGGAAGCTGATTTTCAAAAGACGTATAATGGAGTGGTTCTTCTCTTCGACCGGAAGGGCAAGCGCTTTCTTCCCCGGTACGATACGATAATGGAAGAAGGGGATAAGATCCTTCTGGCCGGATCTGAGGAGAACATCAAAAAACTTATGGAAAAGAAAGATGAGGAGGAAAACGGCAAGTGACAGAAATTTTCGATGACCTTGAAGGGATGAGGGCGGAGTTCAACGATGCCCTCTCCGGAACTGAAACGCCCGAAGCCCTCCAGCAGGTGAAAGTTCTCTTTTTAGGAAAAAAAGGGAAACTCACTTCATGGCTGAAAAATCTGGGCTCTCTTCCTCCTGAGGAAAGACCTCGGGCTGGGGAGGCGGTCAACTCTCTGCGGGATGACTTCGAATCCCGCCTTGCGGACAGAAGGGCCTTTCTTGATGAGCGCCAATCCTCCGAAGAGGAGCGCAGAAGCGGCCTCGATGTGACCTTGCCGGCCAGAGGCAGAACATGGGGCGGCATTCACCCCGTTGCCCAGCTCATGCACGATGTCGTGGAGATCCTCGCGGGGCTCGGATTCTCCGTGGCCCTCGGGCCGGAGATCGAAGACGACTTCCACAATTTTGAGGCCCTGAATATCCCCGCCTCCCATCCGGCCAGGGATATGCAGGACACCTTCTATTTTCCCGACGGACATCTTCTGCGCACCCACACCTCGCCGGTGCAGGTCCGTTCGATGCTCGCCTACGGCGCCCCCCTGCGGATTGCCTGTCCGGGGAAGGTCTACCGTAAAGACAGCGATCCCACCCATTCGCCCATGTTCAATCAGCTCGAGGGCCTTCTCGTCGAAAAGGATATCTCCGTGGCGGATATGAAGGGGTGCCTCGAAGTGCTCATGGAGGGCATCTTCTCCCGGCCCCTCAAGGCGAGATATCGGGGGAGCTACTTCCCCTTCACAGAGCCTTCTCTCGAACTGGACATCGAATGCGTAGAGTGTTCAGGAAAGAACCCCTCCTGCAGAATATGCAAGGGAACGGGGTGGCTTGAGGTGGCCGGCCTCGGCATGGTCCACCCGAATGTCCTGCGAAGCGGCGGCATCGACCCCGACGTCTTCAACGGCTTCGCCTGGGGGATCGGCCTTGACCGTCTCGCCATGCTCAAATACGGCCTGACCGACCTTCGGGTGCTTTTTGACGGCAACGTTCCCTATCTTCTCTCGGGGAGGACCTCCGCATGCTGATCACCTGGAACCTTCTGAAGGATATTCTCTCCATCCCCGCTTCTGTCGAAGAAGTGGCAGAGCGCCTGACCCTTACCGGCTGCGAAGTTGAATCGCTGACACGACCCGGTGAAAAGCTCAGCGGAATCCGCATCGGCCGGATAAACTCCCTCGACCCCCACCCGGAAAAGGAAACCCTGTGGGTCGCCGAAATGGATGACGGTGAGGGAACGGCTCGAGTCGTCACCGCCGCGCCCAACCTCTCTGTGGGCGATTATGTTCCCTGGGGTCGTCCCGGAGCGGTGCTGGCCGACGGAACCGTCCTCGGAGCGAAGGATTTCGATTCTGTCCGCAGCGAAGGGATGCTCCTTTCCGCTGAAGAACTCGGTGTTCCTCAGGCCGCGGACGAATTCGGCATTCTGCGCCTTCCGGAGGATGCCCCTCTGGGGGAGGACGCCTCGTCCTGGCTCGGCCTCGACGACGTGGTATTCGATCTCTCCGTAACTCCCAACCGCGGAGACCTGCTCAGCCTTCTCGGGGTGGCCCGGGAGGTCTATGCCCTCTTTCCGGGATCGAAATGGAAGAAGAACCCCGCTGATCTCCCAAACAGCGGCGCGGTAAAGGCCTGGCCGGTTCCCTTTCAGGGCATCACTCTGAAGACCCCCGGCTGCTCCCGGTACTGCCTGGGGCTTGTCACTGACCTGAAAGCCGGGGCCTCTCCTCTCCGGGTCCGCATTGCCCTTTCTCTTCTCGGAATGCGCCCCATCTCTCCCATGGTGGACGCCACGAACCTCGCCATGCTCACCCTCGGTCAGCCGACTCACGCCTTTGACGCGTTCCGCCTTCCCGCCCCCGAGATCACCGTGAGGGCTTCAAGGCCGGGGGAAAAATTCACCAGTCTTGACGGAAAAAATCACATCATGGCCGAAGAGGATATGCTCATCACGAGCGGAGACGTACCCGTGGGGCTCGCCGGTGTCATGGGGGGGCAGAACAGTGAGATCCTCCCTGAAACGAAAACCGTCTTCATAGAATCGGCATCCTTCGACAGCCTCTCCGTAAGCCGCACGTCCCGAAGGCTTGGTATCCCCTCCGAAGCGGCCTTCAGATATGCACGGACGGTGGACCGGAAGCTGGCCCCCGTCGCTCTGAGATATGTCTTCTCCCTTCTTGAGGAGTGGTCCGCCGGTACGGCCGGTTTCGCCATCCTCGACAGCACGGACTGCCCTGAAACTGAGCGGACCGTACCCCTGAGCCGGCCCAAGCTTCAGAAGATCCTCCTTACGGACGATCTGGATGAGGCCTCGGCCATTCTGAACCGCCTCGGAATCATCGAAAAATCCTCCTCCCCTGAGGAGCGGATATTCTCCGTGCCCTCCTGGAGGCCGGACATATCCATCGAGGAGGACCTGCTTGAAGAGGTAGGAAGGATCAGAGGGTACAACGAAACCCTCGCTCCGCGCCTTCCTCAGGTGCTCTACGGCAGAGGAGACATCGGCCCCGTCACCCGCCTGAAAGGGGATCTGCGGAAGATACTGCTTTCCCGGGGGTACGTGGAGCTGCTGAACTACAGCTTCCTCTCCCCCTCGTTCATCTCCCTTCTCCGCCTGCCGGATGAGGACCGCCGCGCCCGGCCGCTCTCCCTTGCGAACCCCTTGAGCGCCGAGCTGTCGAAGATGCGCACAACCCTTCTTCCCGGCCTTCTGCGGGGAGTGGAGCGAAGCGTTCTCGCAGGGTGGCGCACGGGAATCCGGGTGTTTGAACTTGGCCGAGTCTTTCTTCCTCTTCCGGAGGGAGGGCACGAGGAGGTCGAAAAAGTCGCCGGCCTCGTCTACGGTGGCCGGGACGGGCGCCTTCCCTGGGGTCAGTCCGGAGTGGAAAACTTCTTTTCACTAAAGGGCGACGTTCTGACTCTCGGAGAGAGCCGAGGGATCTGCCTCGACTTCCTTCAGGGGCATGAACCCTTCGGGCACGAGGGGCAGACGGCACGGATACGCTTCGGCGGAAGGGACGCGGGGTACCTGCTACGACTGAAGCCCGCCGTTGAGAAGGAACTGGACTGCGCTCCTCTCTACGCCTTCGAGTTCGATCTTGAAATCCTTGAAAATCCCGTTCTCCCGGGCTTTCACGAACTCACTCCCTATCCTCCGGTTCTCCGGGACATCTCTCTCTTCGTCCCAGCTGACAGCTCTGTGGATGAGGTTATGTCCCGCATACGCACTGCGGGAGGAGAACTTCTTCATGACCTCCGGCTTTTCGACATCTACAGCGGTAAAGGGGTACCTGAAGGCTTCCGGAGCCTGGCTTTCTCCCTTTCCTACCAGAAAAAAGACCAGACTCTCAAGGACGAAACAGTAGAGGAGATTCACGGCAGCATCCGAAACACCTTGACGTCCTTCGGTTATATACTTCGATAAGGAGGCTTTTCCATGGGAATCCTTGAAAATCTTGAGCAGCTCACAGACAGACTTGCGGCAATGGTGACGGGTCTTCGAAGCGAAAGAGATCAGCTCCGCGCGCAGGTCACCGAGCTGAAGAACCAGATCGGTGAAAAAGAAATGGAAAATATCCGGGTGACAAAGGAAAATCAGCGGAACTTTGAGATCCTCGAAAGGGAGAAGATGGCCTTCCAGAAGGAGAAATCTCAGATGGACGGCCAAATGAAGTCACTCTACCAGAAACTGAGCGGCCTTCTGCCCGACGATCGAAAGGGGCAGACCCCCGTACAGGACGGCAGAGGTGAAAGGAGACCCTGAGCGTGGAAACTCTTTCCCGCGAGGTGACCATCCGCATAGGAAAGAAAAATTATTTTGTCAAAACAGCCCTTGATGACGAAAGTCTCAAGGGCATACGCTCCCTTTTTCGAGAACTGACGGTGGGACTGGAGAATTCTCACGACCAGGAAGATCTTCTGCTCATCTCCTGCCTTCAACTGGCATGGATCCTTCAGTCCACCGAAAAGAAACTCAGCGAAGCCCTTGAAAGCGGTGAGCAGAAGGATATTCCATGACCTTTGCCTCCGTCTTTGACATTACTCTCGCTCTTGTGGCCGCTACGCTGGCCGTTCGAGGGGCTTTTCGCGGGCTTTCGGGAGAGTTCTTCTCTCTTCTCGGAATGGTAGGAGGGGTCATATTGGCATGGAACTATGCACCCCTTCCCGCCCGGTGGATCGCCTCTCATTGGGACGGCGCCAGTGAGGCCCTACTCAAGGTCATATCCATGGTTATCATCTACATCCTAGCGGTTCTTCTCGCGAATCTTGCCTGCCGGGGCGTGAAGGCCTTTATTAAATTGGCCTCTCTGACCATGGTCGACAGAATTCTCGGTGTTCTCTCCGGTCTTCTCAAGGCTGTCTTTCTTATTCTCTTTCTCTACGTAGGCATCACGACCTACTCACCCTTTCTTCCCACGAAATGGATCGGCGAGAGCCTTCTGATGCATCAGGCGGATGCTCTCTGGCCCGACATACAGGCACTCCTTGAGAGCTGGAATATTTTTCCGAAGGACTTTTCTCTTCCCGAACTTTCCCTTCCCGACCTGCCTTCCCTGAGAGGAGGAAAGAGCGCTGGATTATAGAAAAGAAATACTCCCCATCCTCGAAATAGAGAAGATTCTCGAGATATTCGCCTCCTCCGCCCGCAGTGAACTCGGGCTCTACGCCCTTCAGGAGCTGCGCCCTCAGCCGACGACGGGCCGCCTTGAAGAACGGGTCGGCCTTCTTGAAAGTTTCCGGCGCTGCCGGGATGAAAAGGGAGAATGGCCCTGGAATCCGAAGATTGGCCCCATCGCGCCCCTCCTCGCAGAAGGGAAGAGGACAGGCATGCTCTCCGGAGACGAGCTCGCTTCAGTGGTCCGGTTCCTCTCTTTGGCCCGGGCGACCAGGGAGCACCTTATGGCCTATGAAAACGAATACCCCTCCTTCACCTCTCCGGCCAGAAAACTGAGGGATTTTACTCCCGAGATCGAAGCTCTCGGTGTGGTGGACGACGCGGGCAGACTCTACGATTCCGCAAGCCCTGCCCTTGCGAAAATCCGGGGAGAAATTGACGGATTGAAACGGCAGATCCGCCGGTCGGCCCAGGGAATAATAGACAACCCCTCCCTTGGGCATATGCTGCAGGAAAGAGTGTCCGCCTTCCGGAACGGCCATTTTGTCTTTCTCGTCCGGCAGGAATTCATCAACCGCTTCCCCGGCACTGTCGTGGACCGGTCGAGTTCGGGAAATTCGGTCTACATGGAACCGTCATCCCTCGTACCTCTCAACAACCGCCTTGCCGTTGCCGAACGGGAAGAACGGGAGGAAGAGCATAAAATCTACCGGGCCCTCACCCGTGCCCTGCTCGAAAGAGAGAGGGCTCTTCTCGATGCCCAGGAGGTTCTGGCAGACCTCGATCTTTTCTACGCAGCCTGCGAAGTCATGACCCGGAATAAATGGAAGATTCCTCTGCGGTCCGAAAAGACCATGTTTCACCTTCGGGAGGCCAGGCATCCACTTCTGGGGAAGCAGGCAGTACCGGTGAGCATCCGGTGCGGCGAGCGCTTCCGAAGCCTTGTGGTGACGGGCCCCAATACTGGCGGAAAGACTGTGGTGCTCAAAACCGCCGGAGTGTGCGTCTATCTCGCCTGGTGCGGTCTGCCCATTCCCGCAGAGGAGGACTCCGTGGTGGGAAATATCAGCTCCGTCTACGCCGACATAGGGGACGAACAGAGCATCGAGCAGAACCTCTCCACCTTCAGCGCCCATGTCAGCAACATCATCTCCATCCTCGAGAGGGCCGACCGGAAATCTCTGGTTCTTCTCGATGAACTCGGCGCCGGAACGGACCCCCAGGAGGGAGCCGCCCTCGGCATCGCCGTCCTCGATACTCTCACGAAAGAGAAGGGGCTGACCCTCGCCACTACCCATCACAATCCGGTGAAACAATATGCCCTCACCGCGCCGGGAGTCGAGACGGCGAGCATGGAGTTCGACGTCGAGACATTGTCTCCTACCTACCGTATGCTCATCGGCGTTCCGGGAAAGAGCAACGCCCTGCTTATCGCTCGAAGGTACGGAATGCCCGACCGAGTGATCGAAAAGGCCTATGCTGTCCTGAGCGAAAGAGATGTCCCCGTGGAAGAACTGATCGCTGAACTGAACGAAAGAAAAGCGTGGCTCGACCGGGAAGAGGAGGAGATTTCGGAAATGAAAAAGAGCCTCTCGGCCCTGAAGATTGAATATGAGAAGAAGATGCGGCAGCTTGACGGAAACAGGGACGGAATCCTCTCCAACGCAGAACGAAAGGCTGCATCCATCCTCGAAAAAGCGGAGGAAAGCAGCCGGGAGTTTCTGCGGAATCTCGAGGAGGCCTCCAAGTCGGCCGTGCATCGTCAGATCCACGATAAAAAAGAGTCCGTCCGGGCAGAACGCAAGCGGCTGGAGCAGCGGCACGAAAACCGCCTGCTCAAGGCCGGAGAGGGGAATACAACACCTCCTTCACCCGGAGATACCGTCCAGATAGCCGGAACGGAGATCGTCGGACTCCTTGAAAGAATCAAGGGTGGCCGGGCGGTGGTGAAGGCGGGAGCTATGACCATGGACGTTGACGCGAAGCAGCTGCTCAAATCCTCGAAAAAGCCGAAGGGGATAGCCGCTCCGAGGGAAACCACTCCCTCCGCTCCCGAGCGGGTACCCCCCTCCGTCATGGTTCGGGGAATGAACGTTGACGAGGCCCTTCCCATTGTGGAGCGCTACCTCGACCAAGCCATGAGAATAGGCTATGATCAGGTAACGGTCATTCACGGCAGGGGAGAGGGGGTTTTGCGCCGGGAAATCCACGCCCTCTGCAGCCGGCTCAAATATGTGGACTCCTGCCGCCTGGGGGGCCAGGGAGAGGGCGGATTCGGCGTCTCTGTGGTGACTTTCCGGCGGTAGCAGCGGCCGACGAAATCTGGTATGTCTTTATAAAATAATGTGATGTACTTTGCACTTGCAGGAGGCAAAAAACGATGATTGCACGCGGACCCGTAGCGGGATTAGCAGTCGTTCTGATATTAGTGATGGCTGTTGTTCTCGCCCGTTATACCTTTGCTCTGCCGGAAAACTCCGGTAAACAATCAGTGGCCCTGCCGCCTTCGCAAAAAGGGTGGCTTGCGCAATCCGTCTCAGAAATGATCGCGGAGCATCCCGAGTTGTCCGGCATTGTGCCGCTTCGCGACGGCGCAGAGGCCTTTGCCGCACGAATGCTTCTCGCCGCTTCGGCGACCACCTCCATTGATGCGGAGTACTACATATGGAGGGCGGATCTCACCGGTTATCTTTTTCTAGATCAACTCAAGCAGGCGGCCGATCGAGGCGTGCGTGTGCGGCTTCTGCTGGACGACCACGGTGCGACGGGCCTGGATCCGGAGATCGCCGCCCTGTCGGCGCACCCCAACGCCGAGGTGCGGCTGTGGAACCCCTTTACCCTCCGTCGCTTCAAAATGCTCTGTTACAGCTTTGATTTCTTTCGCCTCAATCGCCGGATGCACAACAAGAGTTTTACTGTAGATGGCAGAGAAAGCGTGCTGGGTGGACGCAATGTGGGGGACGAGTATTTCGGAACTGGCAAAACTCCACTTTTTGTCGATCTGGACGTGTTGGTCGTCGGGAAGATCGTGCCAGCCATCTCAGAGGATTTCGATCGCTACTGGAACAGCCCCTCGGCCTATCCCGCCGAACAGATTGTGGCGGATGCCAATGAGAGTGACCCCATTGCTGCGGGGTTGAATCGCTTTCAGAACACTGAACAAATGACAGAGTATCGCGAGGTGCTCAATCGTTCGGACCTCGTAGCCAACCTCGCAGCCGGCACGCTTGATATTGAATGGACGACAGCTCTTCTGGTGAGTGACGACCCCAGGAAAGGGCAGGGTGCAATCCCCAACAAAGACTTGCTGGGTGGCCGTCTTCTAAAGGCCGTTGGAAAAATAGAAAGCCGTCTGGACGGAGTTTCAGCATACTTTGTTCCGGGTGCAGACGGAACCAAAGCCTTCACTGACCTTGAAGAGAGCGGTGTTCAGGTTCGGATTTTGACCAATTCCCTTGAGGCGACGGACGTCCTTCCCGTCCATGCCGGATATTCAAAGCGGCGCACGAGTCTTCTCAAAGGCGGAGTCGAACTCTTTGAGCTCCGGCGACAATCCGCAGCCAGTGTGGCAAAATCCAAACTCAATCCCTTCGGTTCATCCGGAGCAAGTCTCCATGCCAAGACCTTCGCGGTAGACGGCCAACGTATTTTTGTCGGTTCCTTCAACTTTGATCCCCGTTCCGCAAGACTCAACACCGAATTGGGCCTTCTGATCGACAGCGAGTTCCTGGCCGGAGCTCTGCATCAGGCCTTCGACGACGGTTTCGGCGGCTCGGCATGGCAGGTCGAAAAGCGTAACGGCGGTTTGGTCTGGATCGAACCCGATGACCCCGCCACGCCCCCGCTAACGGCTGAACCCGGTGCCAATATATGGCGAAGAGCCGCCATCAAGATCATCGGCTGGCTGCCCGTGGAATGGCTGTTGTGAGTGCTGTGCGGGGGCGTTCGGGAGATCTCGTTTTCATCATGAACCTCAGCTGTTTCCGTACTGCTTGAAAAAGAAAAAAAAACCTCAGGTCTGTTCGGAGAACAGGGGAGTGCGGCAAACCTGAGGAGATCCACTACATCCTTAAGACAGACCGCACAGGAGACAATGTTCCCTCCAAAAGATTCGGAGCCAACGCAGTATGGTAGAACAACGTTGTTCAGGCTCTCAACCCTTGCGACCTGCTGAAGAGACTTCTCCTCCAGGCCATGGCTTTAATATGGCCAATTCCGTACCGAATGAATATCTGATCACAAGGACATTTCAGGCCCCCCAATATCGTTGAGATACTGAGGAGCCTGAAATTTTGAGAAGTTATTTCTTTTTGAGCAGAACCAGCGGAAGAACGAGAAGAATCGCTGCGAGGGGTACAGCGGCTGTATTACATCCGCCGCCACCTCCATCAGGCGGTGGCGTTTTGGCCCGTGCGAATTTTTGCACTCTGTGATTGTTTGTATCAACCACATACACGCTCCCAACAGTGTCGATAGCTATGCCTTGACATTCATCGAGCTGTCCGTCGCCGTCTCCCTTGCTCCCCCACGTAGTCAGGAATTCCCCTGAGCTTTCAAACTTCTGCACTCGATGATTTTCCGAGTCCGCTACATACACATTCCCATCAGCGTCAACGGCAATGCCATTGGATGGGGAATAGAATTGGCCATCGTTGGTTCCTGGAGTTCCCCATTTTG
>CAYZZX010000001.1:76546-105904 GCA_964483085.1 uncultured Synergistaceae bacterium
GATAAGAACGATAAGATTGCTCGGGATCGGTAATTTTAACTCCAACATAAACATTCCCTTCTGCATCAACAGACATACAGGAAAGAAAGGACCTCTCCTCGCCCTCAACTTTAGCCCCCCACTTAGTGAGGAAGGTACCAGAGCTATCAAACTTCTGAATGCAATTATTTTCAAAATCAAGAACGTAAACATGGTTGTTTTTATCAACCGCTATATCAACGGGATATCTAAACTGGCCATCTCCAGACCCTTCTTCTCCCCACTGCAGAACATACTCGTAGTCGGAAGAGGAGCATTCTCCAGCTACCATTGATAACAGCAAAAGGATAAGAGACAAAAGTATGCACATGTTATTTTTACGCATAAAAACACCTCCTGGAATGATAGATAATCTGTTTCCTCTCAACTTGGATTATGAAACGCCGCTGTTTTTTAAGAAATCAATCGAGGTGTATCTTTTTGTTTTTTATTATGATTACCATTTAAAAGTAAAATGCTACAAAAGTCAAAGGAGGTGTTTTGAAATCAATAGTTAGTCAAAATCAAAATATCTTCGTTTTATTGAGCCAGTACTCGAGTCAGTTTGCCAGCCATAGGAATTTGATACCCAAAATGTACCAAGAAATTTTTCCTTTCGCGCATCGCTCTGAAAGTCTCTTTTCTACTGATCGTACTGTCTCGTAAGCTGGCAACTCCTGTCTGATTAAGTGATCAATCCCGGAGATTAATTTCTCTTTTTTTCCTCGCAAAAGCGTTAGCGACAACAACGCCATCCACGCTTTATCACTGTAGCTCAATGAAAGCATCCGTTTTTCGGCGTGGGTATGTTCAAAGCTCAAGAGAGAAGGGGAAGAAACAGTCCTCGAAGTACAGCTGAGAATGCACTTGTATCAATAACAAAAAGAGTGGAGGACGCTCGTACGAGCGCCCTCCACTCGTTACATTCTTAACAAGAATGTTTCTATCAGATTCCTCAGCCTACGCAGGTTTTTTCTGCGGGTTCACGGTCAATGTCACATGAAGCATCCATTGGCAGAGAGTTTATATCACAGGTCATACCGCCCTTAAGAGAGCAAGCTTCATATCCGAGTAAGCGAAGCAGTGAAACTACCTGTCCAGCGGATTGTCCTGTATAGCAAACCACTACAATCCTCTTGTCTTTTGGAAGTATGTCTAAGTTATCTCCTACTTGAGACCAGAAAATATTTACGGAATCTTCAATGTGATCCTTCTTGAAATCTTCCGGTTTTCGAATGTCGAGAATGAAAGAGGGTTCGTTTTTTTCTTTCATTTCTGTAACTTTATCACAGGTGATAAGGTTATTACGCCCTTCCTTCAAATCTGTAAAATATTGGGCAACTGCGGTTTCTATTGCAGACAATAGAATTACTCCCCTCTGAAATTTGATACCGACTATCTTACCACTTATTAACTTTCTTAAGTATTCGCTGGGCTCACACCCTCCTCATCCTCTTTCTCGCGCGGGAAAAGGCGAGCATCGGGCACGGCCTTTTTTCACCTTTAGCCCCGGCTGTTTGCGCCCTGTCGGATCAACCTCGCAACCCTTGACGCTGGCTTGTTTCAAAGGTAGAATAGACTTCGCCCTTTTCGGGCAGCTTCTGCGCCTGTAGCTCAGCGGATAGAGTATCGGCCTCCGGAGCCGAGGGTCTGGCGTTCGAATCGCCACAGGCGCGCCATCAATGTCAAGGGTTTGCGGATTTTTCCGCGAGCCCTTGTTTTTTATTTTTCTTCTTTAGAGGTTTAGAAACTCATATTCTGAAAAAATAGGGGGTAATTGCCTTGAAAACCCACATTGACAGCATGCTTCCCGTGGAGGGAAAGGAAAAGGCAGTAAAGCTGGTTCTCACACCCAATCCCTTTCACCCCTCAGGTGGAGGCCAGCCCGGAGATACGGGGAAGCTCACGGGTGAGAACTTTTCCTTCTCCGTGACGGGATGCGAAAAAATGGGCAAGAACGTTGCGGTCATCGGCAAAATAGTTCGGGGAACCCCCGCACCGGGAATGGAAGTGGAGGCAGAGGTGGACATGGACCTGCACACTCTCTACTCCCGAATGCATACGGGGGAGCATATTCTCTCCCGCATCCTTGAGAGATCGCATCCGGGGCTTTCCATCTTCAAGGTGGCCATAGGAGCGGAGGAGAGCACTGTTTATCTTTCATGGGAGGGGGAACTCGACTGGCCTCTGCTTTTCGCCGCCGAGGAAGAAGTGAACGGCATGATAGCTCAAAACCTGTTGGTGGAGACTCTGCTGCTTTCAAAGGATGAAGCGAAAAAACTGGCGGGGATAAAGGCAAACTGGCAGAGAATAGAGGATGAAACGATCCGGGTCGTTCGAATTCCTGATTTTGATCTCATCGCATGCTCTGGAACCCACGTGGCTTCGACGAAAGAGGTGGAGGAGGTCTTTATCTCGGGTTTCAGAGGAAGCTCCCCCTCATGGGAGATAAAGTTCACCCTCGGATCTGCCCTCCGGAAGGAATACTGTTCCGCCGCCAGACGGCTCGTCCGGCGGATAGGGTGCCCCGTCTCGAAGCTTGAGGATGTCTTCACCGCTCTCACAGAGGAGAATGCCTCCCTCCGGAAACTCACGGAAAGAGCTGCCTCGCTGATCGCGCTGCCGTGGGAAGAGTTTTCGGTGAAGGGAATACCGGTTTTTTTCGCTCTGCTGCCGGCCTTTCCCAAGGAGATGGTCACCCCCGCAGCCCGGGCATGGTCTGACGGCCATCCCGATGCTCTTTGCCTCATTCTGCTTCCCGAGGCGGAGCAAGAGAGGGGGGCATTTCTGTTCTATCGGGGACGGGACATTTCCGTGGACTTCTCTTCCCTTCTTCGGGAGTTCCCCTCTCTTGAAGCCAGAGGAGGAGGAAGGGCGGACTGGCTCAACGGCATTACAGCCCAGATGAAGGCGGAGGTCTGGCTGGAGGCCCTTGGCACATTCATAGAAAAAAGGCGGCCCTAGGGCCGCCTTTTGAGAAGACAGGGTTTCTACTTGATGACGGGGAGGGTCATTTCCTTTTCTTTGTAGAATTTCGCTGCGCCGGGGTGCAGGGGCACAGATGCGCCGTTCAGTCCTGTTTCCAGGGTGATGAGCTTCGCCTTGGCGTGGACCTTATAAAGCTCTTCGATGTTGTCCCACAGGGCTTTGGTGAACTGGTAGACCGTCTCGTCGGGAAGATCGGCGTCGCAGACGAGGATGGCCATGACTGCGGGGGTGGTAACGTCCACGTCTATTCCCTTGTAGGTGCCGGCAGGAACGACGTCCTTGATGAAATAGGAGTATTTTTCTGTGAGTTTCTTCAAGAAGGCGTCGTTGAAGCTGACGAGGCTGATGTCATGGGTGGTGGAGAGGTCCATGATGGAGGAGGTCGGATATCCCGCCACGACGAATCCTACGTCGAGCTGTCCGTCCTTGAACCGCTGGGTCGTGTTGTTGAAGTCAAGGAAGTCAGTGTCCATGTCGCTGAACTTGAGTCCCGCCACATCAAGGATAGCCGTCACGTCGCCGAGAACGCCGGAGCCGGGGGCGCCGACGGAAACTCTCTTGCCCTTGATGTCCATGATGTCCTGCACGCCGCTGCCCTTGATAGTGATGCACTGCACGTGCTCTGGGTAGAGGGAGGCCACAAAACGGATATTGTCATACTTTTCTTTGAAGGGAGACATGCCCTTGGAGGCCCAGTAGGCTACGTCATTCTGAACGAAGGCCATTTCGATCTGATGGGTGCCGATGAGGTTCAGGTTCGCCGCTGAGGCGTTGCCTGTCTCAGAGGTCACCTGAAATTCGGGAAGATTTCTGCTGATGATCTCGGCCATACCGCCGCCGAGGGGGTAGTAGGTACCACCTGTGCCGCCAGTGGCGATGGAGATGAAGGTTTTAGCAGCAGCACCTCCGGCAAAGAGTCCGATGACCAAGAGTGCAACAAGCGCGATAGACATATGCTTTCTCATCCGAATAATTCCCCCTATAAATGAATTTTGGAGTTCTAAAACTGTTGGTAAAGTTTCGTGCGACCTGCTTTTGGTTCGAACCTCACAAGCCTCCTTCCATGTTATTGAATTCTCTATCACCTATAGTATAGGCTACATCGGGTCGTACTTCAATAAAAAGATTGCCGGGATGAGTTTTTGTATCATCGGGAATGTAGCGTCGATTTTTCTGTTGGCAAGTGACTCTTTCTTCAGGTTCCATTATAATGCAGAAAGAAGAAATCCGAGAGGAGCTGCGTGACTGTGATCTGGAAGAAGATGTTCACTTCGCCCAGGAAAGAGACGGAGACGACCGCTGAGAATGATACGACCGACGATACGAAGGAAGTTGAAGATGCTCCGAATGAGAGGGCTCCCGATCTATCCCATGGAAAACCCGAATGCCTCCAGGAAAATTCTGAAGAAGTGAGTTGCCGCTCAGTGGAGGTAACCCTCAAGATTGATATCCGTGACGAGAGCCAGATCGGGCGGACTGCCCTGCTTCTGGCGTCGACCACCACAAGCGAATCGGAAAACTGTCTGAAAAGGGAGCTCGCATCCCTTGGCTGGAAGTCAGTAGCTACTGAAGTGGGCGGCCTGGCGGGTGACCTTCCCCAGAAAATCACCCGGGCTCTTGTAGGGGCCTCTTTGAATGCCGAGGTAGTGGAGAAGACGAGAAGCGAGATGCATGCCCTTATGCACGCCGCCCTCGAAGCTCTGGAGGGATTTCTGCCCGTGGGGATGCTTGAGGCCAGCGTGGGAGCAAAGATCGCCATCGTCCGGAACAGTCGGTGGATTGCCGTGGCGGTGATGGGGGATACGGCCTATCATGCGGTAGCCCATCATGAACGGTGCGGGCTCGGAGTCATGCATATCTGAGGAACTCTGAGTTTCATACAAAAAACCCTTGCAGAGCTGAAGGTCCTGTGATAAAGTCTCTGTTTGTTGAGACAAAATTTATGTTTCACGACTTTTTCGGAGGTGTCCCATAGATGAAAAAAGATATTCATCCCACGTACGAAAGCTGCTCGGTCTCCTGTGCCTGCGGAAATAAATTCGAGACCAGGTCCACCCAGAAGGAGCTCAAGGTCAGCGTGTGCTCGGCCTGCCACCCTTTCTTCACCGGAAAAAAGGGCAGCCGCGTCTTCACTGAAGCCGGAAGGCTCGAGAAATTCCAGAAAAAGTACGAAGGCATCAACTACGGACAGCGGGAAACAAAAGAAACCGAAGAGGAATAGAAGCCAGGGGGCCTTCGGTCCCCTTTTTTCTTCACTTCAGTCGGCGCGTCCCTTCGCCGCAGCGTGGAGGCTAAATCATGACATGTCGCGTTCTTCTGCTCGCAGCAACACCTTCACCCGACGCTGTCGTCGCCGCAGCGGCCCGGCTGTGTTACAGCGCCGTCTCCGCGGCTGACCTGGCTGAAAAAGAAAAGGAAGCCGCGTCGGCCTCTCTTCTTCGCCATCTCTGGAAGAGCGGGCACTACTCTCCCTTTGAACACGCATCCTTCACCTTCGCCATCGACGGAATCAGCCGGGTGACCTCCCATCAGCTTGTACGGCACAGAATAGCCTCCTTCAGCCAGCAGAGCCAACGGTACGTCTCCATGGAGGAGCCGGAGGTCATTCTTCCCCCTTCAGTGGCCGCCAATCCGGAGTTCGCCCCTCGCTTTTCCGCCATGGTCAGTTCGGCCCACGAACTTTACCGTGAGATGGCCTCGGCGGGTATTCCGAAAGAGGATGCCAGGTACATCCTTCCTCACGGCTGGTCTACCCGTCTCGTCATGACCATGAACGCCCGGGAGCTTCATCATTTCTTCACTCTCAGGCTGTGCCGGAGGGCTCAGTGGGAGATCCGGGACCTTGCCCGTCATCTTCTTCGAGAGGCCCGGAAGGCCGCGCCCCTTCTCTTCGCGGCGGCAGGCCCCTCCTGCCTGATCCACGGGGAGTGCGGCGAGATGTCCCCCTGCGGAAAACCCTATACATCCCTTGAAGAATTATTGAACGAAGAAAATAGCTGAGGTGACCATGAAGAAAACTATCGCCATGCTTCCCCTTTTTCTCGGTGGAGAAGGGGAGGACGTAAGAATTCCCGTAGGCGGCCAGGCTGTCATTGAAGGCGTCCTGATGAAGGGGCCCGAACGATGGGGGCTGTCCGTCAGAAACCCTGAAGGGCACATTGAAAGCCAGTCCTGGACAAACAGCTCCATGACGGCGAGAATGCCCTGGAAACTTCCCCTGATCAGAGGGGTTGTGACCATGGTGGAGATGATGTCCGTCGGTTTTCGCGCACTCAATAAATCCGCTCAGATTGCCGTGGGAGAGGAGGAGAAGATCACTCCGAAAGAGCTGTTTCTCTCCGTCGCTATTGCGATTATCGCCGTGGTGGGGCTCTTTATCGCCCTTCCCCTCTGGCTCTCCGATCTGGGGATGCGGTCCTGGGGGCTTACTCAGGTCGGAAAGAACGTCCTCGAAGGAGTCGTTCGAGGGTCAGTCTTCATCGCCTACGTCGCCGGAATCGGTCTGTGGAGCGAAATCCGGCAGGTTTTCCGCTATCATGGAGCTGAACATAAGACTATTAATGCCTTTGAATCCGGAGCGGATATGACCCCTGAAAGCATCCGCAGCTACTCACGAATCCACCCCCGGTGCGGCACATCCTTCCTTCTCATCGTGGTTGCCGTGAGCATCGTCGTCTTTTCGATTGCGGGGCACGGTTCGATTCTCTGGAGAATCGGCAGCAGGGTCGTTCTGCTTCCGGTCGTCATCGGCATATCCTACGAAATAATCAAGGGAGCATCCTGCGCAGGCTTCTGGGGAAGGATGTTTATGGCCCCCGCCATGTCCTTTCAGTATCTGACGACAAGGGAGCCCGATCTCGACCAGATTGAGGTGGCCCTTACCTCCCTTGAGACGGCCCTCGGCCGTTCCCTTGCTCCCCGGCCTGCTGAAGGAGATGTCCAGGTATGAATTATTCCGATAAACTCACCGAGCTCGAGGCGGATTACGAGGCAGCCGAGGCGAAAATGGCCGATCCGGCCCTGCAGAGTGACCGGAAGGAGCTTCAGGCCCTCGCGAAAAAACATTCCCGTCTGCAGCCTGTGGTGACGAAATTCCGCGAATTCCGCAAGCTCTCCCAAGAGATCGAGGAGGCAAAATCCCTTCTCCACGGCACGGACGCCGATATGCAGGAGCTGGCGAAGGAGGAGCTCGCCCTGAAGGAACCCCTTCTTGAGGCAGCGGAGGAGGATCTGAAAATTCTCCTTCTTCCCGAGGATCCGAATGACGAGAAAAGCGTCATCATGGAGATCCGTGGCGGCGCCGGCGGCGAAGAAGCCGCACTCTTCGCTGCGGATCTCTTCCGCATGTACTGCCGCTTCGCCGAGCGGGAGGGGTGGAAGACCGAGATCATCGACTACAACGAGACCGGTATCGGCGGTTATAAAGAGATCATCTTCCGCATCGACGGCTCGGGTGCCTACAGCAAGCTGAAGTTCGACAGCGGCGTTCACCGTGTTCAGCGTGTGCCTTCCACGGAGGCGGGAGGGCGGATCCATACCTCCACCGCTACAGTCGCCGTCCTTCCCGAAGCGGAAGATGTGGACCTGAAGATCAACACGGAAGATCTGCGTATTGATACCTACCGCGCGAGCGGTGCCGGAGGGCAGCACGTGAACATGACTGATTCGGCCGTGCGCATCACCCATGTCCCCACGGGGGTGGTTGTTACCTGCCAGGATGAACGGTCCCAGCTGAAGAACCGCGTGAAGGCGCTGGCCTACCTCAAGGTAAAACTCTATGACCTCGAGCTGCAGAAGCAAAACGCTGAAGTAGCGTCCGAACGAAGAGGGCAGATAGGCACGGGGGACCGGTCGGAGCGCATACGGACCTATAACTTCTCTCAGAACAGAGTATCGGACCACCGGATCGGCGTGACCCTCTATAAGCTTGATCAGTATCTCGACGGAGACATCTACGACCTGGTCGATGCCATGACGGTGGCAGACCAGACCGAGAGGCTGCATTCCATCGAAGGATGAGGCCGTGACGCTTCAGGAGGCACGCCTTCTTCTCCGCTCTCTCCTTTCGAGCGGCGGGGTTGAATGCTCTGAAAGAGAGGCGGATATTCTTCTCTGCGCAGCTGCGAAGCTCTCTCATGCTGAAATCTTTTCCCGCCCGGAGGGCATTCTGCCCTCCTCCGCGGTGGAAGTCCTCTTCGCTCTGGCCCGAAAAAGGGTGGAAGGAAAGCCCCTGCAATATCTTCTCGGTGAATGGGATTTTTACGGCCGAACCCTTGAAGTCGCTGAAAACGTCCTGATCCCCCGGCCGGAGACGGAGACCGTCGTCGAAAAGGCTCTTGAGGGGTTTTCCGGAGGAACTTTTCTTGACTGGGGAACGGGAACGGGGTGCATCGCCCTCTCCCTTCTTCTTGACCGCCCGGCGGCCCGGGGAATCGCCGTGGACAGCAATCCCGCGGCACTTTCCACAGCCTGGAAAAATCTCCGGCGGTACGGATGCCTCGCCCGCTCTCTTCTATGGCACTCCCGCACTCCCGAAGACATCCCCTGCGGAGAAGCCTCCCTCGACCTCCTCGTGAGCAATCCCCCCTATATTTCCTCGTCCGTGCTTCCCTCCCTTCAGAAGGAGGTACTGCACGAACCACGGACAGCCCTTGACGGGGGCCCGGACGGGCTGGACTGCTACCGGATGCTTCTTGCCTGGTGTCCGAAGAGAGTGAAAAAAGGGGGAAGGGTGCTCTTCGAGGTGGGCGACGGAGAACAGGCAGAGCGGTTGAAGGAAATTGCACCGACCAGTCTGAAATGCAAGGGAATTTTCCATGACCTTCAAGATAAACCTCGCTCAATACTCTGGATTCGTGTATAATTTTTAAAAAGATATTATTTGCATGGAGGGAAAAAGACTATGGAAAAGAGAGAATTGGTCATCATAGGCGCTGGTCCCGCAGGTCTTACGGCGGCTATTTACGGTAAAAGAGCAGGACTTGACGTTCTGCTTATCGAAAAGGGTGTTCCCGGCGGTCAGATCAACATCACTGAGGAAATTGAAAACTGGCCCGGAGTGCTTCATTCAACCGGTCCCGAACTGGGTCTGATGTTCAGGGCTCACGCGGAGAAGTTCAATACTGAGTTCCGCGAGGCCGATGTTCAGCGAATTGAAGTCCGGGACGAGAAAAAGATCGTAGTGACAGATAAAGAAGAAATAGAGGCCGAAGCGATCATCTACGCCACGGGGGCTTTCTTCCGCAGGCTTGGATGCGAAGGGGAAGCTGAGCATATCGGCCAGGGAGTAAGCTACTGTGCCGTATGCGACGGAGCCTTCTTTGAGGGAGAGGAGATCGCAGTTGTCGGCGGCGGAAACAGCGCCGTCGAAGAGGGGGAGTACCTCACGAAATTCGCCTCTAAGGTGTATATCATTCACCGCAGAGACGAGTTCCGGGCGGACCGGGCAGCCATCGAGCGGGCTCTTTCCAATCCGAAGATCGTTCCCGTCTGGAATACGGTCGTCGAACGGATCGAAGGGGACGGCATAGTGGAAAATCTCGCCCTCCGGAATCAAAAGACCGGAGAAACCTCCGATCTTCCTGTAGCCGGAGTCTTCATGTTCGTTGGTCAGTCCCCTCACGACGAGGCCATCAAGGGGCTGGTGAAGGCAGCAAAGGGCGGATGGATCGAGACGAACGATGAGATGGAGACCTCTGTGGAAGGCCTCTTCGCCGCCGGCGACGTCCGGACCAAGGGGCTGCGTCAGGTCGTGACCGCCTCCGCCGATGGTGCCATCGCCGCCATGAGCGCCTCAGCCTACATAAACGAGCAGGTCCACCTCAATAAGACCCTTCTTGAGCCCGAAAAAGTGATCGCCCTCTTCTATTCGAGCATCGACCGCGAACAGGTGAAGCTGGCAGACGACGCAGCCGCCCGGGCTGAAAAAGAAGGAAAGAAAATCGTCCTCATCGACGGCTACAGAAATGAGCGTATGTCCAGAAAGCTGCATCTCGATACGCTGCCCGCAATAGTCCACCTCGGCTCCGGCGTGGTCAAGGATGTGAAGTCTCTCTCATCCGTCGAGGATGCACTTGATTTTGTGAAGAATAGCTGATTACATGATTTTGACGGTCACCCTCAATCCTGCGGTGGACGAAGAGTATTTCGTTCCGGAATTTCGTCCGGGAGGATGGTTTCGCACGACGAAAAGCGCCCGTTCTCCCGGAGGCAAGGGGATCAATATCTCCATGCTTCTGTCCCAATTCGGCTACACGTCAACAGCAACGGGATTTCTCGCCGGTTTTAACGGCGAGTATATCCGGGACGCCATGAGAAGAAGCCGCATTCCGACGAACTTCGTCCATGTGCAGGGGGAGACCCGTACGAATATGTACGTCACCGACGAGACGGGAAATATGGAGACGGGGATATCCGAACAGGGGCCTCTTATTCCCTCTGAGGCTCTCGACCGCCTCAGAAAGGTCTATGCCCGCATTCTTCCCCGGACCCGGATGGTCGTTATGGGCGGTTCCATCCCCCCCGGCGTTCCCGAGGGGATATTCGGCGAATTCATCGCCCTGGCAAAGGCGCATTCCATACCCACCATCGTCGATGCTGCCGGCCCGCCCCTTCTTTCAGCTCTGGATGCAGGCCCGACAGTGCTGAAGCTGGACCATCGGTTTATGTCCAAGGTTCTGGGCACATCCCTCTCCTCCCTTGATTACCTCATCGACGAGGTGTCGAAGTTTCACGCCCGGGGAGTGGAGTGGGCGATAGCATCCTACCGCACCTACGGGGATGTCTTTTTCTCTCCAGACGGGATCTATCTTGCCCTTGCTGACAGAAAGAGCGTCCGCTCCATCTTCACGGCAAGTGACGCCCTGCTTGCAGGGCTTATCGTCGCTCATGAAGAGAAAATGTCCGTCGAGGATTCCATCCGCTTCTCCATGGCATCAGCGTGGGAGAGCGCGACCCATACAGGAAAGGGTATACGGAACAGGAAGGCCGTCGAGGAGTTCATTCCCCGGGTCGAACTTGAACGCCTCTCCTGAGAAATCGCTGCCGGGAGGACCGTCGTTCCGTAATGTTTTTCCCTCCTTTCGCCGAGACAAGAGAGAGAGAAAGGAGGCGGTTCTTTCCCCATGGACGTAAAAAACGGGCAGAACGCTCAGGCAGTCTATCTTGCCACACGGGTCAACACGGCATCGAAGGAGCAGCTTTTGTTGCTGACCTACGAGATTGGTATTCGAGCATGCAGAAATGCTGAGGGTGCATTGGTCAACGGAAGTCCCGAAGATCTGAATACCCACGTCAAAAAGGCCCAGGATGTCCTTCGCGAACTTATGGTCACCCTCAACAAGGAGACCGGCGGAGAAGTGGCCGAAAACCTCATGCAGCTCTACGACTTCATGTATTTTCTCCTCATTGAGGCGAATATCGGCAGGGACGGCGAGAAGCTCGCCGTGGTCAGATCCATGCTCGAAGAATTGAAGACCGTCTGGGAGGAAGCGGCCGCGAAGCTGGCGGCTGAAAACACCGATTTGGCGGAGCCTGCTTCCTCCTCTGGTCAATCGAAATCCGGACAGCAGGTCGGAGCGCTCTCCGGAGGGGGGCTGAATATTGCGGGCTGATTTCGAACGAAATCTTTCATCTTTGGCATCCTCTGAACTCGCTTTATATAACGAGCTTGCCGTCCTTGTGCGGCAGGAGCGTGAATGCGTCGTCTCTGGAGACATGGAATCCCTTCTCTCCATCCTCACTGACAAGCAGGACGTCATCTCCCGTCAGGAGCGCATACAGGAGGGGTGGAACTCCCTGTGCGGGGAGATCGGTCTGGAAGAGGGAAGGGAAGGCCCTGTCTTCTGGGAAAAGATCGCGGACTTTCTCGGTAATTCTGCAACCGCGGAGTTGAAATCATCCCTTGCGGCCATCAGAGATACCGCCAGAAGGGTTCTGGACGAGGAGTTGGAAGTCCAGGAGCTTCTTGAACTTCATGTCAAAGACCTGCGTCAGCAGATGCTCCAGCTTTCCCGGGCCAAAAAAGCGGTCCGGGGGTATTCCGCCCACGGAGGAATGATCTAGATAGAAAAAGCAAAAGCACGGATTTCCGGCTTCGGCCTTCTCAGAACAGCCGCTCTTCTTTTCCTCTTTCTCCTTCTTTTGTGTCTTCCCGGAGAAGGGGCAACGATAGACAAGGAGATTGCTCTTGGAAAAAAGGCAGCGGCCGATGTCGAGGAAAGATGGGAAGTTCAGTCAGATCCGTCGCTGAACGCCCGTCTCTCTATGCTTTTGAACCGATTTCTCCCCCATCTCTCCCGGCCGCTTCCATACGAGGTCAAGGTCATACGGGATGAAATGATCAACGCCTTCAGCCTTCCTGGAGGAACGATCTATTTCACCACGGGAATTATAGATTTTCTCCGCACCGACAGTCAGATTGCGGCCATTCTCGCCCACGAACTCATTCACGCCGACAATGCCCATGTCATGATTCAGACCGCCCGGTCATCGAAGATTTCTCTCGCAGGCCTTCTTCTTCTCGTGGCAAGCCAGGGGAGCGTCGGCCCCATGATTTTGACGAACCTTGCCCAGATTGCCGTGACGAACTCCTACAGCAAGGATCTTGAAAGAGAGGCCGACCGGGAGGGGTTCCGAATCCTCGAAGAAGCGGGATTTCCTCCTGCTGCAATGATCACAGCCCTCGAAGCAATGGCCTACGACCAGCTCAAACGCCCCTACTTCGATGCCGGAGTGTTCATGACCCATCCAGAGCTTGCCGAGAGAATCGCCTATCTTCTCGAGACCGCCAGGGAGAAGGGGTTCCCTGTGCAGCGGAAGACTGCGCTCCATCTTCTCCGGCCGTCAGTGGTGGAAGAAAAGGAACGGCTCGTCCTTCTTCTGGACGGAAATCCTGTCTGGTCAGTTCCCCGCGGAACTGATAATGCAGCTCTGTTGGCGGAGGTGTCGGCAAAGATCGACACCTTTCTGCAGATGGAAACACCGCCCTTCGAAATACAGGTTCTTTCCCTCAGCGGAGGCAAAGCCCTCCGGGTCGGCCCGGCTCTCGTAGCCGCCGAACCCATTCCGTCAGGGGCCGATTCCCTTGAGTCCTTTCGAACCGCTCTCGTCCATTCCCTCGGAAAAGCCCGGGATACCCACCCCGGGGCCCATTATCTCCGGTAAAAATTGTTGTAGAATAGCACAGAGGTCTTCGTAATTCTTGGCGCCTCCCTCCGCACGGAGGGGGCGTGAGGGCGTTTCTGGAAGAGACAATTGTCCCGGAGCGCACAAGTTCAGCCTTTGAAGGGGGAAGAAGCCGTGTCCGTCTCCTTGTACCGACGATATCGCCCCAGGACGTTCAGCGACGTGAAGGGGCAGAGCATGGCAGTGGATGTGCTGCAGAAGGCCCTTCTGCGAGGACAGACAGGGCATGCCTATCTTTTCTCCGGACCGAGAGGGTGCGGAAAAACATCCATGGCGCGCCTTCTCGCCGCCGCATTGAACTGTACTGAAGCGGTGGAGGGGGAACCCTGCGGAAAATGCTCAAGCTGCGTGGAAATAAAATCGGGAAACAGCCTCGACGTTGTGGAAATCGACGGAGCGTCGAATAATAGTGTGGATGAGATCCGGGAGCTCAAGACCCACGTCTCCCTGGCCTCTTTTTCATCTCGATGGAAGATATACATTATCGACGAAGTGCACATGCTTTCCATTGCTGCCTTCAACGCTCTGCTGAAAACCCTTGAGGAACCTCCGTCCTTCGTGGTCTTCATTCTCGCCACCACCGAACCCCAGAAGATTCCGGCCACGATCCGGTCTCGATGTCAGCACATTCCCTTCCGCAGAATCTCTGTGGAGGACATCGCTGCACGGCTGGCCGAGGTCGCCCGGAGCGAAGGGGTTGCCTATGACGAAGAGGCCCTCAGAGAGATCGCCCGTCAGTCCGATGGCGCTCTTCGGGACGCTCTCTCCCTGATGGAGCAGGGGCTCTCTCTGTCGGGAGGAGAGCTGACTGCTGAAGGGGTCGCCCGTCTTCTCGGCGGAGGAACTCTGGGAGAGCTTGAAGAGTGGATTACCTCCCTTCGGAGCAACTCTCCCTCGCCCTTCCTGCTTCTTGAGGAGATGTTCAGGCGGGGGGCATCTCCTCAGCGGGTTGTGGAGGGGATTTTCCTCCTCTTCCGCAACCTGTGGGTTTCCAGGCAATGGGGCCCTTCTGTTCTCGACTCGCTGGCCCTGCCTGAAAGCGAAAAGGCCTTTCTGCTCGAGGAGGGGGAGGAGTGGAGTGCCGATGATCTGGGAGAGATGATGCTCTTCTGCTCGAAGCTTATACCGCAGCTTCGCGCGGGCCTCCGTTTTGACGTTCTATCGGGCCTTCTTTCCTCGAAGGCTCATGGAATGCTCCGGGAGAAAGAGCGCCCCCCCATGAAAAAAGCCGAAGTTCAGCCCGCGGAAGGGGAGAGGGAGAAGATTTCCCTTCCCACCCTTCCGGAAGAAAAACCTCCGGTTCCCTTCTCCCGGGTGGAGCTTCCCGGAGAGAAAGAATCCCTACCCGTTCCCCTCACCGCTGAAGAGTGGGGAGGGTTTGAGAAAATGCTCTTCGAAAAAGATATTCTTCTCTATTGCGCTCTCGCCGGCACGGAGATTTCCATTACGGGCCGGAATATCTCTCTTCGTTTTCCCCAAGAACGGCGATACTGTTTCGAAGCCCTCTCCTCCGAGCGAAATACCTTCACCCTCGGCACGCGGATAGAAGAGCATTTCGGCGGCGGTGTGGATCTGAATCTCTGCTGGATGGAGCAGAAAAAATCCTGCGGAAGGGGGAACGATCTCTGCATCCCCTCTCCCGCTGATGTTCATGGAGCGGAAGAGGCTCCGACACGGCCGCTGCCCCTCTTTCGGGTGCCGGACAGTGTCACCGGTGAAAAAGAAAAGGTTCCCGGAGAGAGGGAAACGACGGATGCTCCCACTATGGATGAAAGCGTTCCTGACGAAGAAGCGGACCCCTCCGAGCTGCCCTTTGAGGGGTTGGTGAACGAGGTGCTCAAATGGAGCAGCGGTGAGATCGTCCTCATTACAAAGGGCGGAGCGTCCGACGAAGATTTGGCGGAAGACATTCGGCCCGACTAAAAAAACATAAAAATATAACAGACAGCCGGAAGGAGAGAACTTCCTTTCGGCGGGCAGGAGCACATACATGGCACGTCAATTTGTTCACCTTCATGTTCACACTGAATACAGTCTGCTGGACGGCGCAATCCGGTGCAGTCAGCTTGCGGAGAAAGCCGCGGCCTATGGTATGCCCGCCGTCGCCATGACGGATCACGGCGCCATGTACGGCGCAGTCGAGTTTTACGATGCCTGCAAAAAGCAGGGAATCAACCCCATCATCGGTTGCGAGATGTACGTCGATCCGGAGGGGCACACATCCCGGGAACGGCGGGGTAAAAATCACCACCTGATCCTGCTGGCGGAAAACGACGAAGGGTATCACAACCTGGTCAAACTCTCCTCCATCGCCTATACGGACGGATTCTACGGAAAACCGAGAATTGACCACGATCTTCTGGCGAAATACTCTCGGGGGCTCATCGCCTCGTCAGCCTGCATCGCCGGTGAAATTCCTTCCCTCATCATCCAGGGAAAAGAGGAGGAGGCCCTTCGCCGGGCGGTCCTCTATCGGGACATCATGGGGAAGGAAAACTTTTTTCTCGAGATAATGTATAACGGGATCCCCGAACAGGCCATGGTGAACCGCGCCCTCGTCAAGATGTCCAGAGAGCACGGTTTTCCTCTCATCGCCACCAACGACGCCCACTATCTCGAAAAGGAAGATCACAGCTGGCATGAGGTGCTCCTCTGCGTTCAGACGAAAAGCAGCCTGGACGATGAAAACCGTATGTCCTTTGCATCCAATGACTTCTACTTCCGCTCACCCGAGGAGATGGACGCCCTTTTCGGCGCGGAGCTTCCCGACGCCCTGGACAATACCGTGGCGATTGCGGAACGGTGCAACGTCCATCTCCATCTGGATGAAAAGGAATATAAACTTCCCAACCTCGACCTCCCCGAGGGAGAGACTCTCGAGACTAACCTTGAGAAGATGGCCCTCTCGGGGCTGAAGACCCGAATCGGAGAGTCCGTTCCGGTGGAATACGAAGAGCGGCTCGAATACGAACTGTCTGTCATTAACTCCATGGGCTTTGCCGGGTACTTTCTCATCGTCGCGGGGATCATCCAGGCCGCGAAGAAGCGGAAAATCCCCATCGGCCCGGGAAGGGGCTCCGCGGCAGGCTCGCTCGTCGCATGGAGTCTCAAAATCACCGAGCTCAACCCCATCCGCTACGGACTCCTTTTTGAACGGTTCCTCAATCCAGAACGGATCAGCATGCCCGATATCGATACGGACGTCTCAGATCGCGGACGGGATGAACTGCTCCGCTATATCACCGACCATTACGGCTCGGACCGGGTCTCCCAGATCGTGACCTTCGGGAGGATGAAAAGCCGGGCCGCCGTGACCGACGTGGGACGGGTGCTTGGAATGCCCGTTCAGGATGTAATCGCCGTGACCCGCCTTATCCCCTTTGGCGTCGGCTCCATCGATGAGGCCCTGGAACAATCCCCTGAGCTGGCAGCCGTACAGAAGAAGGATAAAATGGTGGAGCGGGTCCTCATCATGGCGAAAAAAATCGAGGGCCTGGCCAGGCACTGCTCCCAGCATGCGGCGGGAGTGGTCATCACTCCCATGCCCCTGACGGACCTCGTGCCCGTCCGCAGAATCGGCGAAAATCAGATCGTCACCCAGTACCCCATGGAACCAATCGAAAAGCTGGGCCTCGTGAAGATGGATTTCCTCGGCCTCCGCACTCTGTCGGTCATCGAGGAGGCTCTGGCGAATATCGCCATCGGAGGAAAGCCCGTGCCCGATATGGAGTCTCTTCCTCTCGACGACCTGCCGACCTACGAACTTCTTCAGCAGGCAGACACTCTGGGGATCTTTCAGCTTGAATCTTCGGGAATGAGGCAGCTTCTCAGGAAACTGAAGCTCGACTGCTTCGAGGACGTCATCGCCGTCCTCGCCATGTACCGCCCCGGCCCTCTGGGAAGCGGCATGGTTGACCAGTACATTCAGTGCAAGCACGGCCATGCGAAGCCCGCATACCTCCACCCTCTGCTGGAGGATGTGCTGAAGGAGACCTACGGCGTCATCCTCTACCAGGAGCAGGTCATGCAGTGCGCCGCAATCCTCGCGGGATATTCTCTTGGGGAGGCCGACCTCCTCCGGAGGGCCATGGGAAAGAAAAAAGTCGAGGAAATGGAGCAGCAGCGGACGAAGTTCGTCTCAGGCTGTCTCGAACGGGGCCTGACCGAAAAAAAGGCCACGGAGATCTTCGACCTCATTCAGGAGTTCGCCGGGTACGGCTTCAATAAGTCCCACAGCGCGGCCTACGCCATGATCACCTATCAGACGGCCTGGCTGAAGGCGAACTTCCGCAGCGAATTCATGGCCGCCTATCTCACGAGCCAGATCGGATCGAAAAAGGAGGATCTCGGCTCCTATATCCGTGAGGTGCGCAATTCGGGGATCAATGTCCTTCCTCCCGACGTGAATATCTCCATGGCGAGCTTCACCGCTGCGGGAGAGGTCGTGCGCTTCGGCCTCGGAGCAGTGGCCCGGGCGGGCCATAACGCTGTGGACGCAATTGTGGCGGCCCGGGCGGAAAAAGGGCCCTTCACGTCCCTGTGGGATTTTCTCCGCCGGGTGGACCTCCGGGTCGTGAATAAATCCATCGTTGAAAACCTGATCGGTGCAGGGGCCTTTGACGCCCTCTGTGACAACCGGCGGAAACTCCTCGAAGGGCTGCCGGATCTTCATTCCGCGGCCCAGAGAACCTTGATCGACGTCAATCAGTGCTCTCTTTTCGAATGTCTTCCTTCCGCTGAGGATGAAGCGGGGCCGGACCTCCCCGATGTGGAGGACTTCTCCCTTCGGGAAAGGCTTGAACTTGAAAAAAATGCCACGGGGCTCTACATTTCCGGCCACCCCTTCGATCAGCATGAGGCGAGGGTTCGCTCCCTTTCAAGCTGCCGTATCGCAGAGCTGAAGACCTGGAAGAGCAGGAAGATACCGCCTCTCTTCGGCGGCATGATCCTCTCCGTTAAGGAGAAAACCACGAAAAGAGGCGATCTCATGGGAATTATCGAGATCGAGGACGGAGAATCCCGGGTCGAGGTGGTCTGCTTTCCGAAGACCTGGGCGCCTCTTCGGGGAAAGACCGGGCAGGGGCAGCTCTGCTTCATTCAGGGCTTTCCCGAGGAGCGGGGAAACCTGAGCGTTCTGGCGAAAACCGTTCATATCATTCCTCAAGACGGAGAGAACGGCATGCCCCCCTTCGTCCGCCTCTCTCTCCTCGGGGATTTTGCGAAGAACGTCTCCTTCAAGGATTTTTTCCGGGCATTGAAGACCTATCCCGGAAAGTCTCCGATACTCCTTGAGTTTCGAAACGACAGCGACTCAGTAGTGATGCTGCTGCCGGACATCAAGGTCGATCCGGGAGCACCCCTTGGGCCTCTTCTTGCCAAGGTGCTCCCCGAGGAGATTTTTTCCATCGGATAATCGATTAAACGAAAGGAGTCATTTCATGTTAAAGGTAAAAATCGTCTGCACCCTGGGACCCGCCTGTTCCGATTATCAAACGATGACCGCCATGGTCAAGGCAGGCATGAACGTCGCACGATTCAATTTCAGCCACGGAGATTATGACGGCCATCTCGCCATGCTTGAACTTGTACGCAGAGTAGAAAAAGAACAGGGTATTCCCATAGCGACCCTCCTTGACACAAAGGGGCCCGAAATCAGGACCGGAAAGGTGGAGGAGGGGCTTATCAGGCTCGAACAGGGACAGCTCATCGCCCTCACCACGGAAAAAAGCGAGGTTCCCGGTACGGCTGCCCGGGTCTACGTGAATTACGAGCCCCTTCCGCAGGAGGTCACCCCCGGGCAGGAGATCTTCATCGACGACGGAACCCTCCAGCTTGCCGTGGAGTCCGTCTCGCCTACTGACGTTTTCTGCAGAGTCATCGTGGGAGGGCTGCTCTCCAACACCAAGGGAGTGAACATCCCGGGGGCGAAGATCTCCCTTCCGGCCCTCGCCGAGAAGGATCTGCAGGATATTCAGTGGGGGATCGACCATTCCATGGACTACATCGCCGTCTCGTTCGTAAAAAACCGGGCCGACATCATGGAGGTCCGGAGGGTCATGGAGGCTTCCGGAGGGAGCATGAAGGTCGTGGCGAAGATAGAGACCCGCCAGTCCATTCAGAATATCGAGTCCATCGCCGATGTGGTGGACGGAATGATGATCGCCCGTGGAGATCTCGGAGTGGAGATTCCCACGGAGGATGTCCCTCTGGAGCAGAAGCGGATTATCGACATCTGCCGATCCCGTGGAAAGGCGGTCATCGTGGCGACCCAGATGCTCGACTCCATGATACGGAACCCCCGTCCGACCCGGGCCGAGGCGAGCGATGTGGCGAACGCCGTTCTTGACGGAACGGACGCGGTGATGCTCTCGGGAGAGACCGCGAAGGGCGCCTACCCCCTCCGGTCGGTCGAGACCATGCGGCGGATTGTGAGCAAGGCGGAAAAGGAGATCGAGCTCTGGCAGCGGCCTCTTCACGCCGCCACCCAGTCCTTCGGCGTACCCGACGCGGTCAGCAGCGCCGCCGTACATGTGGCCCGCCAGATGAACGCAGCCGCCATCATCTCCATGACCTCCAGCGGAAGCACCGCTCAGATGGTGAGCAAGCACCGTCCTCCCTGCACTATTCTGGGAGCAACCCCTTCGAGGAGAACCTGGCGGGAGCTGACTCTCTACTGGGGCGTCGTTCCTCTGTTCAAAGAGGAGATGTTCGATCAGAACACGGCCGTGGACTCCGCCATCGCCTCCTGTATTTCCGCAAAATATATTTCCGAGGGAGATCTTGTGGTGGTCACTGCCGGAGTTCCCCTCGGCACAGCCGGAACCACGAACATGCTCCAGGTGCATACGGCAGGAAAGGTCCTTCTCAGAGGAATATCCCTTCTGAAGCGGGAGGCCAGAGGAATTGTCTGTACGGCGTCATCCTCCGCCGAGGCTCTGGAGAAGATGACGGAAGGAGCTGTCCTCGTGGTGGAAAGCACCGACAAGGACTATATCCCCGCTATGAAGCTCGCATCGGCCATCATCACAGAAGAGGGAGGGTTGACCTCCCACGCGGCTATCGTCTCTCTGGAGCTCGGCATTCCCTGTGTGGTGAGCGCCAAAGACGCTCTCTCTCTCCTCAGCGATGAGATGATCGTCACAGTGGATGGCTACAGTGGAATTATCTATTCCGGACGGGTCAAACTCACGGTATGAAGACCGGACCGGCTCCCTGCGCCTCCGCTGAAAAGCTCAGAAGGGTCTTTTCACCCTCCGGACTCTTTCCTCCCTGGGCGCGCTTTCGCGAAGGAACGGAGAGGAAAAGCGCCGTCCTCGTCCCCTTTTTTCCCGCAGAGGAAGGAGTTCGCCTTCTCTTTCTCCGCAGATCTTCCCTCCTGACCCATCATGCCGGAGAGATCTGCTTTCCCGGAGGAATGAGAGAAGAGGAGGATGAAACCCCCCTCGCCACAGCCCTCCGGGAGGCGGAGGAGGAGACGGCTATACCCCCCTCAGCTGTGGAGCCCCTCCGGTTTCTGCCCGTGGAGCACTCCGTTGTCACGTCCATTGCGGTTTACCCTGTGGCCGGCATAGTATCAGGGGTTTTGCCCGAGACCATCGTCCTCTCCTCGGGGGAGATTGATGAATTCCGGTTTGCTGCAATTGATTCCTTTCCCGCCGTTCCGGAAAGGAACCGGGTCCTTCTGAACGGAATACCCCATACTTATCCGGTGTACAGTCTCGACAACGGCTGGAGGATCTGGGGCGTTACCGCCCGAATTCTGGAAAATGTCCTTCGTCTCTGGAAGGGAGAGGAGCCCTCGTGGCACTCATAGGCGCCCATATGTCCATAGCCGGAGGTCTCGAAAAGAGCATCGCGCGCGGAGAAGCCATCTCCTGCGAGGCCATCCAGATTTTTTCAAAAAACCAGCTGCAGTGGCGGTCCGCCCCCCTTTCCCAGGGGAGGGCGGAGCGTTTTTTCCGGGCCTGGGGAGAGAGCTCCATCGTCTCTGTGGTAGTCCACGGCTCTTACCTCATCAATCTGGCCGCGACGGACGCCACAGGCGAGCGCAGCATCATTGCCCTTGAGGATGAAATCGAGCGGTGCGATCTCCTCGGAGTGGATGACCTCGTTCTGCACCCCGGCTCCTCCCGGGGAAGGCCGGCGGAGGAGGGGCTGACCCTCGCAGCGGAGCGGTTAGAGCTCGTCCTTGAAAGAACTGCCGATAAGCGGGTGGTCATTCTCCTCGAGACGATGGCCGGTCAGGGGGACATCCTCGGAAAGGATTTCCGGCAGCTCCGCCGTATCTTCGAACTGCTTGACTGGCACCCCCGCCTCGGTCTATGTCTCGACACGTGCCATATGTTCGCCGCCGGATATGAAATGAGGACTCCGGCCGCCTATGAGCGCCTCCTCGACGAGGTGGAAAAGACCATAGGCCTTGACAGGGTCCGCTGCTGGCACCTGAACGACAGCGCCCACCCTCTGGGCCGGAGGCTGGACCGCCACGCGAACATAGGCGAAGGTGAGCTTGGAAACGCCCCTTTTTCATTTATACTGAACGACCCCCTGTGGGAGGACATCCCTTGCATTCTCGAGACCCCTCCCGAAGGTCCCGGACACGCCAGAGATCTGGCCATTCTGCGAAAACTCAGAGGAGGATGACGGCATGAACCGATATCCAAGGCTTCTCGTCTCCCGGGAGAAAATAAGGGAAAATGCTTTCAGAGTGATCTGCCGCTGCGCCGAAGCGGGCATATCCGTCGCCGGAGTGGTGAAGGGCGTCTGCGCTCACCCCTCTGTGGTTCGGGCATTCATTGAAGGCGGATGCGAAGAGCTGGCCGACAGCCGGATGAAGAACATCGCTGCGCTGCGGAATATGAAGACAGGGCTTCCTCTGCTTCTGCTGCGCATCCCCATGCCGTCGGAGCTCCCCCTCGTGGCGGAGATGGCGGACTGCTGCCTGGTGAGCATGGCCGGTACGGTCCGCCTGCTCGAGAGGGAGTGCGAATATCTGGGCACGACTCTTGAGGTTCTCGTCATGATCGACCTCGGCGACCTCCGGGAGGGGCTGTGGCTGAACGACACGGAGGAGATGACCGAGGCCCTTCGGGCTTCTCCGAGAGTGCGCTGCAGGGGAGTCGGAGTCAATTTCGCCTGCTTCGGCGGAAGTCTGCCCACCTCTGAAAAACTGCTCACCCTTCTCTCCATCGGCCGGGAGATGGAGCGGGCTTTGGGATATCCTCTCTCCGTCTTTTCGGGAGGGGGCACCTCGTCTCTTCTTCTTCTTGAAAACAATGCCATACCCGGAGGAATAAATCATCTCCGGATCGGAGAGGGCATTCTCCTCGGAGAGGACGTGACCTCCACGCGGGCCATTCCCTGGCTTCACCAGAATACCGTAGTGCTCGAGGCTGAAGTCGTGGAGGTCCGGAGAAAACCCTCAGTTCCGGCTGAACCGCGGGGGGCCGACGCCTTCGGAGGACGGATTGATTTTCCCGATCGAGGGAACCGTCTTCGGGCGATCTTCGCGGTGGGACGCCAGGACGTCAAAATCGACGGGCTCACGCCCGAAGCGGAAGGGGCCCTCGTCCTCGGCGGATCGAGCGACCATCTGATCCTCGACGTGGAGGATGTCCGTCCGGTTCCCGCCCTCGGAGATATATTCCGCTTCTTTCCCGATTACGGCGCCCTTCTTGCCCTCAGCACGTCGCCCTATGCGGCCTTTGAGATGGTATAGTATACGCTGTGATGAATCGATCTCTACTGATGGAGCACGCCTATGTTTAACTTTATTCGCTGGCAGGATGCCATTGACATCATTGTCATCTCATTTATCGTCTACCGCCTTCTCCAGCTTCTGGTGGGCACGAGGGCCATGCAGCTTGTCAAGGGGCTCTTTTTCATCGGCGCCCTTGCAGCAGGCGCGCGGATCTTTGAACTCCGCACACTCTCGTGGTTTCTCGGCAAGGCCCTCGGCGTGCTGGTCATCGCCATCCCCATCGTCTTTCAGCCCGAACTGCGGAAGATGCTCGAGGACCTGGGAAGGGGCGGCGGGTTCTGGCAGAAGAGGAAGGTCATGAAAAAGGCCGAAGTCCTCAGCCAGGAGGTCGCCCGGGCAATAAGCTATCTCAAGGGGCAGAAAATAGGGGGACTTCTCGTCCTCGAACGGGACACCGGCCTCAAGGATTTCTGGAGAACCGCCATCCGTCTCGGTGCAGAGATAACCCAGGAGACCATCATCTCCATCTTCTGGGGAGGGAACCCCCTCCATGACGGAGCGGTGATCCTCGACCGGAATTCAATCGTGGCGGCGGGCTGCTATCTTCCCCTCTCCGAGAACACTGATCTCTCCCGCTGGCTGGGAACCCGCCATCGGGCGGGCTTGGGCGTTACGGAGGTCTCCGACGCAATATCCCTCATAATCTCGGAGGAGCGGGGCGAGGTTTCTCTCGCGGTCAACGGGCATCTCTCGAGAAATCTCAAGGAACCGCAGATTCAAAAGCTTCTTCTTCACTATTTCGGCGGAGATGACGGAGAAGGCAAATCCATCCTCGACCGCCTGCAGGAGGATATTCGGACTCTATGGACATAGCAGACTGCTCTTTGAAAGGTTCGGAAGACCATGGCTGACCCCCGGAAGATCGACGATGTTCTCGCCTCTCCACTCTTCCTGAAGGTGGTCGCTGTCCTCATAGCCCTTGCCTTCTGGTTCTACGTCTCCGGCAGTCAGTCCACCGAGACCACCAGGACCATCACCGTCAACCTCGAATATCTCAATCTCCCTCCTCAGGTCACCATGAGAACTCCGGTGAAAACCGTGGAGGTGGTGCTCTCGGGAGAGCAGTCCGTCCTTTCCGGCCTGACGCCGGGTTCCGTCGTCTGTGAACTGGACGCCCGGGGGCTTGATGTGGGAAAATACCGGGTGGCAATCCGGTCCATCCTTCCCAAGGACGTGAAACTCGTGGATATCCGGCCGACCCACGCCGACATCGAACTGCTCCGCTTCGTCGACCGTCTCATTCCCGTGGATGTCGTTGTGGAGAAGGGCCTTCCTCCCGGTCTGTATCTTGACGGAGTGCGCATTGTTCCCGCTGAAGTCAGCGCCCGGGGCAGCGAAAAGGACGTGTCGAAGATCACCTCAGCCCGTATACTCGTGACCCTCGACGACCTGAAGGCGGGAGGCGAAAAGGTCCTCCCCGTGGAGGTCGTGAAAAGCGGAGAGTTCGAGGACGCTGTTTCCGTCGAACCCCTGTCTGTGAAGCTTTCGGCAGTTCTTGCCGAGGGAGTGCCGAAAAAATCAGTGCCGGTGAACGCCCGCATTCTTGGGAAACCAACGGAAGATTTCCGGCTCAAGGCGGTCATCGTCGAACCAGCGGTGGCGACCGTTGAGGGCCCCCTCGGAAAGCTCGATGGAATAACGAAGATAGACACAGAGACCATCGATATCACAGGCATCTCGAAGGAACAGAACATGGTGGTCTCCCTCCGGGTGCCCGAGGACTCCATGGTGACCCTTGTGGGGGCGACGTCGGTCAGGGTCAACGTCCTTCTTACGCCCTTCACAGTCACCCGCCTTCTCTCAAGTCTTTCTGTAGAGGTAGAGGGTCGGAGCGTCTATCCAAAATGGAAAGTGGAGCCCGAATCTGTGAACGTCACCGTGGAGGGAATTCCCTCAGAGGTCAATGCCCTCGACGAAAAAGAAGTGCTCATTCAGCCCTTCGTCAATGTGACAAACGTCGTGTCGAGGCGGCTGACCGTGCCCGTGCAGATTCGCAACAAAACCGGCGGAAAGCTGAAGGTCATCAAGGTTGAACCGGCGAATATTACAGTCATCGCCGATATTTAGGATTTTTAGTCCTGCTGGGATGGTGAAGCGACAATGACGAACGGTGGAAAAAAAATGCGCTGCCTCTTCGGAACCGATGGCGTGAGGGATGTTGCCAACAGGGGGGATATGACCCCCGAAATGGCCCTTCGGCTCGGCCGCTCCTATGTCCTCTTTCTGACGGAGAGGGGAATTCCGCGGCCGAAGATCGGCCTCGGAAGAGATACGAGGCGCTCCGGACAGATGCTTGAAGCGGCCCTCGCCGCAGGCATGACCTCCGCAGGGGCCGATGTCTTTCTTCTCGGCGTTCTGCCCACTCCGGGGGTGAGTTTTTCCGTCAGGAACCTCGGGCTTCACGGCGGGGCAGTCATCAGCGCATCTCATAACCCGGCCGAATACAATGGAATAAAGTTTTTCGACGGAACGGGGTCGAAGCTCTCCGACGATATGGAGGGATCCATCGAAGAATATATGGGGGACAACCTCACGGACGACTGGCGTCCTACAGGCGCCTCCGTGGGGGTGCTGCGGGAAGTCGATTCAGCGGCGGGCGATTACGGCAGGTGGGTGGCCTCTCTGTGGGGAGACGCGATCCCCTTTCCTCTTTCAGGAGCGGCGGACTTCGCCCACGGCGCAGTCTCGACCGTTGCCCCTTTCGTCTTTGAAGAGCTCGGTGGACGATGGACCTTTGTGGGAAACGCCCCAGACGGCCTCAATATCAATGAGGGCGTCGGGGTCATGAATATGGCCCACCTGTCCGCGGTAGTTCGGAGCCGCGCCCTGCCGGTGGGCATAGCCTACGACGGTGACGCTGATCGGGCCCTCCTGGTTGACGGTCGGGGGCGGATGCTTGACGGAGACATAATCCTGTGGGTTCTTGCCCGCTGGCTCGCCTCGGAGGGAAAGCTCGGTGCCGGGGTCGCCGCCACGGTTATGAGCAACATGGCTCTGGAGGAGCACCTTGCAGAAGAGCAAATAGCAGTCTTCCGGTGCCCCGTGGGAGACCGGTACGTCATGGAGACCATGATGACCCGGGGAGCTCTTCTCGGCGGAGAGCAGTCAGGGCACATCATCCTCTCCTCCCACATAAATACCGGAGACGGCCTCTGCACGGGACTCTTCTTTTTGAAGGCCTGCCTCGCCCTGGGTGAGGATATAGATACCCTCGTAGACCGCTACGCCCCCTGGCCCCAAATGCTGTGCAACGTGGAGATCTCGAGAAACATGAAGTTGTGCGGTGATTTTCTCTCGGCTATTTCTTCCAGCGAGGAGTGCCGTCTCGCCGGAGCGGGGAGGATCCTCATCCGTCCCTCCGGCACCGAACCCCTCCTCCGGGTGCTCGTAGAGGCCCGGGACAGACGCCTCATGGAGGAGATCTCTGAAAGACTCGTGAAGCAGATCAGAGAGAAGTGCCTCTGAAAAAAATCACCCCGAAAGGCGGTTAATCCATGGCACATGAAATCAGAAAATGCCTCTTTCCCGTAGCCGGTCTCGGAACCCGCTTTCTGCCGGCCACCAAGGAAATCGCAAAGGAAATGCTTCCCCTCGTGGACCGGCCCATCATCACCTACGGAGTGGAGGAGGCTCTCGCTGCGGGCTGCCGCGAGATGGTCATGATCACCGGACGGTCGAAGAAGGCCATCGAGGACTATTTCGACCGCTCCTTCGAGCTCGAGCATATGCTCAAATCGAGAAATAAAAACTCCCTTTACGATGAAGTGGTCACCATCGCCTCCATGGCCGTCTTCATCTATCTTCGCCAGCACAGCCCCCTCGGCCTCGGGCACGCCGTTCTCTGCGGTGAGCCGGTCTGCAGAGACGACCCCTTCGGCGTCATCCTTCCCGATGATGTCATGGTGGCAGATCCGTCAGTTCTTTCACAGCTCATCGCGGTGCAGCGGGAACGGGGAGGCTCGGTGATCGCCCTCGAAGAAGTTTCCCTCGCTGAGACATCCCGCTACGGAGTCGTCTCGGCGGAAAAGGTGGAGGAGGGCGTATACCGCGTTCATGACATGGTGGAAAAACCGGGTCCCGAAAAGGCACCGAGCACTCTTGCCATCATGGGGAGATATGTGCTGACCCCGACAGTTTTCTCCATACTGCAAAACCAGCAAAAAGGCGCCGGAGGAGAAATTCAGCTCACGGACGCCCTCCGCACCCTCGCCCGTACTGAACCGGTCTGGGGTGTGCTTTATAAAGGGCGCCGCTTCGACTGCGGTACCCAACCGGGATGGCTTTCGGCGAATATTCAGCTCGCCATGGACAACCCCCTATTGAGGGAGGTGGTGCTCGAGGCAGTGAAAATCAGCAGCAATTCCGAGCGGAGTAGATAAAGCGCCAGGGCCGGCCCGTGGGTCGGCAGACGAGGTCGGAGGGTGTATCGATACATCGGCGGATACCTCCGGGGTTCACGAGAGACGGACCCGCAAAGCTCCTTCCTAAAAGGGGAGAGTAATCTCCCTCACAACGGTGGAGCATGTTTCTCTTTGTGGAAAGAAAAGGCGGTGCAGTTGCTCTATGTGTGGAATCGTAGGATATGTAGGCCCCCGGAAGGTGAGCGATGTCCTTCTTCGAGGTCTTGGTAGTCTTGAGTATCGCGGATATGACTCGGCGGGAATCGCCATAATGGATAGATCTGAAATGTACGTAGTGAAAGAAGTTGGGAAGGTTGCCGATCTCAAGGCTCTTCTCGAAACAACGCCCGTTGCCGGCACCGTGGGCATAGGCCATACCCGCTGGGCAACCCACGGCGGTGTAACGCAGCTCAACGCCCACCCCCATGAGGATCTCTCCTCCCAACTGGTGCTCGTCCACAACGGGATCGTTGAGAATTACCGTGAAATCCGAAAAGATCTTTCCTCCCGGAGAGAAGGAACCTATAAATCGGAGACAGATACGGAGGTCGTGGCCGAACTTCTTTCAAGCCTCTACCGGGGAAACATGGTCGAAGCCCTCACCGAGCTTCAGGGGCTCCTCAAGGGCTCATTCGCCCTCGCCATCATGTCCCGGGATGACCCGGACAAAATCTACTGCCTCCGACAGGGATCACCCCTCGTGGTGGGCACGACCGGCAAGGGAGAGACTCTCTGCGCCTCCGACGTTCCGGCGATCCTTCCCTACACCCAGGATATTGTCTATCTCGACGACGGTGATATCGCCGAGCTCTCCCTGGAGGGGATGCGGTTCTGGAACGCCAGCGGGGAGCTCACAGAAAAGAAAACATCCCGTATTGACTGGGACGTTTCCATGGTGGACAAGGGCGGCTACCCTCACTTCATGCTCAAGGAAATCAACGAACAGGGAGCGGTGCTCCGGAATTCCATGGCGAAGAGGATCGTCGATGAAAGGGTTGACCTCTCTGCGGAGTTGCCCTGGACGGAAGAGGATGTCAAGGGATGGAAAAAGCTGCACATCGTGGCCTGCGGCACCTCCTACTACGCGGGTCTGATAGCCGAACGCTTTCTCGAAAGGGTCACAGGCTTCGACATCCGGGTTGAAGTAGCGTCGGAATACCGCTACCGCACCATCTCGGGGAACCGGGAGACCCTCGCGGTCTTTGTCTCCCAGTCGGGAGAGACTGCGGATACGCTCGCAGCTGAACGGATCGTGAAAGCCCGAGGGGGACGCTGCCTTGCCGTGACGAACGTCATCGGCTCGACCCTTGCCCAGGAAGTGGATGACCTTCTTCAGCTCAAGGCGGGGCCCGAGATCGGCGTAGCTGCCACGAAGACCTTCATGGGGCAGATAGCGGTGCTGTATCTCCTTGCCATCTATCTCGGACGCCTCCAGGGAAAAATATCCAGGGAGCAGGAGCGTCTGTGGTGCCGGGAGCTTCTCGCCCTCCCCTACAAAGTTGAATCGATCCTCCAGAGGCAGGGTGAACTTCAGGAGATAGCCGGTCTGTACACCGAGGCCCGGGACATCCTCTTCCTCGGGAGGGGGATTTCCTTTCCCATAGCCCTTGAAGGGGCCCTGAAGGTGAAGGAAACTTCCTATGTTCATGCCGAAGCTTACGCGGCAGGTGAACTGAAGCACGGCCCCATCGCTCTCCTTGATCCCAGGGTTCCCGTGGTGGTGGTCACCCCCAGGGATGATCTCTCCGAGAAGACCTTCTCGAGCATTCTTGAGATAAAGGCCCGGAAAGCCCCCGTCATCGCCATCGCCACCGAGGGAGATGACACTCTCGGCGATACGGCGGACCACATCTTCTTCGTTCCGCCCACGGCGGAGGAGTTCTCCCCCTTCCTCACGGTGGTTCCGCTGCAGCTCTTTGCCTATCATTTCGCCCGCTATCTCGGGTGCCATATCGACCAGCCTCGCAACCTCGCAAAATGCGTCACGGTTGAATAGCAAGGGGTAGA
>CAYZZX010000002.1:0-77372 GCA_964483085.1 uncultured Synergistaceae bacterium
ACAATCGGGCAGGCTTGGCGCTTCACGAGGATTATTTCCGCTATGTGGAGCTGGACGGCGATCTTTCGGAACAGAAACTGCGACGGAAGATCCAGGTCGCCTCTGGAGGAACGGCAATTCGAAAGGATTCCCTCGCTGATGTCGGGGCCCTTGTCCCGGTTTTTGAGAATCTCGCCGGAAGCCTGGGAGGAACCTTTAAAAGTCCTGTGACGTTGGGCATTCCTTCAAGGGATATTCTTATCCGCATCATCGAAGTACCCGAGATGGGTATAGAAGATGCTCGTGAAGCACTGAAGTGGGATTTTGAGAAGTTTTTTCCCTATGCGTATACCGACGCCGCCATCGACCTCGCCCGGGTGGACAGCCCCGTGGCCTCAGAGCGGGGGGATATGTCTCTTCTTGTGGCTGCCTGCCGCATCCGCACTGTGGAATCTCTGATGCGGGTGGCCTCTAATGTAGGGATGAATCTGGCGGCCATCGAGCCATTGAACGTGGCCATGTTCCGCTGCGCCCTCGGTCCCGTGTCGGCCTATGCTAACGGCTATCTCGCTATATTCGCTGAAAAAGACGTTACCCAGCTCGTCCTTGGCTACAAAGACAACGGCATTCTCTACCGAACCTCCCTGATCGAGATCCCCTCAGATACAGAGGGGACAAGAGACTACGCCCCCCTCGTTCGGGAGATCGTCAATACCCTCACCTTCGTCAAAAACCAGTATCGTGATCTTCTGGTTGACCTGCTTATGGTGGGAGGTTCTCACGGAATGGACAGTGGACTTCAGACCGCCCTCGAGGCTGCTACCGGGCTCAAGACACTGAAGGTAAACACCTGGGAGACCTGGGGTTTGGCCGCTCCCGAGGATGGCCGCGATGGATGGGAAGCGGCCATCGGGCTGGCGATGAGAGATCTCTCATGAAAGTTAAACTGGATCTTCGCCCCCGATATCTTCTCGAGGCAAACAGAGAGAAGATAAATGCAGCACGGCTTCTCCTGACGTCTCTTTTGCTCGCCTTTATCCTTGTCGGCGGCACAACGCTTACCCTCACCTTTCTGAAGGTGCGATCAATGAATGCTGACGCGGCCATGTTCACCGACCAACTGGCCATTCAGAAGACCCAAAACGAGAAGATGAGTCAAGAGATACAGCGGCTCTCCGACATTGAGGCGGTCTACACCTCCGCCCTGCAGCTCCTTGACGACGAGCTGCCGGCCCTTGAGGTCGTTAATGCGGTGGAGGCTGCTCTTCCTCCGGGAGTGTGGCTCGAATCTCTGACCATTCTTCCGGGAAAAGCGACCCTTAAAGGAAAATCCTGGGTTGAGGGCGATGTCGTTGAATTCGCAAAGGGGTTGCTCGATTCGGGAGTCGTCGTTACGGTAGATTTTCCTGTGACCACAAGGGTAGAAATGGATAAGGAATCCATGGTGGACTTCACTCTCTCCTGTCTTCTGCGGGATATCGCGACAGTAGCTGATAACACTGGCAGGAAGGGGGGAGTTGCACAATGAATACGATAGGGCGCAGGGATGGACTGTGGATTTTTCTTTTCTTATTGCTTGTGGGCGGCCTCTCCTGGGGGCAGAGCTATTTTATCAACGAGATGTCAGTTCTCAAGAGTACTATTGGTGATATCAGAACGGAGAGTATGATCCTTGAGCAGCAAGCGATGGAGCAGATGCGCCAGATAGAAATCTATAAAAAAGCTATCGCAAGCCTCGAGAAGTATCAGCTTGGGATCCCCGAGAATGAAGTTGACTTCTATGCCTGGGTTCAGCAGGAACTCACAAAGAACGGCGTGCGGAGCAACGTGGTACAGCCTATCGCATCCGCTGACGGGCGAAGCGGCGTTCAGATTGATTTTGAAGGGCCTTATTATTCCTTTATCCGCACCCTTGCGGACTGGCGCAATTTGAAGGTCGCTGTACGGGTGTCATCCGTGACGCTGAATTCCGTGGACGATGTGAACGCAAAGGGTGTTGCGATCATTCAGTCTGTGCTTAAAAAAGTAGGTGAGCAGCTGTGATTGACGATCTTCATCAGAATGAAACATTCGGCACTCGTCTTATGGTTGGAGAGGGGAGATATCGCCTTCTCCGTTTTCTTGTCGTCCTTTTTCTTTTCGCCGGAACGCTCTGGTCGGGATATCTTTTCATGCAGTTTGTCGATCTATCAAAAGAGGATCCCATCACGATTCCACCCCTTGAGAGCCAGGCCCAAAAGGATTCCGAGCGGCTCGAAACCCTTATCGCCAATTTTAAAGAGGCTGTCGATATTAGAGAAAATAGCCTGAGCCTGGCATCGGCTGTGGCAGACGCCTCCCGCCAGCCCTTTATCTCCACGGTCAAAACCTCTCCTTCCGAAGAACGGACGGCAGAAGGCGCAGTCGTCGTAGAAGATCAGATTCCGACCTTCGTTCAAGAAAGGATGCCCCCCATCATATTTGTTCGTGCCATCATGGTGGCGGGTAAGGAATCTATGGCCGTCATGGATATTGAGGGAGTGGGGAACGGGATTATCGTCCGCAGCGGGTATGCCTTCAACAACGGCGAGGGAAAAATAGTCCGTATCGCTCCCGAAAAGGTGACCATACGCTGGTCGGGAAAAAATTTCGACATCGCTCCGGGACTCTAGAGGGGGATTTATATAATGAAAAGAGTATCAAAGTTCGTTTTTCTCATTTTTATTGCGCTCATTCTTTTCTCTACAACAGCTTCGGAAGTTCAGGGGAGCGGCAAAAAAAACCCCTGGAAGGATCTCCCCCCCATCGGCGGCCTGATAGTGCGCCAGCTCGGGTCTGACGGAATTATCGTCGAGCTGAAGGGCGGCGGACTTCCCCTGCCTGAGATGGATACTCTCGCCTCCGACCAGATCACTTTTTCTCTCCCCGGCGCGTATCTCGCCTCGGGAAAATGGGAGCGGGATTTTAACCTCCCCCTCGTGGGCATGGTGAAGGCCGAGCAGGTGGAGGATCGGGTCGTCTTCAAAATGACGGTGAACGAGCCGATGATCCTGAAGAAAATTGAGGGAACACCTCCGGCAAATAAATATATCTTCCGCTTTTCCGCCACGGACTTTGTGGAGAGAGAGAACGTTCAGAAGGATCTGCTTGCGCCGGTTGCCCCTGTAGCTTCAATCCCCGGTGACCCCTTCACGAAGACAACTCCCATCTCTCTTGACCTCCGGGACGTAGAGCTCAGAGACGTCTTCCGGATGTTCGGAGAGTATTCTAAGATGAATATCATTGCCGACCCCTCCGTACCCAACACCTTGGTCACCATGTCACTGAAGGCTGTTCCTTTAAACGAAGCCTTGGAGTACCTGATGCGTATGTACGATATGTCCTACGCCATCATGGGGAAGACGGTCATCATCGGCACCCCCGACAGCCTGGGCAAGACCACGGGAAAGGAATCCACCCGTCAATTCAAGATCGCCTACGCTGACATGAAGGCCGTCGCAGGCCTTCTGACAGGCCTCACAGGTGTAAATAATGTCGTGGTCGACGAGCGTCTTCGGACGATCTACGTGACCGGGCGGAGCGATCAGTTTTTCGAGATTGAAAAAGTTCTTCAGCATATCGACCACCCCGGCCGGCAGGTGATGCTCCAGGCCCGGATCATAGAGGTCACCGACAGCGGCAAGGAGGAGTTAGAGACGATCATCGACGCCGTCTACAGCCAGTGGTGGTTCAACTACAGCTCCGCCGGAGCGGGTCTCGGCTACGTCTACGCGGACCAACCCGGAGGATACGAACCCATTACCGGCGAAAACCGCCCTGCGCCCCTTGCTCCCATTACCGAGGACGGGCTGATAAATATCGCGCAGAACAGTCTGACAAAACTTCTGGACTTCGGTCTGAAGGCTCTTATCACGAAGAACAAGGGGAAGGTCCTTGCCGACCCCTCCATCATCACGATCGACGGGCAGAAGGCAGTCATCAAGCTCGTGGAGAACTACCCCTACATCTCCGAGCGGGACGAAGCGGGCAACCCCAAATGGAGCGAGAAGGAAGTGGGCCCAATCCTTGAGTTCACCCCTCTTATCGGTAGGGACGGCATGGTCTCCATCACCCTGATGATCAAGACCGGCGAGATTATTGGTACCTACCGCGGCGGAGCAGGGGAGCAGTTTCCGCAGACCACTGAACGCCAGGTGGATACGGTGATCCGCGTGCGGGACGGAGAGCCCTTCGTTGTGGGCGGCCTGTACAAGGACCAGGACAAGTCCGAGACTCACCGGATCCCCATACTGAGCGACATCCCCCTTCTCGGCGAGCTCTTCAAGTTCAAGTCGAACTCCCGGGATAAGACCGAGGTCGCCATGATCGTGATCCCCTACATTCTCGATATTCCCGATACCACCGTTGAGAAAATCGTCTTGAAATAAGTGCGTAGCGGCCCCTTTGATCATCGGGGGCCTTTTTTGTGCATCCGCTCCTGTGGCGGAAGAAGAGGCTTGCCTGTATAATGTGACCGTTTTGAACTGATTTCGGGAGGTAGGTAATATGGCGCAAATAGTTGACACAGCGGATTTTTATCCTGGGATGAAAATCCGCTGGCAGGAGGGTATCTGGGAAGTTATCGAGTTTCAGCATCACAAGATGGGCCGGGGCGGCGCAACGGTCCGGACGAAGATGCGAAACGTCGATACCGGCTCTACCATCGAAAACTCCTTCCGCTCCGGAGAGAAATTTGAACGGATTATTTATGAAGATAAACCCGCTCAGTTCAGCTACATGAGCGGTGATGACTATATTTTTATGGATCTCTCTACCTATGACGAAATGCCCATCTCCCGGGAGGTCCTCGGGGATGTAGCCAATTACCTTGTGGATAATCTCGAGGTGCAGATCGAGTTCTTCGAGGGCAAAATCATGGGCATCGAAATGCCCAAAAGCGTGGAGCTGCGGGTGACTGAGACTCCTCCGGGCTTCAGAGGAGATACCGTCTCGAGCAGCGGCAAACCGGCAACCCTCGAGACGGGGATCGTCATCACAGTTCCCCTTTTTATCAATGTGGATGATACAATAATTGTGGATACCCGGACGGGACAGTATATTGAACGGGGCAAAAAACAGGAAGAGAGAAGGGGGTAGTTAGTATGAGCGCACGGGAAAAAATTGCTTACCTCAAGGGATTGCTTGACGGACTCGGACCTGCCAAAGACGAGGGACAGAACAAGATATTCGGTGCCATGGTGGACGCTCTTGAAGCCCTTTCTCTTGAAGTGGATGAGCACGAAGAACTTCTCGAGGAGCAGCGTGAACTCTACGAGGATCTGGCGGACGACTGCGCCCTCCTCGATGAGGATCTTGACTCCATGGAGAGGGTGTTCGCCGAGTTCATGGGCGAAGGAGACGACGACGATGACGATGACGACGATGATGACGACTTCGACGAGAGCTATATCTCCGTATGCTGCCCCTCCTGCAACTATGTGTTTTACTATCAGCCCGAGGAATACGAAGGGGACGAACAGCTCGAATGCCCGGGCTGCGGAAAGAAATTCGAGCAGCAGAACCAGTAAATCTTCAGGAAGGTCAGGAAGGGAGGTCTCGTAATGGATGATGTGTACAAACCCCAGGAACCGGAAATGGTAACTGAGACAGAGCCGGAGGCAGCGCCGCCCGAGGAGACGGCGGAGCCATTTGCGGACGCGACGTCGGAAGATGAGGTGGAAACACCTTCTGTCAGCGGTACAGTCCATATAAGCGAAGACGTCATAATGGAGCTGGCGAAGAAAACTCTTTCCTCCATTGCCGGCGTTCAGCCTGCGAGCCAGGGAATCGCGTCCAAACTCGGCATCGGAAGAAAAGCCAGCGATGGCATCCGTGTTTCCGTGGAGGACAAAACCCCTCCCTTCGCAACGATCGACGTGTATATTCTTGTGAAGTACGGCCTGCGTATTCCTGACGTCGCCTGGGATGTCCAGGAGTCGATCAAGAACAATCTTCAAGAGTATACCGGCTATAATGTCCGGGCCGTCAATATCAACGTCCAGGGTATTTATTTCCAGGAGAAAACTCCGGAGCCCTTTGCAGAGCCACGTCCCGAGGAAGAGAAACCCCCGGAGCCGACGACCTCTTCCGAGGGAGAAGCGCTGACGGAAAAATCCTTCCCGCCCGAAATGGAGCAGCTCTAACGAAGGACTTTGAGAGGGCTTCCCGTCTCTCTGGACGGGCGGCCCTTTCCGAACAGGGGTGGTCGAAATGTACCTATTCTGGATGAAGAACTCCCTCGGCACCATCTCTCTTTCCGGAGCCGGGTTGACGGATTTTGTGAATTCTCTTCTCATGGCGCCCTATAAGTGTACCCAGGTTTCCCTCTCCGCTTCAGAGGGGATGGCCTATCTTGTGATCGGTCTACCGAAGGAGAGCAACTCCCTCGAGATGGACATGATCGAAGCCCGCCTGAAGGAGTCTCTCGGCAGAGTCGGACTGCAGGCCCGCGTTTCCTGGGCAGAGACGGAAAAGACGGACTACGAAGGGCCGAACGGTCTGTATGCCTTTATAAGAAAGCCCATCGTGTGGGCTCTTTGGGCTTCCGGATGTGCAGTCCTCATTCTTGACGGGCTTGGTACTCTTTTATGGGCTCTTCTGTGGGGCGGGATTTTTTACTGGGGGGCGGAATTCCTCCAGTCAGACACAGGCAGCCGGCTGCTGAAAAAGATACGAGGTACCGCTGGGAGGTAATTGTGTGAGTCGTTCTTTTCTGCCCCAGAAGCGTCATCGGTCCCGTGAGATGGCGCTTCAAATGCTGTATTCCCTGGATCTGCGACGGAATCAAACACTCGAGGATGCCCTTGAATTTTTCGCCGCAGAGGATGACCCTGAAATTCTGAATTACGCCCGGAACCTTACGAAGGGTGCCTGGGAGCACCGAAACGACATCGATAACCTGATCAGAGAGCATGTCACGGGGTGGCGGCCGGAACGGATGGTGGCGGTGGACCGGGCAGCTCTGCGCATGGCAATCTACGAATGTCTGTTTACCTCTTTGACCCCGGTGCCGGTGGCTATTTCCGAGGCGGTGGAGCTTGCCAAGACTTTCGGCACGGAGGACTCGGGAAAGTTCGTGAACGGCGTTCTCGGAAAGATCGTCCGGGCTCTTCCTCCTCAGAAAGAAGTCGAAAAAAACCAAAAAGACCAGAACCAGAACGGAACAGAATCATGACGGAGCAGAAGCGGCAGATCCTGACAGTTGACGAAATATCCTCCCGCATCTCACTGCTCTTTCTCGGCGACCCTATACTGAAGTCAGCGGTCGTCCGTGGAGAGATTGCAGAGATGAAGAAACACACGAGCGGGCACGTCTATTTCACCCTTCTGGGACGGGAAAGCCGAATCTCCTGCGCCCTCTTCAAGAACTACCATTCCTTTGTACCCCAGTGGCCGAAGAACGGAGACGAAGTGATCGCCGAAGGCGGAGTCTCGGTCTACGCCCCCCGGGGAAGCTATCAGCTCCTCGTAAAGCGTCTCGTTCCCGTGGGCAAGGGTGCGGCTGACCGTGCACGGCAGGAACTTCTGGCCCGTCTCGAAAAGGAAGGCCTTTTCGATCCCCGGCGCAAACGCCCCCTTCCCCTCTATCCTCAGAAGGTCGCCGTCGTCACATCCCGGACGGGAGCCGCTCTGCAGGACGTGCTCTCCATCTCGGCCGGCCGGATGCCCTCATGCAACATCCTCGTCATCCCAACCCTCGTTCAGGGGTACGACGCCCCGAAGGAGATCGCCGAAGCCCTGGGAAGGGCGGCGAAAATACCGGACCTCGACTGCGTGATGCTCGTCAGAGGAGGAGGGAGCAGAGACGACCTCGCCCCCTTTGACGATGAGCAGGTAGTCCGGGCCGTGGCGGGAAGCCCTGTCCCCCTGGTGACGGGGGTCGGGCACGAGATCGACTCCACTCTGAGCGACCTCGCCGCTGACCTTTTCGCTCCGACGCCATCGGGAGCCGCAGAAAGGGTCTTTCCCGATTACCGGGATATCCTCTCCCGGTTGAAATCCCGAAAATCCCTCGCCGCATCCTGCGTCACCCGGGAGATCCGCAGTCTGGAAAAAGACGTGGAGACCTATCGCAGCAGGGGTGCCCGCACGACGGAACGGATCATCGCGGCCCTCGACTCGTCGTGCCATCTCTCCGCTGCCCGTCTCTCCGCCGCTGCCGAGGGGCGCCTTGCCGCATTCAGCGAGCGCCTGTCCTCCGGAGCTGCGAGTCTCGACGCCCTCTCTCCGCTGAAAGTCTTCGGAAGAGGGTTTATTCTCTGCGAGAAAGAGGGAACTCCGGTCAATTCTGCAAAGCAGATATCCGCCGGAGACGAAGTCCGTCTGCGTTTTCGGGACGGCGATGTGACAGCGGGAGTTCGAGCCGTTCATCGAAAAGAGGGAGAGTAAGGGAAGTGCACCCAAAGCTTGGACATACATCCGACTTTAGGGGTATTTTTCATAAGAGCTCCGTCTTTCTTTATGAGGAGGTTTTTCATGCTACCTGAGACAGTGTCCTTCGATGATGACATCCTGAATATCCTCGACCAGCGCAGCCTTCCGGGGTCGATGGAATATATTCCCTGTTCCACCGCCGAGGAGACTGCCCTTGCTATCGAGTGTCTCGCCGTCCGGGGCGCTCCTGCAATCGGGATCGCTGCCGCCTACGGCGTCGCCCTCGCCTCACGGTCGGGCAGAAGCGCCGCCGAAGCTGCCTGCGAACGCCTCGCCCGGACCCGGCCGACGGCGGTGAACCTCTTCTGGGCCCTTGAGCGTATGAAGAGGAGAATGGCTCTTCTCTCTGAAGAAAATCTTTACTCAACACTGCTCGATGAAGCCCGGTCGATCCACCGGGAGGACCGGGAGAACAACCGCCTCCTCGGAGAGGCCGGGGCCGCCCTTCTGCCGTCCACCTCCACCGTGCTGACCCACTGCAACGCCGGAGCTCTCGCCACAGGAGGGCACGGTACGGCCCTCGGAGTGATCCGCTCCGCCCGTGACGCGGGGAAGTCCGTGAAGGTCTACGCCACCGAGACCCGTCCTGTGCTCCAGGGGGCAAGGCTGACCGTCTGGGAACTTCTCGAGGATGGCTTCGACGTGACGCTGATCTGCGACAGCATGGCAGGCGCTCTTCTGAAAACGGGCACAATCGATGCCGTGATCACCGGAGCAGACCGCGTCGCCGCGAACGGCGACGCAGCCAACAAGATCGGGACCCTCTCCCTGGCAGTCCTCGCAGCCCACTTCAACGTCCCCTTCTATATCGCCGCCCCATTGAGCACCATAGATCTCGCCCTTTCCTCCGGGAACGTAATTCCCATCGAGGAGCGGGACGCCATGGAGATGCGCCTTCTTCCCGGTGGAGGAACCCTCCCCGAAAATTACACCCTGTGGAACCCGGCCTTCGATGTGACGGAAGCGTCCCTCGTTGCCGCCATCATCACGGAAAAAGGGGTCGCCCGGCCGCCCTACGGCGAGTCGCTGAAGGCCCTTTTTCCAGAAAAAGGAGAATAGCCGTGAACTCAAAAATAGCCGATCCCTCCCTTGCCCCTTCGGGGGAGAAAAAAATAGCCTGGGCCCGCCAATACATGCCGGTTATGAACTTGCTCGAGGAGAAATACCGGGCCGAACAGCCCCTTCGGGGAGAGCGTATTGCCGCCTGCCTTCACCTTGAGGCCAAGACCGCCTGTCTTCTTCTGACCATGAAGGCCCTCGGAGCCGAGGTCACCGCCGCGGGAAGCAACCCTCTCTCCACCCAGGACGACGTCTGTGCTGCCCTCGTGAAGTCTGGAGTAGCCGTCTTCAGCCACCACGGCATGTCCACAGAGGAATATTTCGCCCATATCGACTCAGTTCTGGACGCAAAGCCCACTCTGCTGGCGGATGATGGAGCAGACCTCGCCGCCGCCCTCCATACCTCCAGAAGGGATATTCTGGCCGGAGTCAAGGGAGGCTCAGAGGAGACCACCTCAGGAGTGAAGCGCCTGAAGGCCATGCACGAAGAAGGAGTATTGGCCCTTCCCATGATCTCCGTCAACGACGCCTACAGCAAATACCTCTTCGACAACCGCTACGGCACGGGGCAGTCCGTCCTCGACGGCCTCCTCCGCACCACGAACCTGCTGATTGCGGGAAAGACCGTAGTGATCGTAGGGTACGGCTGGTGCGGCCGCGGGATCGCCCTCCGTGCCTCGGCTCTGGGCGCCCGGGTCGTGGTGGTGGAGATCGACCCCCACCGGGCCTTTGAGGCCCTCATGGACGGATATTCCATCTCCTCCATGGCCGACGCCGCCCCTCTCGGAGATATCTTTCTCACCCTCACGGGCAACACGAGAGTTCTTCGGGCAGAGCATTTTGAAAAAATGAAAGACGGAGTGCTTCTGGGCAACGCCGGGCATTTCGACGTGGAGATTTGCAAGCCTGACCTCGAGGCCCTGGCCGTATCGATTGGAGAGAGCCGCCCCGGCATCACGACCTACACGACGAAGGACGGCCGCCGTCTTCATCTGCTGGGTGAGGGGCGCCTCGTCAACCTCGCCTGTGCAGACGGTCATCCCGTGGAGATCATGGACCTCAGCTTCGCCCTGCAGCTCGAAACGGCTATCTATATGACCAATCACGAACTGGAGCCCGGGCTCTACGATGTTCCCGCCGAGATCGACCGGGGCGTGATGGAGATGAAGCTCGCCTCCATGAATATCACCCTGGATAAAATGACCCCGGAACAGGAGGAATATATGAGAGGGTGGCAGGAGTAAATGCCCCTTCTGCTGAAAAACATGCTTCTGTGCGACGGCCTGCGAGAGCGGGGGGAGTACGCCTCCCTTCTCGTGGAGGAGGGGGTTATCTCCGCTATCCTCCCGGCTGATGAAGCTCTGGACTGTGGCGAGGTGGTGGACGGAAAAGGACGAATGGCCCTGATACCGGGGTTCGTGAACGCCCATACCCACGCAGCCATGGTCCTGCTCCGGGGGATGGGGGAGGATTCGCCCCTGAAGGAATGGCTTGAAACGAAAATATGGCCCGTGGAGGCTCGGCTCACCCGGGAGCATATTTCCTGGGGGACGAAGCAGGCCCTTCTCGAGATGGCCGCCAACGGCGTGACTGCCTTCGCGGATATGTACTTTGAAATGGACGCAGTGGTTGAGGCTGCCCTTGAAATGGGGATCCGCATCGCTGCCTGCCAGGGGATCGTCGGAGACGACCCGGCGAAGCTCGCCAAGGGGCTGGCCCTCGCCGACACCTGGAAGGGAAAGGAAGGTTTCGTCTCCGTCCAGCTCGGCCCCCATGCCCCCTACACCCTCTCCCTTCCCTTTCTGAAGGAGATATGCGCCGCAGCGAAGGACAGCAATATCGGTGTGCATTTCCATTTTCTTGAAACTCAGGATGAGATCGACTATCTGAAGAAGAACTTCGGCCTCTCTCCTGCGGAGTATCTCGAGCAATCGGGGATCGCTTCGGCCCCCTCCGCGCTTCTCGCCCACTGCGTCTGGCTCGACCCTGCTGTCCTTGACGGTGCCGATTTCTCCCGTACGGCTCTCGTCCACAACCCCAACAGCAACTGCAAGCTGGGAAGCGGTATTATGGACCTGGCCGGCCTTTCGGCGAAGATGCCCAGGATAGCGCTGGGCACCGACGGAGCGGCGAGCAACAACCGCCTCGACATCTGGGGGGAGATGCGCAGCGCAGCCCTCCTCGCCAAAGCGACCACGGGAGACCCCACGACAGTGAGAGTCCGGGATGTTTTGCGGATGGCCACCCTTGAAGGGGCAAAAGCCCTCGGCTTTTCCAGCACGGGTTTGATCAGGGAGGGGTGGGCGGCGGACCTGGTGCTGATCGACCTCGACCGGCCCTCCTACGTCGGCGTGGACGAAGAGAACGTCCACGGTTTTCTCGTCTATGCGGGAGGAGTGGAGGACATCGCCGGCACAATGGTCGCCGGGCGGTGGATCTACAGAAACGGCGGATACCCCCATGCCGACCGGGAAGAGATTCTCGTAAAGGCGAAAGAAATGCGGAAGAACCTGTTGCAGTAGGCTAAGGGGTTTCTCCTGACGAAAACAGGTCAAGAAATAGGAGTTGGCCCCAAAAAAGAATCAACTCCGGGAGGTTGTTTCTGCGTTCATTCAAGATAACGAAAAAATAATAAAGCCTGCCGGGTTTTCAAGAGAAATACAGCTTTTTCCGGTCTTGAAAACTCTTATCTTGAAAATTTTAAATTGAGACAGCCGCAGCCTTCCGAAGGCTGCGGCTGTCTTCGTAATACAACATACAACACGACGTGATTCCTGCGGTTAGAGCTGCATGTTTTTCTCTCTCATAAAGGCATCCAGCTTTCGTACGTGTTCCTCCACAGTGCTGTTATGGTAGATTGCGAGCCCCTCTCGGTATTTCCGCAGGGCATCGGCGTATCTTTTCCCCTTCTGCAGCTCCATTCCCTGCCGCCAAAGGGCTTCAGCCCTCCCCTTTGCTTTCGGAATTACGGCCTCGAGTCGTGCGGCGTGTATCTGTACGTCGCTATCAGGCATCAGCTCGAGCCCCCTGCGGTAGAGTGAAAGGGCTTCTTCGTACTTTTTCACCTTCTGCAGCTCACCGGCCTCTCTCCAGAGGGCCTTGGCCTGCTCTTTGAGATCTCTGACGGGAGCTTCAGTGGTGGTGGAGAGGTCCGGCAGCTGCGGGAGTTCCAGTGCAGGCTTTTGCTGGGCCTCGGCTTCAGCTTTTTTGTCAGCTTCAGGTTCAGGTATCTTTCCAAGATCTGCTTCAGGTTTTTGGTCCGGTTCAGTTACAGGCTTTTGTTTTGGCTCCTGTTCGTCCTTTTGATCCCGTTCCGGTTGAGATGGATCTTCCGTTGGCGGAGGGAGAGCAGCCCGGCGCTCCAGCCCTTCGGCGTATGCCTTTGCCGCCGGATCATCATGAAAGGCGAGGCTTTCCCTGTATTTTGCGGCGGCTCCTGCGTCGTCCCCGCCATCCTCAAGGGTAGCTGCTTCCTCCCGCAAGGAGAGTGCCTTCTTCAGCATCGCAAGTTCCTCTTCCAGGCCTGTTTTTTTGTCAGTCTCCACCAAGGGGGTTTCGGATACCTGCGGAACTGTTTCCTGTGAGACATCTTCAGGTTCGAGCTTCTTTTCGGGGGGTGTTTGAACACTCATTTCGCCTGGAACAGCCTTTACAGCGGGTGGCAGGATTTTTGCCGGAAAGGCATTTTTCATCCTGTGTATTGAGGGCTCGCCGGGGCCGTATCCGCTGGGGCGGTCTTTAATGATGACATCTCCGTCGGGCAGTACCGCCATCCCCGTGACGATGCCGAAGGTCCTCCGGACGGGGATAATCTGAAGAAATCTGCCGTCCGGGTCGTAGATCCAGATTCCGTCCTCGGAATCGTCATAGACGTAGATCCTTCCCTCCCCGTCCGCCCCGATGTAGTCGGGGCGAAAGTACGTCCTTTCATCTCCGGGAGCGGGTTGTAAATCCGTCCCCCAGAGGGGCCACTCCTTCAGGAGTTTTCCCTCCAGATCGTACACCTCGAAGGTGTCGGCGTTGTCGTTTTCCACCGGTGTTTTGGACAGAATGATTCTTTCACCGGGAAGGAGGGCCATCTGGTTGACTGACTCCAGATCCCAGGAGGCCAGTAAATTCCCTTCGGGTGAGAATACAAGTACCCGAGGCTTGCCCTCGCTTATCTCGCTGGTTCCCAGGGTGACGATCTTTCCCGTCTCTGTGACGGCCAGGAATTGAGGTTTATAAAACCCCTTCTCTCCGATGGATTTCCTACCCGCTTGTATTTTGCCCAGAAACTCCCCTTTTCTGGAAAATCTCTGGATATTGGCGTCCACAGAGGATCCCTCGTCGGCCACATACAGGGATCCGTCGGGGGCAAAGGCTATGACCGTAGGCCATGTAAAGGTGCCGTCCTCTCCCCTTCCCTTCGTTCCCCACTCATCCATAAGGACCCCTGCCGGATCGAAAAAACGGATCCTTTTGCCGAAACGGTCAAGAACTGCTACGGTTCCATCGGCCGCAGCAAAGGGCCCCTCGGAGTGCCGGAAGCTCTTCTCGGTCGCACCGAAGGGGAAGGACGCTGCTTTTTCGAGGGGGGGAGTGCCCTCCTTCACCGAGGAGAGGATCCTTTGGATGACGTCTTTGTACTCGTCGGGCGATTCGGAAGAGCCCACGACCATAACAAGGGTATATTTCCCATCGGGGTCGCTCTCCCTGCCCACGATGATGTTTCCCCATAGCTTCTTTGTGGATCCTTTAATATCCCCCTCGGCGGAAAAGGCATAGAGGGCCGCCGGCCGTCCGCGGAAGGTGGTCTCCTCTTCTCTTGAGGAGAAGTTCTTCGCCTTGTCCTTTTCAGCCCCTTTTTCTATGGAGGCAAAGAAGGCCCGGTAGTCTCCTCCTTTCGGAGCTCTTTCGCGGATGACTCCGATGCTGACCCCTGAGAGGCCAGCCGAAGACGGATCATCGAGAGCGTCCGGATGTACCCCCGTAAAGTAGCCCACAGTGTCTCTGTCTCGTAGGGGCTTCCAGTCGGACGGGATTGCCATGTAAAAGTGGTTCATCCACCGCAGGGTCATCCCCGGTGGGACCTCCCCTTCGGCGCTCGCGGCGGGGTACGCCGGTACAAGAACCAGCAGAAGAACGAGAGGTATGAAGAGAGAGCGGGGTAGAAGCATTCTTTTCTCTCCCCTCATCCGGAAAGAGCTGAAAATGGACTTCGATAGAAAATTGTTCATGATTGTTTCCTCCTTCTCTCTGGATGCCGGGAATGCGGACATCACTTCACGGGGCAGAAGTAGACCCCTACGGGAAAGGATACGGACATATTCTCGTATCGGAGGGGAGCGCCTGTACTCTCCCAGGGGTCGCCGCTTTTTTTGAAAAACTCAAGGGTGTAGAACATCACCAGGTCCAGGGCGAAGGACTCGGGAGTCTTCCCCTTTTCCGGCGTCCATGAAAGGGATGTTGATCCTCCGCTCCCCCGAACATAGGGGCTCGAGAGGGTGCCGGTGGTGAAGAACCACTGCTGAACTGCCATTCGCCCCTCCACTCTGTCAAGCTTGCCCTCTTCATTCGGCATGGAGAGAGTAACGGGGGGGATTTTGCCGAGGGATACGGAGAGGGAGAGGGTGACGGGACGGCCTGCCTCCTGGTAGCCGCTCCCCAGAACGGGACGCCTCTGGACCGGCCCGGCAGAGCTATCCAGCCCGGCCATCGAGAGGGCCTGTTTCATCGCCTCGGCCATCTGAGAGTCGCTCAGACTGATGCCCATCTTCGCCATCTCCTTTGCCATCTGGTCTTTCATGAAGTCCCCGGCCTTTGCGACCCCCTCAGTAAGCTGTTCCAGCCGTTTTCCCTCGGGGCTGTCCGGGGGGATATCCCCGGTGATACCTGAAATCGAAGGGGTGAGGACGAGAGGAACGGTAGGAAGATCCGCCGTCTGGTCATTGGCAAGAGGGGATCCGGTCATCCAGAAGGTCCGATTCTCAAAGAAATGGCGCTTTTCCCCCTTCAGGACGGTGATGGAGACGGTATCCTCCGCAAGTATTCTGCCCTTTTCATCCACAAGCCGAACAGTGGGCTGAAAGGAGTCTCCGGGCTTCAGGCCGGTGTATCGGTGCGTCTGGAGGGAGTTCTCCCCCGGCCCTTTCCGGTCTTCCACCACGGGGGTGCCGTCGCCGAAATCCCACTCGAAGAGATTGGCCTTTTCGGATTCCGGAGCAGCCTCAAATTCCTGCTCCGCTTCCGAGGAATCGTCGAGCAGCTCAAGGACCAGAACACGGGGAGGAAGGATCGTCACGTCTGTCTTCCCATCCTCTTTCCATGCCTCGCTTTCGAAGATCCGGCTTCCCGCCTCGATTCGCAGAAAGGCCTCCTGGCCGGCTTTGATCTCGTAGAAGCTTTCCTCCTTGCTCAGCGGTCCTGCCGTGCCGGCGGCAAAAAGTTTGAGAGGGGCCTCTTCCAATACTCCCTCGTTGTTCTCGATCTGTTTCGGAGCTCCTTTGACGAAGAGGATTTTTCTTGTGTAGACGGTTTTATCCTTCTCCCTCACAACGAGATGGGCGGGACCGGAATACTGTATTGTCAGATCGTTGGCTTTCCACGCCAGGTCTTTTTCGCTCTTGTGCTTCATGGAAGCCTCAACTTCGATGATCCGCAGGGGCGTAGTTCGGGGATCGGCCCCCTCAGTCTCGGACTCAGTTTCTTCGAATTCCGCCGTCAGTTCAAGGGTGGGGTAGAAGAGATCTATGAGATCGGCGCAGGCATGGATGGCCACGGGCAGGAGGATCTCTCCCTGTCCTGCGGCGAAGGCGTGGGGGATCTGGAAGGGGCCGAGGCGTCTGAGGGCGACTGCTGTAGCCCTGCCGGCCTTTTCCTTGAAGCCTTCGAGATCGGATACAAAGGACTGTTCCGGGTCGAACCAGTGAAAACTGAGGCGGTCCTGGATCATGGGTGCCCGTTTTCCGTCGAAGACGCCGTAAAACCGCCGGACTTCCCGCTCCGTGAGGAATCCCGGGATCTTCTTTTTTTCCACGTCGAGGTCCTTCAGCTGAGGGGAGGGGTACCCCTTCTGGCGGTTGTTCGGAAGAACCTTGGACTCTTCGTCGTATATGGTGTCCAGAGTGTAAAAGGTCATGTTGACGAAGGAGGCCACCTGGCGGAAGAGCTCCGCCGGTCTCTGGAGCGTCCCTCCGGCGCTGGCCAGGAAGGGGCGTATCCGGGAGTCCAGGAAGGGTGAGCCTGCCGCCTTCCGGACATGTTCGCTGAAGGTGGCCGCTTCGATGGGTTCGTCCGCGGGGTGGGAGTCATTCCGTACGTGGGCGGGCTGGGTCATGTCTCCCAACATATGCATGGACTCCCCGAGGGCCCGGTATGCCCTTGAGAGCTGGAGTCTGCGATAGTCGTCGTGGTCCCGGGGAGGAAGGCTCAGGGATGTCTTGAAATGGGAGGAGCTCAGAGCCGGAGGAAGGGGATGATCATCCCTGACCTCGAGGGCGAGCTTGTAGGCCGAAAGGGCCGCGTAAAAACAGAAGGGGTTGTCGGGCGAACTGAGCCCCCAAGTCCTGGCGTCGGTGGCGGGGCTGTCGTACAGGCCGTGCCCTTCGCTCTGGTCAGTCAGATAGGCCACGCCGGACAGGCTGAGAGGATCGTAGAAATGTCGAACAGAGGAGTACAGGTGGGGTTCGTCCGCCCAGTCCCCTCCGCTGATGATCCACCCCCTGGGGGAAAGAACCCCTTCGGTCGGGAGAAAATCCGAGACGAGCAGGGAGGAGCCGCCGACTGCGATCCCCCGCAGGGGTTCGGTAAGCCCCGTGTCTGCAAAGGGGCCAATGCGGTACTTCTCCTTCCCCTTGGTATGACCGAGAAAGAGTTTTACAGCCTCAAGGTTGATCTGCCGGTGGGTATGCTGGCTCCAGGCTTCAGCAGGAGCGGCGGCAAAGAGGAATAGAGCGGTCAGCATGAGGATGGTGTTCCTTCGAATCCTTCGGTTGTACGTCATTGATCTTTTCCTCCTTTCTCCGGTATTAAAAGTCGAAGAGTACCCATTTACCGTCTCTCTTCACCCATCGCACATAGAAGATAAAACCCCCCACATCCACGGCGTACTCGGAGGTCCGGAGAGTGCTGGAGGTGTCGGGGTCGGCATTCTCCGGGGCGCTCATGAAGCTCATATCCGCCTTTTCAAGAAGAGTGGCGAAGGAGGGCATCGCCTCGGGTTTTTGCTCAAAGAGGGCGGCGTAGACCTCCCGGCAGCTTTCGTCCACGAATCCGCTCGCCCCGGCGATGTCTCCGGCCGTGAGGGCATTCCTGAATCCGCTCAAGGATTCTTCGATGGCCTGTTTTTCCACCGGAAGGTCGGGGTAGGTTTTCCAGTCGGCACTATCCCTGCCTCCCGGCACATCCTCAGGAATTACGGGCATCCCTGAAAGTATGGAGGCAGTTGTCTGTTCATCGGGCTTTTGAGCTGCGAGAAGCCCTTCAAGAGAGGCGATCCGGTCTCGCAGCGGCTGAAGATCAGGGCGCCAGAAACGCATTCTGTTCTCAAGCCCCTTGTCCGGGTAGAGGGCATGGCTTTTCGCGAAGGCCTCCATGGCGCCGGGAATATCCCTTGCTTCCTCCATCCGGAGTCCCTCATTGCGGAAAAAGAGCGCCTCTTCAAGAACTGCTATCCGGTTTCGAAGGGCGGAATCGGAAGGCCTGAACGAGGCATCTTTTTCCTGTGCGGCCGCCCCATGGCCGAACAATAAAAGCGGAATCAGAAGAAGGATACACCCCGCGTTTCTAAAAAATGTAACGGAAAAATAACAGCGTAATAGCTTCATGATCGATTTCCCCCCTGCCCTTGGCGGGCCTATCTCTTTTGTTCCGGTTCATGGCAGTCTTTGCTTGCGGTAATTCCCTCCAGTTCGGCGGAAAGAGGGATTTTATGAAGGCGGAGTGCTTCAAAGATTTTCTCAGCCCCCGGAATGTTCGAACACAGGAACTTCACCCTTCCGCCGCTTGTGAGCCGGAATTCCACTCCCCAATCCGTGCGGCTGGAAAGGAGCAGTGCCTGCCCTATCATTCGCCAGTTCACAAGACCTGCTATAAACATTATGGTCCGCAGCCACCGCGGAGGCCTGTAGTCGGCGAATTCCGCAGACACAATATCTGCGAAGGCGATTCGCTGCTCCTTCTCCATGGTCTGCAGAATCAGTGATTCCGGCAGAATCTGCAGGGCAAAGGAAGCGTATTTCGCCGACCAGCAGAGGATGGAGGCAAAAATCAGGCCGATCAGCCAGAAGAGGAGAGTGAACCACGCGCTGCCGTAGGAGAAGTCAAGTATGTCAGCCCGGTCGAAAATATGAACCGAGAGGACAAAGGGCATCCCTAGAAAGAGTGCCGCCATTGTAAAGGCTATAAGATCGGGAAGGATGACCGCTGACCAGCGGGGGTACAGGATCGCCCCGGCGGGATGCTTCTTCCGGGGAATAAACAGGTAGAGGGCAGCGCCGAGCAGAAGGGGCAAGGCCGTCAGAGAGCGGAAGGGGTGCGCGACTGCCGAGGGGACTCCATTTCCGATGGCAGTGCCCGGGCCCTCCATGACCATTCCGAGGTACTGCGGCCCTGAAGGAAAGGAATACTTCAGGTACCGGAAGCTCTCACTTTCTTCAACCAGTTCGGTGACGAGGGCGGAAAAGGGCTCTTCTTTTCCGTGGTAGTAAAAGTCTTTCCCGTACGTTTTGCCTGCCTCTCTCCAGGCAATGGGAGACCGGTCTGACGGCGACAGAATGCCGGTGAAAATATCCGGCCATGGAGCTCCCTTCACCACGGTCAGCCGATTTTCTGTCTTCGAATCGATGAACTCTGCAATAGATGTGAAGGGGGTGACCGAACGGATAAACTTTCCGGCAGCCCCCTGGGCTCCGAAGATGCCCTGAGAGGGGCTGTAGGCGGATTGGTACTCCTTCCCCATGTCCACTCTGTAGAGACGGATAAAACTCTCCCTCACAGTAAAATAAAAAACGATGGCGATGAAAAGCAGGGCGAGCGCTCCAAGCCTTCGATACAACTCTCTCATGAATTCACCCCGATTTGCGACGGGTCCGGCTCATGGAAGCTCTATCTCCATCCAGGAGGCTCCGTCGACTAAGCGGAAAAACCCTCTCCTTGTGCCCAAAAGCATCCCTCCACGGGAATATGGAAGGGAGGACAGGACCTCTGCGTTGGAGAAGATTTCACGCTCCATGGAAAAGGTGTTCTTCTCCTCTCCGGGGATGAGGCGCACAAGGAACCCACCCAAAAGAGCGAACAAGCCGCCTTTCTCTCCGGAGAAAACATCGGTGAGGTAGCTCAGAGGGGACCATGAATATCCGGAAATATTCGCCACCTTCACTTCACCGTCCCGGACAGAATATCCCCAGAAGCCGTTTCTCGAAGATCCCCAGATCATTTCCGTACCGGTGAAGGCTAAGGAGCGGATTCCATAGTTTATATACGTGTTCTTCCAGCTCACCCCTCCGTCTCCTGATACGGAAAAACCCCTGTCCGTGCCGAGGGCTATATGAACTCCGTCGGGGGAGTTCAAAGAGTATACGTACCCCCCCTCAATTCCTTCCACCTGCTGCCATGAGAAACCGTCGGGAGAGCGGTACAGTCCGCCCCGTCCTGTCGCCGCAAGGAGGCTGCCCTCTGCGGTCGTGATCATGGTGAAGGGAGGTTCCTCCGAGGGAAAGGGCAGTTCGGACCAGATCCTTCCTCCATCCTCAGAGAGGAGGATCCCTCCCTTCGCTCCGGCGTACATCCGTCCACCGGACGCTGAAAGGATGAAAGACGCAGGCATTCTGCCTCCGGTACTTCCCGCACTTCGCCATGATACCCCTCCGTTTCTCGAGAGGTACAGCTTTCCCGAGCGGGTGAGGGCGAGAACGTCGCCCGTTTCGGTCTCGTCAAGCCCCACCACCGGGTCTGACGGAAGAATCGGCTTCAACGGTTTATGCTCGTTTTCAGCGAAGAAAAGCCCGCTGTCCGACGTCCCAGCGAGAATGCCTCCGGAGAACGGCACGAGGGAGGTGACAGACATCCCTTCCTCTTCTCCGGGAGCAATCGGGTACCAGTATTGTCCATCGTCGGAAGAGACAAACAGGCCGTTTCCGTGGGTTGCGGCCCACACGGCACCCCTTTCGTCAACGGTGAGAGCCTGCACGGAAACATTGGAAGGAAGCCCTTCTGAAGAGGCGCTCCATGGGCCTCCATCTTTCCTTCGGAAAACGCCCCCTTCAAGAGTGCCGGCAAAGAGGGTTTTGGTGCCCGGATTCCATGCCAGAGAGAGGACAAAGGGATTTGCAGGCCCTTCGGCATCAGAATCCCATGTTTTTCCGCCGTCGTCGGTGAAAAGGACTCCATCTCCGAAAGAGGCCGCCCATATCCTCTGCGTGCCGGGATTGAGGATATCCATGATCGGAAATTCTCCTTTTTCGCCCATGGCTTTTTCAAAGTTCAGGTCATCTCCCGATGCCCAGAGGAGTCCCTTCTCCCAGTGCACTCCGACATACGTCCCCTTGAGAGAGGCGGTGAGGGATTTGATGGCGCCGCCGCTTTTCAGGGATTTCCACCTTTCTCCTCCGTCGGTTGAGCTCAGCAGCTCATCGAAGGTGGAGAGAAAGAGCCGCCCATCCGGAGAAATAATCAGTGAAAAAAGGTGGGACGGAGGAATTTTTCCGCCAAGGTGCCTCCAGCTTTTCCCTCCGTTGACTGAGGAGTACAGCCCTCCCTTTTCGGAGGCAAGAACGAAAAGGCGGCCTTCGGAATCTTTTGTGACGGTCAGTATGGGCGGCCATTCAGTATCGGCAGACCGCGCGGGACCTGCCAGCGCAGAGAAGGGAAGGGCAAGTTCCATCAGAAATAGTGTGAAAAAAGCTGCTATCAAGGCAAACAGACTCAATCTTGCCGGAGAAAAGGGGCAACGAGGATTTTTTTTGAACAGGCGTATTGTGAAAGAAGTCATGTTCGCTGCACCTCCCGGAGAGAGAAAGAGTACCGCCTTTCAGTGAAAGGAGTGTGACGGGGCATTATACTTCTGAGAATAATTTTACCACGAGGATCCGGTTTATTTCACGATGTATTCTGAATTATTTCCGCGGTACCTTGAACTGGTGCTGCTCTGCAAAAAAACCTTGCAATGGGAGATGGTACGTGTATTATAGTAGTTTTGAGGTAAATAATTGTTCTCTTGAGCATGCCCTGAGCAGATGCAGGCTGATGTAAGGGGCAGCGGGGAATAGGTAACGGAATCCGACTTTCGGGGGAGGAAATATATTCATGAAGTGGAGATCCGGCAAGGAAATACGTTCGTTATTCATAGATTTTTGGGTATCAAAGGGAAGCAGGCATTATCCGAGCTTCTCCCTTATCCCCGAGGATCCCTCCCTGTTGTTCACTATAGCGGGGATGGTGCCCTTCAAGCCTTATTATCTGGGGATCGAAAAGCCTCCCGTGCCGAGGGCGGTGACGTCCCAGAAGTGCGTCCGCACCAACGACATCGAAAACGTCGGACGGACCGCCCGGCACCATACTTTTTTCGAGATGCTGGGGAACTTCGCCTGGGGCGATTACTTCAAAAAAGAAGCTATCACCTGGGGGTGGGAATTCCTCACGGAGGTCATCGGCCTTGAACCGGAGCGCCTCTCCGTCACCATATACAAGGACGACGAGGAGGCCTACGATGCGTGGAGGAACCTAGTGGGCGTTCCCGATGAGCGGATTTTTCGCTTCGATAAAAAAGACAACTTCTGGTTCATGGGAAGCCAGGGTCCCTGCGGTCCGTGCTCGGAGATCATGTACGACCAGGGACCATCCTTTTCGTGCGGAAAACCCGAATGTGCGGTGGGGTGCGACTGCGACCGGTACCTGGAGATATGGAACCTCGTCTTCACCCAGTTCGACCTGCAGAAGGACGGGTCTCTCGTTCCTCTGCCGAAGAAGAACATCGACACGGGAATGGGCCTCGAGCGGCTGACCTCCATCGTTCAGCGGGTGCGGACCGATTTCGAGACGGACCTTTTCAAACCACTGATCGACCGGGCCTGTGCCCTGGGCGGAGTGCGCTACGGCGATAACCCGAAGACGGACCTCGCCGTGCGAGTCATCGCTGACCACGTCCGCTCCGTCGTTTTCATGATCGCCGACGGCATTCTTCCCTCCAACGAAGGGCGGGGGTACGTCCTCCGGCGCCTTCTGCGGAGGGCCGAACGGTTCGGCCGCCTCCTCGGAGTGGACCGTCCCTTCCTTCTCGACTTCCTTCCCGATGTCCTCGAGCTGATGCAGGACCCCTACCGGGAATTGGCCGACAACCTTCTTACTATTCAATCCATCATCGAGGTGGAGGAGAAGCGCTTCGACCGCACCCTGCTGTCGGGTACAGAGCTCCTTGAGGAGGAGATTTCCCGACTCACAGCCTCGGGGCGGGGAGTTCTTCCCGGAGATGTGGCCTTTGCCCTGTACGACACCTACGGTTTTCCCCTTGAGCTGACCGCCGAGATCGTGGAGGAGCGGGGGCTCGCCGTGGACCGGGAGGGCTTCAACCGGGAGATGACCGCCCAGCGGGAGCGAGCCCGGGGCTCGAGTAAGCAGAAACGCAGCGAAATGGCCGGAGATGTGTGGTCCGATCTGAGCGAACGCTTCGGCGAAACACCCTTTTCTGGTCAAGCGGAAGGAGAGGCTGTCTCTGTGGTGACCGCCCTCGTGATGAACGGAGAAGAGGTGCCCAGTCTCGAAGAAGGGGACGAGGGGGAGGTCCTGCTTGACAGCACACCCTTCTACGCCGAGAAGGGCGGTCAGGTGGGAGACCGGGGAACCCTCTCCTCCCTTGAGGGGAAGGCCGAAGTTCTCGATACGGTGGTCCGGGGCAGAGGACTGTCCGCTCACCGGGTGAAAATCCTCTCGGGAACCCTTACTACGGGAGACTCCCTCCGCCCCTGTGTGAATACGGATCGGCAGAGGGCCATTCGGAGAAACCACACGGCCACCCACCTCCTTCACGAGGCCCTCGGAAGAATATTGGGGGGGCACGTCCGCCAATCCGGTTCCCTGGTGGGGGAGGGCTTCCTTCGCTTCGACTTCACTCATTATGAGCCCCTTTCCGAAGAACAGATCCTCTCCGTGGAGGAGAAGGTCAACGAAAAAATCCTGGAGAATCTCCCCCTCGAAATTGCAGAGGGAACCATGGAGGAGGCCCGGGCACAGGGTGCCAAGGCCCTTTTCGAGGAGAAGTACGGCGAAGTGGTGCGGATGGTGCGTATTCCCTCCTTCGCCCTTGAGCTGTGCGGCGGACTCCACGCCCTTTCCACGGGAGAGATCGGCCTCTTCAAGATACTGCGTGAGGAGGGGATCGGCTCGGGCACGAGGCGGATCACCGCCGTCACGGGGAAGGGGGCATTGAAGCATTTTCAGCGTCTCTCGAGCGGAATGGGACAGTTGAGCGCCCTGCTCTCCGTGGAGGAGGATGCAGTTCTGCCCCGGGTGGAGCGCCTTCAGGAAGAGGTCAAAACCCTCACGCGGAAGGTCGACGAGGTACGCCTGGCCAATCTCGGCACCTCCCTTGAGACTACTCTGAAAAAAGACGTGTTGCCCTCCGGCATCGAGGCCGCATGGGGGCGCTTCGACGGTCTTTCCGCCGATAACCTGCGGGAGATGGGGGACCGGGTGAAGAACGCCTCCCGGGGAAAAGGTATCGTGATTCTTCTCGCCTCGGCGGAGGGGGAGAACATCACCCTCGTAGCCATGGCCGACGAAGAGGCGGTGAAGAGGGGCGTCTCCGCTGGAAAGATCGTGAAGGAGAGCTCTGTTCGCCTCGGCGGCGGCGGTGGAGGACGGCCCAATCTTGCCCAGGGAGGCGGAAAGGATCCGTCCCTGCTCGAAGATGTTTTTCAAGCGTTTCTCTCTCTGGCGGAGGGGCAGATAAAACAAGGATGAGACGGATTCTCGCCCTCGACATGGGGACGGTCCGGATCGGGGTCGCCGTCAGCGACCCCCTCGGGATGTTCGCCACGGGAATCGGCGTTCTTTCCGTCGAAGGGGAATGGGAAAAAGAGCTCGACGACCTCATGGTCCGCTACACTCCGTCAGTGCTCCTTATCGGCGTTCCCGTGCGGACCACCGGTCACAAGGGGCCGGAGGCCCTGCGGATTGAGGAGCAGGCGAAAAGCCTGTCGGAGCGGTATCCCGATGTGAAGGTGCTCCTTCACGATGAACGATACTCCACGGTCATCGCCCAACAGGCCCTGATCGAGGCTAACGTCTCCCGGAAGGGCAGAAAGGGGAAGGTCGACCAGGTGGCCGCCGCCCTGATCCTGCAGAGCTGGCTTGACCGGGCGGGGAGAGAGCCGGAATGAAGGGACTTCCGCCGGGAGTGAAGGTCACCCCCATGCTCTCCCAGTATCTGGAATGGAAGGAGAAATACCCCGACTGCATCCTTTTCTTCCGTATGGGGGATTTTTACGAGATGTTCTTCGACGACGCCCGAAAGGCCTCGGAGATACTGGACATCACCCTCACAGCCCGTGACCCTGATAAAAAAATCCCCATGGCTGGAGTGCCCTGGCACTCGATGCAGCCCTATCTCGCCCGGCTCGTCAAGGCCGGATACAGCGTCGCCATCTGCGACCAGATAAGCGAACCGGACGGTAAAACCCTTGTGGAGCGGAGGGTCGTACGAATTGTCACCCCCGGAACCTACGTTCCCGAGGAAGCCGGAACGGGAGGGCACCTTGCGGCACTGATGCCTTTCGGGGAGCTCTACGCCCTTGCCCTCCTCTCCGTTGAGACCGGGCGGCTTGAGGCGGGGCTCTTCCCCCCCTCCGAAGCCCTCTCCATTCTGGGGTCCTTTGCGCCGGGGGAGCTGCTGCTTCCTTCTGGCTTCTCTCTGCCCAAGGACTTTCCCCTTGCCCGGGAATTTTTCCTCCTTCCCCGGCCGAAGGAGTTCTTCTCTCCCGCCTCGGGAACCCGTCAGTTGAAGCAGACCTGGAACGTGGCTTCTCTCGGATCCTTCGGCGTGCGGGACGATTCACCGGAGGCAGGGTGCGCCGCCGCAGCTCTCCGGTATCTCTCGGAGACCCAGTTCGGAGCCGTAGATCATGTCCGCCGGGTACACCCACTCCTGTCGAGGGAACATCTCCTTCTCGACGGAGCCACAGCGGCTCATCTCGAACTCGTGGACGAGGAAGGCCCCTCACTCTTTTCATGCCTCAATCGCTGCCGGAACGCCATGGGAAAAAGAATGCTTCGAGAGTGGATCCTTCGCCCATTGCTGCACGCCGAACCCCTGAAAATCCGCCACGATTCCGTGGAGTTTCTGCTCACGGAAGGCGATAGACGGAGAAGCCTGCGCAATCTTCTCGGAGAATGCAGAGATATTCAGCGGGCCACATCCCGTCTTTCCCTCGGCACGGGAACTCCCCGGGATATGGGAGCCCTGCGGGACACCCTCCGCCTCCTTCCATCCCTTCTTCCTCTCTGCGATGGAGCTCTCACCCCCTGGATTCAGGGACTTCCGGATTTTTCACCCCTTGGCGATCTTTTGGAGGCGGCCCTCGAGGAGGATCTGCCCCGGAACCCCGCTGCGGGAGGGATCATTCGGAGGGGCTTCGACTCCGAGCTTGATGAATGGCGGGCCGTTGAGACCGGAGCCACGGACTGGCTTGAGGCCTATCTCGCAAGAGTGCGTACGGAGACGGGGATAACCCGCCTCAAGGCCGGGTTCAACAAGATCTACGGATACTATCTCGAGGTGAGCAGAGGCGCCCTTTCCTCCGTTCCGGAGGAGTTTCAGCGGAAGCAGACCCTCGTGAACGCCGAGCGGTTCGTCACCCCTGAGATGAAGACCTTCGAGGAGAAGATGAACCGGGCAGGGGAGGAGATCTCCCGGCGGGAGGGGAAGCTCTACGACCGGCTGAGGCAGGAGGCGGCGTCCTCCCTTGAGGGGCTTCAGGCCCTCGGAGAGTCTCTCGCTTCCCTCGATGTCCTCGCATCCCTCGCGGAGGTGGCCCGGGAGCGCGGCTATGTCCGCCCGGAACTGGACGACTCGGGGGACCTCTTCGTCACGGGGGGAAGGCACCCCGTGGTGGAGCAGATCCTCACCGATTCTCCTTTTGTGCCGAACTCCTACTCCCTGGAGGAGGACGAAAAGCGGATCGTCCTACTCACAGGGCCGAACATGGCGGGAAAATCCACCTATCTTCGGACGGCAGCCCTGCTGATTCTTCTCTCTCAGATGGGAAGCTTTATCCCCGCAGAGTCGGCCCGCATGGGGCTCTTCGACCGGATCTTCACCCGCATCGGCGCCCGGGACGACCTCGCCCGGGGGAGCAGCACCTTCATGGTGGAGATGCTTGAGACGGCCTCCATTCTCTCGAACCTCACGGACAGGAGCCTCGTCATTCTTGATGAAGTGGGGCGGGGGACGTCCACCTACGACGGAATGAGCATCGCCTGGGCGGTGCTCGAACACCTTGCCGAGGGGTGCGGCTGTCTGCCCAAGGTCCTTTTCGCCACCCATTTCCATGAACTGACCTGTCTCGAGGAGCGATTCCCCTCCATAATCAACCTCTCCATGGCCGTGAAGGAGGAGGGGGGAGAGATTTTCTTCCTCCACCAGGTGGTCAGAGGAAGCGCCGACCGCTCCTACGGCATTGAGGTCGCCCGTCTCGCAGGACTCCCCAGGACTGTGCTGAAGCGGGCCTTCGACCTTCTCAAGCGCTTCGAGAAGGAAGAGCGGACGGGAAGCATGGCAAAGAAAAAGAAGGCAGCGGATGAGGGGCGGCAGATGAAGCTCTTCGATTCTGCGCAGCAGGGAATCATTGAGGAGCTTGCCGAGACGGACCCCGACGGGCTCACCCCCTTCCGGGCCCTGGAACTTCTCTATTCCCTGAGGGAAAAGAGCAGGGAGGTGCTTCGAAATGAAAATATCTCTTCTTCCTGAGGAGGTCTTCTCCCGGATCGCCGCCGGAGAGGTGGTGGAGCGGCCGATCTCCGTGGTGAAGGAGGCCGTTGAAAACTCCCTTGACGGAGGGGCGACGGAGATAAAAGTCTCCCTCTTCGAGGGAGGAAAGATGCGCATCGTGGTGGAGGATAATGGAAGAGGAATTGCCTACGAAGAGCTTCCCCTCGCCGCAGCCCCTCACGCAACGAGCAAGCTCCGCACCATCGAGGAGCTTGAGGCCGTCAGTTCCCTTGGATTTCGGGGAGAGGCCCTTGCAAGCATCTCCGCCGTGAGCCGCTTCGAGCTGCGCTCCCGGGCTGAGGGAGAGGAATCAGGGGGACTGCTGAAAATCGAAGGGGGGAAACAGCTGCTCCACACCCCCATCCCCTGCCGTCCGGGTACGAGGCTCTCCGTGGAGGACCTCTTTTACAATCTCCCCGCCCGGCGAAAGTTTCTCAAGTCGGCGGCGGCCGAAAGCCGGAGGGTCTTCTCCTTCCTCCGGGACATGGCCGTTGCCTACCCCGGAGTCGCCTTTTCGGAGGAGTCAGACGGAAAAGAGGGGTTCTCCTCTTCGGGAAACGGAAGCAGGGAGGATGTCCTCCGGCTCCTCTGGGGGGGAGAGGGGGAGATCCGCCGATGCGACACTGCAGCCGCCCATCTGAGCCTCGAAAGCTGGTTTCTGCCCTGTCCTGGCCGATCGCGGAGCACCGTCGTCACCTTCGTGAACGGACGCTCCGTGAACGACCCCCTTCTTCGGGGTGCCACGGGGTCTCTGTGCAGAACACTCGTGGGAAACTGGGTCTTCTTCTTCAGTCTCCCCGCTGATCTTCTTGACGTGAACATCCACCCCGCCAAGTGGGAGATCCGCTTCCGCTACCCCGGCGAGGTCTACGATACGGTGCAACAGGCCGTGCTGAACCTCTCCGGCTCCGCCCCCTCTCTTGCCCCTGAAAGCTTTTCTCTGGAAAAAGGGCGGGCGGGCATCCCGGGTCAAGGGGGGCCATTCAAAGGAGGGAGAGCCTTTCCTTCAGTAAGCCGCGGAGAGGATGCTCCGGCAGAGTCCCTCTTCGGCCGGGTGAGCGCCCCTCCTTCCACTCTCGAAGAAGGGGTATATACGGAGGATTCGCCCTTTCAGGAAAGTTCCGAAGGGGAGATTCGCTTTCTCGGACAGATCGCTTCGGGATATCTGCTCTTCGAGACGGAGGCGGGAGTGGCCCTCATGGACCCCCATGCGGCCCATGAGCGCATCGGTTATGAGCGGGCGCAGAAGCTCTCGAGGGACTCCCTCACTCTCTCCCGCTGCGCCCTTCCTCTTCCCGTGCCGCCCTCCCTCTCCCTGGCAGTCTCCGGCCACCGGCAGGCCCTTGAGGATATCGGTTTTTCCTTTTCCTCCGGCGAAGGAGGCATTTTCCTCGAAGGATATCCCTCCCTCCCCGGAGGTCTCGGTGAAGACCCTCTCCGCCTGCTGCGCTCGGTCCTGACCGTGTGGACGGAGGACCGGACGGCCCCCCTCGAAGAGGTCCTCTGGAAGAGGCTCGCCACGGCCGCCTGCGGCCTGTCGGTCAAACTGACCACGAGGCTCTCTCCCTCGGAAGCCCTGGCGCTTTGGCGGAATCTTCAACTCTGCGAAGCCCCCTGGACGTGCCCTCACGGACGCCCCACGGTGCTCGCCCTTGACAGCGGAAAGCTGCAATCCTTTTTCGGAAGGGAGTAAAAATAATGGATAAAAAAAAGCCCCTTCCTGTGATCGCCATCGTCGGCCCCACAGCAGTCGGAAAGACTGCCGTCAGCATAGAACTGGCAAAACGGGTGGGCGGTGAGGTCATCTCCGTGGATTCACGGCAGGTCTACCGGTATCTCGATGTGGGAGCGGACAAAATTTCACCCTCCATCAGAAGAGAAGTGCTTCACCATATGATCGATGTGGTCGATCCGGACCAGGTCTTCTCGGCGGCGGATTTCGCCCTCGGGTGCCGGGACGCCGTGGAGCGGATTCAGGCCCGGGGGAGGATACCCCTCTTCGCGGGGGGGACCCCCTTTTATTATGAGGCCTTCTTCGGATCGGGGCTGTCGAAAAATCTTCCCCGGGACGGTGCGGTCCGCAGGGAGCTCGAGGACTTTGCCCGACAGGAGGGAAAAAAGGCCCTTCATGACCAGCTGCGCCAGGACGATCCCGAGACGGCCGACCGTCTTCATGAAAACGATGTCCGCAGAGTCGTCCGGGCCCTTGAGATCTTCCGCCTTACGGGCAGAAGTGCATCCTCATGGTATGCAGAGGATGAAAGACTGATTCCGGCTGACCTCTACGACGTCCTCTATATCGGCCTGACCCGCCCGCGCCCTCTACTTATTGAGGCCATTGAAAGACGGGTATGGGAGCAGTTCGCCTCGGGGTTTCCCGAAGAGGTGGAATGGCTGCTGGCCCAGGGGTTCGACGAAAGATTTCCCTCCATGCAGGGGTTCGGCTATCGGGAGCTTGTCCAGTACTTCCGGGGGGAGATAACCCTTGAAGAAGCCGCTGAGGGGGATATCCGGGCGACGAAGGCCTTTTCCCGGCGGCAGATGACGTGGTTCAGCAAATTTTCTCCAATTCTATGGTATGATACTACGGCTTGCATTATTCCGGACTTAGTTGCTGAGATCGAAAAGGAGGTCCGGGCGCATCTTGAGAAATAAATGTACACGAGAGATAGTAGTAGCTTCTCCCACGGGATTCTGTTTCGGCGTGAAACGAGCCATCGAAAGTCTCGAGAAGAGCATCGATGAATGCTCCGCCCGACAGGAAGGGCACAGGAAGGTTTATTCCATCGGAATGCCCATTCACAACCCTCAGGAGGTGGAACGCCTCACTCGCAAGGGGCTCGTGGTCGTGGAAAAAATTGAGGATGTCCCTCCGGGAGCCTCGGTTTTCATCCGGGCTCACGGTGTGTCTCCTGCGGTGAAGGATGCCCTCGTAAGACGATGTGGCAGTGGAGTGACCGATGCTACCTGCCCCTTTGTCAAAAATGCTCAGGAGAAGGCAGCTCTTCTCTCCCGGGAGGGGTATCCGGTTCTTGTGCTCGGAGATCCCGGCCATCCCGAAGTGCAGGCCATCGTCGGATGTTCAGGAGGAGAGGTCTTCGTCGCATCCTCCCTTGCAGAAGTTGAAAAACTTTGCAAAAAGGATCGATTGGGAGTAATATCGCAGACGACACAGAAAAGCGAAATCCTCGGAGCAGCCGCAAAGATCCTCGCTCCCCGGGTGCGGGAGCTGCGAATTTTCAATACAATTTGCGGTGCTACAACCCAGAGGCAGGAAGCGGTCAGAAAAATCACTGGCCACGTGGACGGCCTCCTCGTCGTGGGCGGAAAGAACAGCGCTAACACGGCAAAGCTTGTGGAGATCGCCCAGTCGAGAAATTGCGACGTTCTGTGGATCGAGCAGGCACAAGATGTTCACTGCGAATGGTTTCGCGGAAAGAAAAAAATCGGCATCGCGGCCGGCGCTAGCACGCCGGACTGGATCATAAATGAACTGACAAACGCTATAGAGACATCGTAGGAGTCAAGGGGGATGGAAGATTATGACGGAAGAAATGAGAAAGAACGAGCTTCAGGACGAGCTTCAAACAGAGGAATCTGTAGAGGAACAGAAAGTGGAACATGCGTGTGAAACGAATTTGGAGTCGGAGGAACAAATCTGCGATTCCACCGAAGAAGTTCCGGAGGATTCAGCCGATATCGAGGTAGAATCGGACGAGCCTGAGACCATGGAGAGCATGCTGGAATTGTACGGCGACGGCGAAGAAATCCAGCGGGGAAAGGTCGTCCAGGGAACGGTTGTGAACGCCGTGGACGGTGGCTGGCTCATTGACGTCGGGTACAAATGCGAAGGATTTCTCCCGGCCAGGGAATGGTCCCACCGGGTTCTGGTCGAGGACGCCGAGGAACCAAAAGTAGACGACAAGATTTCCGTTCAGGTGGTCAGCATCCGCCACGGCGAAGAAGCCCAGCTCACCGTGAGCAGATGGCGGAGCGAATTCGACCGCCGCTGGAACGAGCTTGAACATAAATTGTCAGAGAATGACGTGCTCACCGTAAGGGGTATCCGCAAGGTCAAGGGCGGTCTCATGGTCGAATCCTGCGGCCTTGAGGGGTTTGTACCCATCTCGCACCTGGCCGAAGAGGGCAGGGGAGTCAACCCCGGCAAATTCGTCGATGAAGAGTTTGAAGCCAAACTCCTCGAGCGGGACAAGAAAAAGCACCGTCTTGTCTTCTCCAGAAGACAGATCGTGGAGGAGACCCTTTCAAGCGAGAGAGAAGATTTCTATACCAACGTCAGCGAAGGAACGGTGCTCGATGGTGAAGTGAGCAGCATCACCTCCTTCGGTGTCTTCGTGAACGTCGGACCCATGGACGGACTCGTTCACATGAGCGAACTCTCCTGGAAGAGAAATATCAAACCCAAGGAGATGTTCAAGAAGGGCGATCCCGTGAAGGTCAAGGTTATCGGCATCGACCGGGAAAAGAACCGCCTCTCCCTCAGCATTAAACAGACTCAGGATGATCCCTGGCTGAGCGCGGCAGACCGCTGGAAGAGCAACGACCGCGCCTCTGGAATGGTCACAAATGTGACCGATTTCGGTGCCTTCATCGAAGTGGAGCCGGGAATCGAAGGCCTTATCCATATCGGCGACCTCAGCTGGACCCGGATCAAGCACCCCCGGGATGTCCTTCGAAAGGGACAGGAAGTGGAAGTCGTCGTCCTTGATGTAGACATGGAGAAGAAGCGGATGAGCCTGGGATACAAGCAGCTCAATGATCCGTGGAGCGATGTGGCCACCCGGTACTCCAAGGACCAGGATATTGAAGTCAAGGTTGTCCGTCTCGCCGACTTCGGTGCCTTCGTAGAAATCGAAGAGGGCGTGGAGGGTCTTATTCATATCTCCCAGCTCAGCACCCGGCGGGTTGAAAAGCCCGGCGACGTCCTCGAAGAGGGTCAGGAAGTGACGGCCCGGGTCATCGAGATCAACCCGGCAGAACGGCGGATGCGCCTGAGCATCAGCGCCCTCGAAGAGCCTGCTCAGCAGCAGACACAGCAGCAGCGCCGCCCCCGGGACGATGACCGGCGCAGAGGCCGGACGGACCGACAGGATCACGACCGTCAGCCCAAGAACGTCGGAAACGACGGAGAGGCCAGCGTAACTATTGGAGAGTTTCTGAAGAACTTCCAGCAGGACTGAATTCACCGGGAGGTCGTCGGAAAAAAAGACGGCCTCCTTTTTTTACTCTGAAATAAGAAAAGAGTGGAAAAATACCCATGAACGATCTTCACCTCCGGGTCTTTCCCGACCCTGTCCTCCGGGACAAAACACGACCCGTCACAGTTTTTGATGATTCTCTGAAGGATTTTGTGGCCGACCTGGTGCGTATTATGCACACCGAGGACGGCGTCGGCCTCGCCGCTCCCCAGGTGGGAGTTCCGTTAAAGCTCGCTGTGGTATTTTTCGAGGGAGTTCTTCACGTGCTTATCAACCCCTGCGTCACCTCAACCGAGGGAGAGCAGACGGGTGAGGAAGGCTGCCTCAGCTTTCCCGGCATTTATGGTACGGTGGTGCGGCCCGAGAAAATCACCCTGACCTGTCAGGATATCAACGGCAAGAACATGACCACCGAAGTCTCTGGGTTTCTTGCCCGGGCCTTTTTACACGAGATGGATCATCTCGATGGAAAATTGCTTATTGATCATTTCTCTCCTCTCAAGCGCTCCATGGTACGGAAGAAACTCCTCAGAAATGCGTCGGAACCGGCGGAAAAACACAGAGGGAGAAAAAAGTGATCTCCCCCTCCGGGGACACCCTGCCCGACCTCTGGTTCTTCGGCACAGGCACCTTTGCCGCGGAATGTCTTGAGAACCTGTCGGGCAAAGTCCACTTCTCTCTGGTGGTGACATCCCCTCCGTCCCGGGGCGGCCGGGGGCTTTCATATCACCCCTCACCGGTCGAAAAACACTGTACGTCCCGCTCTCTCCCCGTATTTTCATCTTCCTCTGTTTCAACGGACGAGAAAATCCTCTCCCTTCTGGGCCAAAAACCGCCTCTCTCGATTCTCGTGGTGGATTTCGGCCAGAAGATCAAGGAGCCGTTCCTCTCTACCCCCACCTGGGGATGCCTGAACATTCACCCATCCCTCCTCCCGCGGTACCGCGGAGCTGCCCCGGTTCAGCGGGCGCTTATGGAGGGTGAAACCCCTACGGGGGTCACTCTTTTTCGCCTGACGGAAGGCATGGATGAGGGCCCCGTTCTTCTTCAGAGATCCTATACTCCCCGGCAGGACGAAACAGCAGGAGAAGTTCTCTCCGCACTGTCTCAAATAGGTAGCGAACTTTATCTTTTAGGTGTAAAATGCATGATTGAAGGTACTTGTAAGTTTACACCGCAAAATTCTGAATTGGCGACAAGTGCTCCTAAAATCTCTTCCTCAGAAGGTGAAATCCTATGGAGCAGACCGGCGGAGGTTCTTGCCGATCTCGTTCGTTCTCTCAATCCGGCGCCGGGGGCTTTTTTCCATATGAATTCAAAAAGGATAAAGGTCTGGAAGGCCCTTCGCGCCCAGCTCTCCGGTACGCCCGGTACAGTTCTTGATTTTCATGAAGGCCGCCCAGTAGTCGCGGCTGGCAGAGGATCGCTGGAGCTTCATTCCGTTCAGCCTGAGGGGAAGAAACGCCTTGAAGGAGCTGATTGGGCCCGGGGCCTCCGCCTGAAGAAAGGAGATGTTCTCCTGTGAAGAAACCGGATATTTCGCTCTATTCACATCTTATGCACTCCGCACTCTCCGCACTCTCTCCGCGGGTCGACTGGCCAAAGGCAATCGCCGTCACCGGAGCCCTCGGTTCCGGAAAGACCGAATGGGTTCTCAATCTGGCCCTCGGCTTTAAAAGCCTCGGAGAGACCATTACCATTGCGGATATGGACGTCATCAACCCCTACTTCTGCATTCGTCAGGTCGCCGAAGTCCTTGGAGATAAGGGCTTCAAAATCATCACTCCCCCTGAAAGCTCCCGGTGGTCTGATATGTCCATCGTCTCCCCCCAGGTCCTCTGGGCGCTCGGAGAGGACTCGGGACGCCTTCTTCTTGATATCGGCGGCGACGCCGAGGGAGCTCTCGCCCTGAAGCAGTTTGAACCGGACATCAAAGAAGCGGGGTACCTTCTCATTCTCATAGTGAACTCCTTCCGGCCCCAGACTTCAACTCCGGAAGCAATAGGGAAAATGCTGCGGAAAATGGAGCAGATCGGAGGCCTTTCCGTAGGAGCGCTCATAAGTAATTCTCATCTTATGGTAGAGACGACACCTTCAGATGTGGCCGATGGACTGGCGGTGGTGACAGAAGCGGGGAAAAGACTCGGCCTGCCGGTCCTCTGCGCGGGAGTTTCTCCCGACCTCCATAGCCGCACAGCCGAAATCTTCGCCGAGCGGGAAATATCAGTCCCTCTGTGGCCTCTTTTCCGGTATATGATGCTGCCATGGGAAGAGGGCGCCATGTGGTCGCAGGGAACAGCGAAACGCAAGGATTAATTCTTTCTGAAAAGGAGTGAAGGAAATGCCGAAGGGTCGCGTTGAAATTCTCGAACAGTACTGCAAAAGCTGCGGACTCTGCGTAGCGGTATGCCCGACGAAAGTTCTCCGGATTTCGGAGAAGACGAACGTCAGGGGATATCGGCCGGTGGAGCAGTTCAAAGAAGGGTGCATCGGCTGCGCACTGTGCGCCATAACCTGTCCCGATGCCGCGATTGAAGTGTTCAAAATTGAGGAGTAATACTGACCCCCGGAGGTGAAATAGATATGGGACGCGTATTGATGAAAGGAACTGAAGCTATAGCGGAAGCGGCCATTCAGGCCGGATGCAAATTCTTTTTCGGGTACCCCATCACTCCCCAGAACGAAATTCCCGAATATATGTCCGCCCATCTCCCCAGGGTGGGAGGCACCTATGTCCAGGCGGAGAGCGAAGTCGCCTCGATCAACATGGTCATGGGCGGCGGTGCGACAGGCTACCGGGTGATGACCTCATCGTCGAGCCCCGGAATCTCCCTCATGTCCGAGGGGATTTCCTATATCGCGGGAGCTGAAATTCCCGCAGTGATCGTGAACGTCATGCGGGCCGGACCAGGTCTCGGCGGCATTCTTCCCGGCCAGGCGGACTATCTTCAGTCCACAAAGGGCGGCGGCAACGGAGACTACAATCTCATCGTCCTCGCACCGAGCACGCTGCAGGAGTGCGTCGATCTGACCCAGCTTTCCTTTGAACTCGCACAGAAATACCGCAATCCCGTCATGGTAGCCGCCGACGGCTTCATGGGGCAGATGATGGAGGCAGTGGAGATCCATCCAAGCGCCACGAAGGATGACCCGGCAGACACGAGCTGGGGCCTTGGCTTCATGGGAGAGCGGGGCGGCAAACGAAGCCATCTTCACAGCCTCTTCCTGACTCCTGAACCCCTTGAGGCCCATAACCACAGACTTCAGGAGAAGTACGGACGTATGAAGGAAGCAGAGCAGCGGTGCGAGACCTACCATGTTGAAGACGCAGAGCTGCTCATCGCCGCCTACGGAACGACCGCGCGCATCTCCCGTTCTGCCGTGAACAATCTCCGGGCAGAGGGGCTTAAGGTCGGAATGATTCGCCCCATCACGCTGTGGCCCTATCCCACGGATGCCTTCCAGGCTCTTCCCGATGGGATCCGCCATATTCTTGTGGCGGAGATGAACGCCGGACAGATGATCGACGACGTAAAGGTCGCCACGAACTGCCGGTATCCGGTCTCTTTCTACGGCCGCATGGGCGGTTTCGCCCCTTCGGTCAAGGAGATTGAGGACGAATGCAGGCGGCTTCTCGCCCTGTAAAGGAGGGAAAAGACTATGAGTGAAGTGAAAGTTTACGCCCGCCCGGTCAGCTGGATGCCCGATGTCAGCAGCCACTACTGCCCAGGATGCGGCCACGGAATTGCCCATCGCCTCGTGTGTGAGACCATCGACGAGCTGGGGATTCAGAACGATACTATCGGCGTCGCTTCCGTAGGATGCTCCGCCATGATCTACGACTATATAGACATAGACTACTGCGAAGCCCCTCACGGAAGGGCACCCGCGGTGGCCACGGGGCTGAAGACCGTGCGCCCCGATAAGATCGTCTTCACCTATCAGGGAGACGGAGACCTGGCTTCCATCGGCATGGGGGAGATCGTCCACGCCGCGAACCGGGGACAGAACATCACCGTCGTGTTCATAAACAACGCCATCTACGGAATGACGGGCGGACAGATGGCCCCAACGACCCTCATCGGCCAGAAAACCACCACCTCCCCCCTCGGACGGGATGAAAAGGTGAACGGATATCCCATCCGTATCAGCGAGATGCTCGCCACCCTTCCCGCACCGGGATACATCGCCAGGGTCTCCGTAGCGCAGCCGAAATATACGATAAAGGCCAAGGCCGCCATCAAAAAAGCCTTCCAGAATCAGATCGACGGAAAGGGCTTTTCCCTTGTGGAGGTGCTTTCGTCGTGCCCCACAAACTGGGGAATGCGTGCAGTGGAGTCCTTTGACTGGCTGATTGACTCAATGATGCCCTATTATCCCCTTGGAACCTTCAAGGACTTTGAGTAGAGAGGGGGAGGAAAAGATGTCCTTTTACAAGACCCTTCTCGCCGCAGGTTTCGGTGGTCAGGGCGTCATGGTGCTGGGGCAGCTCGCGGCATACACGGGCATTGAAGAGGGGCGCTACGTCACCTGGATTCCCTCCTACGGACCGGAGATGCGGGGCGGAACGGCAAACTGCGGAGTGGTCCTCTCCGAAGAGGAGATCGGATCCCCTGTGGTGGATAGCGCCGACGTACTGGTCATAATGAACCAGCCGTCTCTGTCGAAGTTTCTCGACAGAGTAAAAAAGGGAGGAATCCTCGTCTTCAACAGCGATCTTGTGGAGTATGACGGCTCTCGTCCCGATGTCACAGCCATAGGCGTCCCCGCATCCCAGGTCGCCCTCGAACTGGGCAGCGATAAAATCGCCAATATAATCATCCTCGGAGCAGTAGTGGAATCAAGCGGCATCGTTGACGCGAAGGTATGCGTGGAGACCATCAAGGAAAAACTCGGAAAGAGGAAGCCAAAATTCCTTCCCATGAACCTCGAGGCCTTTGAGAGAGGTAAGAAAATCGCCAGGGAAGCCCTCTCACAATAGATATCGAGAGGGAATGCATGGACCGCACCGAAAAAACAGTCTCGTCCCATAGGGCCTATCAGGGAAAAATACTGAACCTTCGGATCGACAATATCCTGACTCCCTCTGGAAAAAAGGCGATTCGGGAAGTCGTTGAACACGATCCGGCAGTAGCGGTACTCCCGATCACTTCCGACGGGTCAGTGCTGCTGATAAGGCAGTTCCGGTATGCTCTGGGTCAGGACATCCTCGAGATCCCCGCGGGACTCGTCGACGAGGGGGAGGATTTTCCCTCCGCCGCAAGAAGAGAGCTTCAGGAGGAGATCGGATACTATCCGGGAACTCTCGAGGAGATCGGCAGAATGTACAATTCTCCCGGGTTTTGCACGGAACTGCTCGTCCTCTACCTCGCGTCCGATCTGCGGCTCTCGAAGCTCGATCAGGACGACGACGAGTTCATAGAGACCGTTTCCGTGCCCGCCGAAGAGATAGCATCCCTTCTTACGGACGGAAAGATCATCGACGGAAAAACTTTTTCGGCTCTTTCGTGGTATCTCGCCTTTCGGGCATAGAGAAGCAATCTGACCGAAATATAAATTCAGCCTTGCAGGGACCGGTGCTTCCGGTCCCTTTTTTGTGATATCATGTAACTATTATGGAATTATGGGACATCGATTCAGCCATCAAAAGCTTTTCATCCTATCTTCTGTACGAAAGAGGCCTGAGTTCCAACACGGCCTCTGCCTACAGCTCTGACCTTCGGGAATGGAAGGCCTTCTGCGACTCTCTTCATGAACCGGCCTTTCCTCCTACGGAAAACCTCGTTCATCGTTTTCAGGAGCACCTTACCCGGGGTCCGAAGAGCAAAGCCTCCCGGCAGCGCACTATGGCGGCCATGCGCTCCTGGATGCGTTTTCTGACCGTCGAGGAGGCACTCTCCACCGACTTTCGCCTTCCCTCCCTCCCTTCAAAAGAGAAGCGCCTTCCTCAAATTCTCAGCGAGGGGGAAGTGGAGCGGCTGCTTTACGGCTGTTCGGGCAGCACCCCTCTCGAACTGCGGGACCGGGCTCTCTTTGAGACGGCCTACGGGTGCGGCCTCCGGGCGAGCGAGCTTTGTACCCTTGAGGTCAACAGTGTCGACTTCTCCTCCCGGTCTGTGCGGGTCATGGGAAAGGGGCAGAAGGAGCGGATGGTCCCCTTTCTCGGAGAGGCCGCCCTTCGAATGAAAAAATATCTTGACGAAGGGCGTCCCCTGCTTTTAAAAGAAAGCAGCGAGCAGGCTCTTTTTCTCTCACGGAACGGACGGCAGCTCAATCGGGAGGATGTCTGGCGTCTTATTAAAAAAAGAGGAGCTGAAGCGGGGCTCTCTCCCTCCCGGCTCTACCCTCATATCCTGCGCCACAGTTTTGCCACCCACCTTCTTCGCCGGGGGATGGACCAGCGAACTCTCCAGGAGATCCTCGGCCATTCCTCTATCGCCACCACGGAAAAATACCTGCACTTTGACCTCGAGCTCCGGGACGTTTATGATATGGCTCATCCCCGGGCGTAAAACGCCCCAGAGAAAAGGACGTGAAAATTTCCCATGCAGAATAAAGTATCTGAAGGTATCGCCTTTCTTTCGGCGCTGGTGAAAAATCCTCCCGCCGCCCTTGTGGTCCTCGGCTCAGGATTGGGATCCTTCGCCGACTCCCTCGAGAATGTAACGGTCATCCCCTACGGGGACATTCCCCACTGGCCCGTCTCCACCGCGCCGGGACATGCCGGAAGGCTGGTCTTCGGAACCCTCGGTGGTCTGCCCCTTGCGGTCATGCAGGGACGGGTTCACTACTACGAAGGGTACTCCATGGAAGAACTGATCTACCCCGTGCGGGTCTTCGGCCAGTGGGGAACGAAAATCTACATGGCCACCAATGCCGTGGGCGGCGTGGACCAGGCTCTCTCACCGGGTGACTTGGTGCTGCTGACGGACCATATTAATTTCATGGGAGTGAACCCCCTCCGCGGGCCGGATACCCCCTCATGGAACCCCCGCTTCCCAGACATGACCACCTGCTACTGCGAGGAGCTGGCGAAGGCTGCCGAAGGGGCAGCTCGAGAGCTCTCCATCCCCCTGAAAAAAGGGGTGTACATCGCCTTTTCCGGCCCCTCTTTCGAGACACCGGCGGAAATTCGCATGGCCCGGACCCTCGGTGCCTCTGTGGTGGGAATGTCCACCGTGCCCGAAGTGATCGCGGCCAACGCCATGGGAATGAAGGTCTGCGCTGTCTCCTGTGTGGCGAACTACGCTGCGGGGATCACCCGCGACTCCCTCAGCGGCGACGAAGTTATCCGTGAGATGGGAAAGGCTTCAGGAAAACTCATCTCTCTTCTGACTGGTTTTTTCAAGGAGGTCAGCCGGACGAATGTTTGATATGCTCTCCTTCATCGAGTTGAAGCGAGAGGGAGGCGAGGCATCCTCAGCAGAAATACGCTCCTTCGTAGAAGAGTTTTCCTCGGGGCGGATTCCCGACTACCAGGCTGCTTCATGGCTTATGGCAGTCTGTTTCAACGGCCTCTCCGAGGCCGAGCTGAGAGAATTCACCCTCGCCCTCGCCGACTCGGGAAACAAAATCTCCTTCGGGAAGGATATTTTTCTCGTGGATAAGCACAGTACCGGAGGAGTGGGGGACAAAATCACCCTCATCCTGGTCCCCCTTGCTGCGGCCTGCGGCCTCTCCGTGGCCAAACTCTCCGGCCCCGGCCTCGGTTTTACGGGGGGAACTGTGGACAAGCTGGCTGCCCTCCCCGGTTTCCGCACCCATCTGACATCTGAAGAGTTTCGAGAACAGGTGAAGCGGATAGGGTGCGCCGTCTCGGGCCATTCGGAGGACCTCGCTCCCGCGGAGGGGAAGTTTTATTCCCTCCGGGATGTGACGGGGACAGTCCCCTCCCTTCCCCTGATCTGCAGCAGCATCGTGAGCAAAAAGATCGCCGGCGGCGCCGACGCCTTTGTCTTCGACGTCAAGTGCGGCAAGGGTGCTTTCATGAAGACCCGGGGCGAGGCAAAGGCCCTTGCAGAGGCCCTTGTCTCCCTCTCCCGCTCCCTCGGAAAGAAGAGCGCCGCCCTCGTGACGGCTATGGATCAGCCCCTGGGGGAGTGGATCGGAAACGCTGCTGAAGTTATCGAGGCAGTGGATGTCCTTCAGGGAGGGGGACCGGCGGACGTCCGCGAACTCTCCGTGAAGCTTGCTGGGAGAATGGTCGCTCTGGCGGGGCTGGGGACCGCAGAAGAGGGGGAGCGCCTTGCTGAGGTAAAGCTTTCCGGCGGAATGGCCCTCGAAAAATTCAAGGAGTTCCTTCAGGCCCAGGGCGGTCCTGCAGAGGCCGCGGAAGACCCCCGGTCAGTTCTTCCCCTGGCCGCCGGGATCATGGTTCTCAGAGCAGAAAAAGAGGGTACAGTAGAATCCGTCGATGCCCGGGCGATAGGTGAGGGAGTGAAACGCCTCGGCGGAGGACGACAGTCCCTCGATGAAGTTCTCGATCTTTCCGTCGGCGTCCGCCTGTGCCGCAAGAATGGAGAGAGCGCACAGAAGGGAGAGCCTCTTCTGGAGATACGCTATTCTTCTGAGAAGAAGCTTCAGGAGGCCCTTCCCTGGTTCAGCCGGGCATTTGTTCTTTCCGGGAAATGCGATAAAAAAAGCTCTGCTGAAAGGAGCATCGTTCTTGAAACTATTGAATGACATAAGAAGAAACTTATTTTCCCTTACCGCGGCCGTGGTGCTGCTGCTGTACTTCCCCTGCCTCGCGGCAGCCTTTGTGAACCTGCAATATCCGTCATCCGCGGGAATTGGGAAGCCCTTCGCCGTTCGCCTCACCACTCCAGAGGTTCTTGAGGAGGCGTCGGTGGAGTGGCAGGGAAGGACCGTTCCCCTCGCAATCTCTCAGTGGAGCGGCAAACACATTGCCCTTGGGCTCTTCGGAAGCTCCGTTGCGAAGACGAAACCGGGCGTTCACACGATGATCCTTCACCTCAAGACCCCCGCTGGCCGAACGCGCCGGTCTGTCTACATCCGTCTCCGGGCTCTGAAGTACAAGGAGGATCATCTCACCCTTCCCGAGAAGATGGTGACCCCTCCTGCGGATGTACTGGCAAAAATCGCGGAAGACCGAATGGCGACATCTAAAGCCCTTTCCACCCAGACCCTCTCCCGGGAATGGGGGCTGCCCCTTTTACGTCCCGTGAACGGCATAGTCACGAGCCCCTACGGGCGGCGGCGGATTCTCAACGGCAAGCCGAGAAACCCCCATGGAGGAATAGACTACCGCGCGGCAGTGGGCACTCCCATCAAAGCGGCTCTCCCGGGAAGAGTGATTCTCACGGGAGATCATTATTACGCCGGCAAGAGCGTCTATGTGGACTCGGGAGGCGGAGTCATCTCCCATTATTTTCATCTGAGCAGCATCTCGGTGAAGGAAGGCGAGCGCATCTCTGCCGGACAGAAGATCGGGGAGAGCGGCATGACCGGAAGGGCGACGGGCCCTCACCTTCACTTCGGTCTTTCCCTCTCGGGACAGATGGTGGACCCCGAGCCTCTGTACTCTCTCACCATCGCAGAGCTCCTCGACCAGGGCGTCTTTCTCCGCATCGAGACAAAGGGGGGGCAGTGAGAGCATGAATGAAAAGTGTTCCTTCCCCGCCCAGTATGTTTTCGCCTTTCTCTTTCATCAGGATGAGGTGCTTCTCGTGAAGCGCCTCGGGCCTCCCTGGTGCGGCACAGTCACAGTTCCCGGGGGTAAAAAGAAACCCGGGGAAACGCCGCTGGAGGCCTGTGTCCGGGAGATGCGTGAGGAAACCGGTCTTGAAGCATTGTCCCTCCGGCTTCGAGGCATCGCCCATATCACATCCGATAATAAAGAGGCCACCGCATGGTATTTTTCTTCCGCCCTTACCGAAGGAAAGCTGCGGGGAAGTGAGGAGGGCCTTCCCTTCTGGACGGGAAGAAGGGAGAGCCTTGAGATCAGCGGGATAAACCCCTTCTACAAGCTCCTCGCTCCCAGAATACTGGACGAAAGGACGCCCCTCTTCGAGGCAAAAATCTCCTCGAACGATGCCAGTATACTCGCTTCGTCCTTCGCAGATCTATGAAAGAGGGAGGACCCTTCATGAACATTCGACTTCTGTCTCTCCTGGTGCTTTTCCTCCTCCCGGCCTTTCCTGCGACGGCAGAACCCCTTCAGGAGGCGTATATCCCTCTCTTCGCGAAATATTTCAGCGAAAAAATCCCCTCGAAAAGTATTCTTCCCGTAATAGACGGAACGGAAGAGGAGCTTCGGAGCGGCAAAATCCCCCTTCTCACCCTGTGCGTCGAGGATGCCGCTGTGGAAGGGGTACTCTATGACAGGCTGCTTCTTGTTCTGAAGGATGTCCTCTTTTCCTCCGACGATCAGGGGGTGCGTCTTCACTCCTACAGCGGGTACAAACTCACGGGCAGCATCCCGGGGGAGTCCTTCCGGGATTCCCTTGAGAAAAACATGCCCCGCTTCACCGTCACCGAACAGGAGCTACAGGACGGCACAGTCATGGTGAAGGGAGTCTATGAGCGTAAAATGACCTTCACCATCCGGGCCCTTCTCCGTCTGCGGGGAAAATATGTCATCGAAAAAAACGGAATGGCGACGATTCGTTTCGATGAATCCACAAACGACAACGCCCTGATCTCTGCAGCCGACGTCGGCCGTGCTCTGGCGAAGGCCGCGCCGGTACTCGACTTTTCATCCTTCTTTGGAAAACCCTCGGTAACCGAGGTGAGGGTTGACCACGGGATGATCTGGTTTTCTGCAAAATGAAGGATTAAAGAGGGTATAAGTAAATTTTGACTGGACATTTCCCTCAGAGAGAAGTACAATCTCACGTCAGGTGGAGGCGAATGTGTCCTGGTGGGCGCCCTGGACTTCAAATCCAGAGGGAGGCAGTATAGGCTGTCTCCGGTGGGTTCGATCCCCACACGCCTCCGCCAAACCACGCCGTACGAAGTAGCGAGATGCCTTACTTGAGAGCATATAAGAAATAAAACAGAGGCCGTTCCTCTCAAGTATGAGGAGAACGGCCTCTGTTTTATTCGGGGAAAGTTTACTTCTTCCTCACTTTTGGCGCGGATTTACTCGATTTCGGCCTCGCCATCTTGGTTGAGGGTAATTACGGAGATTTCCATCAGATTGAATTCCGTCCATTCAAGGGCGGTACCATCCTCATCCACTACCCGGATATCCCATAATGCAACGTCCTGGGATGCGAACGTGACTGTGAGAACCATACCGTCTTTAAGAACTTCAACATCCTTCACATCATCGCCCCAATCATCGCTGGCGGACGGAGAGATGTACACACCGTAGATGTCAACTCCCGTTTTGTTTACGAGTTTGAAATCCTGCGGCCCGGCGAGCGCGCATGAAGCCATTACAAGTACCATTATTAAAGCTGTTAACATAATGTTTCTTTTCAAAGTGAAAACAGTCCCTTCAATATATGATTTTTTCAATAGGAATTATACCAGAAAGCCTCCGCAAGTCAAAAGCGTGAGTTTTACAAATGTGAATAATCCTGTTGATCTTGGACCTAATTCGTCAATTACGACAATTTTCCTCCATGGTACAATAATTGCTACATACCCGTCAGGAGGTGTACTACCCATGGATTCCTGGAAACTTGATGCGGAGCAGATGGTTCGCGAACAGATCATGGCAAGGGGCATCGCCTGGAAGCCGGTACTCGAGGCCATGGGTTCCGTGCCCCGCCATCTATTTCTTGAAAAACCTCTCGACAGAAGCGCCTGGATTGACAGCCCTCTTCCCATCGGAGACGACCAGACTATCTCCCAGCCCTACATGGTCGCCCGGATGACGGAGCTTCTCGCTCCACAGCCGGGGGACGCCATTCTCGAGATCGGTACCGGATCGGGCTACCAGACGGCAGTACTGGCCGCCCTCGGTGCGAAGGTGACCTCCATGGAACGGATCCGGTCTCTCGCCGACCGATCAAGGGAAAAGCTCGGTGAATTGGGATATTCGGTGTCCGTCCTGTGGCACGACGGACGGCAAAAGCCGGAAAAACCGGACCTCTTTTCAGGAGTCTTGGTCACCGCTGCCGTTGATACGCTGGTGGAGTGGTGGTCTGAAGTGCTCTTGCCGGGAGGACGGCTTGTTGCGCCCCTCAGGGTGGCCTCGGGCAGTGAGCGGCTCTTTCAGCGAATAAAACAGGCAGAGGAAGTCTTTGAGGACTCCTGGCACGAGTACTGCCGTTTCGTACCCCTTCTCAAGGGGAGGGCCGATGGGCGTCCGTAAGGTCGCCCTCGCCGGAGTAATCGCCGGGGCCTACATAGCAGTGACTTTTCTCTTCGCTCCCCTGTCATACGGCATGGTCCAGATACGGATCTCCGAGGCATTGACGCTGCTGCCGTTTCTTTTTCCCGAGGCAGTTTTAGGTCTATTTGCAGGGTGTCTGCTTGCGAATTTTGCCGGAGGCTTCGGCCTTGCCGACGTGATCTTCGGCAGCACGGCGACCCTCGCTGCAGCAATGCTGACCGCACGGATGCCCACGGTGTTTCTCGCAGCCCTCCCTCCCGTAGTGATTAACATGGTGGTGGTCGGGGGGTACCTTTCCGTCCTGCTGGACGTACCCCTTCTTCTCTCCATGACGTACGTCGGAGCGGGGGAGAGCATCGCCTGCTTTCTTCTCGGAATACCCCTGGTGCTCATGCTGCAGCGGAGAATGAAAAAGGGCGGGAAATTTCCCGCCCTGTAGATTTTCTTCTTATCCTTTTCGTTTCCACTTCGTGCCCTGGGGGGTATCCTCAAGAAGAATCCCCCGGGCGGTGAGGCTGTCCCGGATTTCATCGGAACGGCTGAAATTCCGTTCCCGCCGGGCGGCTTCGCGTTCTTTCAGAAGGTTTTCAATCTCCTCTTCGTCTCCGTGAGCATCTTCCTCATCGATTCCGATGATGCCGAGGATTGAATCCACAGTGCGCAGAAACTGTTCTGCCCTCTCGAGGGAGGACTCGTCGGGTTCAGCGGTCTCCTTCAGGAAGGTATTGATCCCCTTCACGCCTTCGAAGATGATCCCGAGGGCGGCGGCGGTATTGAAGTCGTCGTCCATGGCCTCCTGGAATCGGCTTTTCAGCCCGTCGAGAAGGGTGGTGAGTTCGGCTGCGCCCTCTTTGTTTCCGGGGTTTTTCTTTGCGTACTGAAGATTGGACCAGCAGTTTTCGAGACGCTCCACGGCGCTTTGAGCCTGGATGAGGCTCTCCTCGGTGAAGTTGATGGGGGAGCGGTAATGAGCGCTGAGCATGAAGAAGCGGATCGCCCGTGGAGGAAATTTCTCAAGGGCTGCCCGGGCGGTGAGAAAATTGCCCAGAGACTTCGACATCTTCTCTTTATCGATGAGGAGAAAGCCGTTGTGAATCCAGTATTTTGCGAAGGTCTTTCCCGTGGCGGCCTCGGCCTGGGCGATCTCATTCTCATGATGAGGAAAGGTGAGGTCCGTCCCTCCTGAATGGATATCGAGGGTTGAACCGAGATATTTCATTGACATGGCGCTGCATTCGATATGCCACCCCGGGCGGCCCTCCCCCCAGGGGCTCGGCCAGGAGGGTTCCCCCTCCTTTTTCGACTTCCAGAGGACGAAGTCGAGGGGGTGCCTCTTCTGTTCGTTCACATCGGTCCGCGCTGCGGACTGAAGATCCTCGAGGCTCTGTTTCGCGAGAACACCGTAGGCGGGGAAACTCGCCACATCGAAGAAGACGTCTCCGTTCACTTCGTAGGCATGGCCTTTCTCAATGAGGGTGGAGACGAGGTCGATGATCTCCGTCATATGCTCCGTGGCTTTCGGGGCATGGGTCGGCCTGCGCACTCCCAGAGCGTCGGCGTCGCGGTAGTATTCAGCGATGAAGCGGTCCGCCAGCTCTGAGACGGAAATTCCCTCCTCGTTGGCCCGGTTGATCATCTTGTCGTCGATATCCGTGAAGTTCTGGACAAAGGTAACTTCGTATCCGGAGTATTCAAAATACCGCCGAAGGGTGTCAAAGACGATGAACGGGCGGGCGTTGCCGATGTGGAAAAAGTCATACACCGTGGGACCGCAGCTGTAAAAGCCCACGTGCCCCTCATGGACGGGCACAAAAGGTTCTTTGGTCCTTGTAAGATCATTGTAGAGCACCATACTCATGGTGGCACCTCCGATTCTTTGTTATTCCAGATTATAGCGTAAAATAGTATGATATGGACCATAAATTGATATTTCAGGAGGAAAAAGTGACTCAAGAAGCCGTAAAGAAGCTGCTCAAAAACCTTCCCGATCGTCCCGGCATCTATCTGATGCGGGATGATACCGGTACGGTAATTTATATAGGGAAGGCGAAATCACTGAAAAAGAGGGTTTCCTCCTATTTTCGCCACAACTCCTTCGCCTCCTCCCGTCTGAGAAAGCTTGTGGATTCCATCGCGGATATTTCGGTGATCCGTACGGAGTCCGAGGTGGAAGCCCTCATTCTCGAGGCGAAGCTGATACGGAAATACCGCCCCTTCTTCAATATCGCTCTCAAGATGTCGGATAAATACCCCTATATCAAGATCACGGAGGGGCCTTTTCCGCGGATCGTGGTGACCCGGCAGAAGGGGAAGGATAACGCCCTGTACTTCGGTCCCTACGTGAATGTCGGAGACGTTCGATCCCTTCTCCGGCTGATTGAGCGCTACTTTCCCCTGCGCATCTGCACCCGGGATATTGACCCCGAAGCCGCGGCGAAAAAGAACGTCCGTCCGTGCCTTCATTATTCCCTCGGGCGGTGCCTTGGACCCTGCGGCGGGCTTGTAACCCCTTCAGTTTATCAGGAAAGGGTGGATGATGTCATCCTTCTGCTGCAGGGGCAGTCGTCGGAGGTGGTGGAGCGCCTTCGACGACGGATGGACAAAGCGGCGCGGAACCTCGCCTTCGAGGAGGCGGGGCGGGTTCGAGACACCATCAGGGCGATATGGCGGATCACCCGTCAGCGGATCACCTCTCCTCTTCGGGAGGATTTCGACGGCGACATGTGGCAGTGCCTGAACCGCCTTCAGCAGCTTCTCGGCATGTCAGTCCTCCCCTGGCGGATCGACGGTTTCGATATCTCTCACATGTCGGGGAAGGAGACCTACGGCGTAGTGGTGGTCTTTGAACAGGGAGTGCCGAACCGCTCCCTCTACCGGCGCTTCAAGATCAGGACTGTGGAGGGTGTGGACGACTTCCGCTCCATTCAGGAGACGGTCTCCCGCCGGTACGGACAGACGCTGAAGGGGAACGAGCCTACGCCCCAGCTGGTGCTGATTGACGGCGGCCCGATTCAGCTTGAATTTGCGAAAAAGGCCCTTGAAGATCTCGGCCTGGCCGAACTCACCGTGGTCTCACTGGCGAAAGAGGAGGAACTGATATACCATAGCAGTGGAACGGAACCTCTGCGGCTCGATTTTTCAGATTCCGCCCTGCGCCTGCTTCAACGGGTGAGGGATGAATCTCACCGGTTTGCGGTGGAAAGCCACAGATCCTCCCGATCCTCCCGCCTTCGACGCTCACTGCTTGAAGATATCCCCGGCATCGGAAAGCACAGGACGGCCCAGCTTCTCGGCAGGTTCGGCAGCGCGCGGAATATCCTGAACCTCTCGGCGGAGGAGCTTTCATCCGTTCCCGGAATCGGCCCGAAACTTGCCGGTCAGATACTTTCCTTTTTGAAGGAGAATGCTCATGGCCCTGCCAAAGAGAAAGATTGACGAATACTATATGCACGGCGCTCTCAGTTTGGCCCTGCGGGGAACGGGAAAAGTCTCTCCCAACCCTCTGGTAGGGTGCGTTGTGGTGAAGGATGGATCGGTTATCTCCCGAGGGTGGCACCGGAGTGTCGGCCTGCCCCATGCCGAGGCCATGGCCCTTGAGGGGGGAGAGAACTTTCAGGGGGCGACACTCTATGTGAACCTCGAACCCTGCTCTCACAGGGGCAAGACCCCGCCCTGCGCCCCTCTCATCGCTGAAAGAGGAATCACCCGGGTAGTCGCAGGCATGGTTGATCCGGACCCAAGAGTGCAGGGGAGGGGACTGAACCTCCTTCGCGAAAGCGGAGTCGACGTGGAGACCGGAGTGCTTGAACCGGAATGCCGGTGGCTCAATCGGGGCTTTCTCCGGAAGAATACCCTCGGAAGGCCCTGGGTGACCGTCAAAGGTGCGCTGAGCCTCGACGGAGGGATGGCCCTCGAAAGCGGAGAGAGTAAATGGATTACCGGTCCCTCCGCCCGGTCGATGGGGCACCTTCTCCGGGCAGAATCGGATGCCATCCTCATCGGCGCCGGTACTGCCGCCCGGGACGACCCGGAGCTTACGGTCCGCTCCACCTGGGGCAGATCACCTCTGAGGGTGCTTCTTGACTCCCAATTTTCCCTGCCTGAGAGCGCAAAGATGTACGGAAGGGGAACTCTGGTGGTGACGGACGGATCGGAAGACGAAGAAAAAAGGGCCTCTGCCCGAAGGGCCGGAATGGAATTGCTAGCCGCCCCGGGTGAAAGGGGAGGCCTTTCTCTGTCCGTTCTCCTCTCCGCTCTGGCAGACCGGGGGATATCGACCCTTCTCGTTGAAGGGGGCCCGAAGGTCATCGCCTCATTCTTTCGGGAGAAGCTTGTGGACTCGGTCTCTCTCTTCGTCTCTCCCCGGATCATGGGGGGAAATCTTCCCTTTTCAGGGGATCTTTCCTTCTCCGCCATGGAGGAGACCATCATGCTGAAAAACACCTCCGTAAAAGAAATCGGAAGAGATTTTCTTATAGAAGGAGTACCGGCGTGTTCACCGGCCTTGTAGAGTCCGTCGGCTCGGTGGTCCTCTTCCGCCGCAGGGGAGAGTATTATGAGCTTTCAATCCGTTCTGAGGATATCGGTGGCGCCCTTCTTCCCGGCCAATCCGTGGCCGTCTCCGGAGCCTGCCTTACCGTCTCCTCCCGGAAGGGAATTCTTTTTTCTGCGGATATTCTTCCCGAGACGGTGAAGAAGACAAAATTCTCGACCCTTCGGCCCGGAGCACGGGTCAATCTCGAGAGAGCTCTTTCAGCTCAGGGGCGTTTCGACGGCCATATGGTGACGGGGCATATCGACGGCACGGCCCGGGTAGAGGGGATCTCCCGCGGAACGGAGGGGCATATACTGACCCTTCACATTCCCGATGATCTCGGAGCCCTCGTGGTTCCCAGAGGGTCCATCTCTGTGGACGGGGTCAGCCTGACCGTGGCGGAATTTGACTCCGGCCTGTGCAGAATCAGCATCATTCCCACAACGCTGAAGGCCACTACCCTCGGCGAGCTGCAGACCGGGGACAGAGTCAATATAGAAACGGATATTCTCGGCAAATATGTATTTCGTTATTTTGAAGGAAAGACCGGAGAAACCCTGCCGTAAAAGGCATCGCAGGCGACGGCAGAGTTGCAGGCCCCCGGTTTTCGGGGAAGAACTCCGGAAGGACAGGAGGACATCTTATGACAGGATATTCAGAGGATAAAAATCGCGGAGCCTCCGTATTCAGCAGCATTGAGGACGCAGTGGAGGACATCCGCCGCGGAAAGATGATCATCGTTGTGGACGACGACAGCCGGGAGAACGAGGGAGATCTCGTCGCGGCGGCCTCTCTCGTGACGACGGAAGACATCAACTTCATGGTCTGTTCGGCCCGGGGGCTTGTGTGCGTTCCCCTCGCCCATGAGATCGTGTGCCGCCTCGGCCTCGACCCCATGACCCGGGAGAGCACGGACAAGCACGGAACAGCCTTTCTCGTCACTGTGGATGTCAAGGAAGGGACCACCACGGGCATATCCGCCGAAGAGAGGGCACTGACCGCCCGTCGCCTTGCCGACCCGGCTTCCCGGGGAGAGGATTTCTATCGCCCCGGCCATATGTTCCCCCTGGCGGCACGGCAGGGAGGCGTTCTGAAGAGAGCGGGGCATACCGAGGCAACAGTGGATCTCTTGAATATCGCCGGGCTTCCTCCGGCCGGAGTCATCTGCGAGATAATGAACGAGGATGGTTCTATGGCCCGCCTGCCGGAGCTCATCCTCTTCGCCGAAAAGCACGGCCTCCGTATCGTCTCCATAGAGGATCTCATCGCCTACCGAAACAAACGGGAGAAGCTCGTGGAAAAAATCGCCACGGTGAACCTTCCCACCTGCCACGGCGACTTCACGGCCTATGCATACCGCAGCCTTATCGACGATAATGTGGACCACGTTCATATGGCCCTCGTGAAGGGGGATGTGCGGGGCAAGAAGAGCGTCCTCGTAAGGGTGCACTCGGAATGCCTTACAGGCGACGTCTTCGGCTCTCTTCGCTGTGACTGCGGAAACCAGCTCGTCCAGGCCATGGAAGCGGTCGAACGGGAAGGAGAGGGCGTCGTCCTCTATATGCGCCAGGAGGGCCGGGGAATCGGCATCAGCGAGAAGCTCAAGGCCTACACGCTTCAGGAAGAGGGGCTCGATACGGTAGAGGCCAACGAAGCGCTGGGTTTCGCGGCTGACCTCCGGGACTACGGAATCGGCGCTCAGATTCTTCTCGACCTCGGCGTTGAGAATATCCGGCTCATCACTAACAATCCGAAGAAGGTTGTGGGCCTTCAGGGGTACGGCCTTGAAATCGTAGAGCGTGTTCCCCTGATCATTCCGCCCAACAAATTCAACGAACGCTATCTTGATACAAAAGAAACGAAAATGGGGCATTTCCTCCATGCAGATACTCCATCCCGGGGATGCCTCCGAAAAAGGGGAGAAGAAAATGAAAATGATTGAGGGAAAACTGATTGGCAAGGGGCTTCGCTTCTGCATCATCGTCTCTCGGTTCAATAGCTTCTTCAGCGAGCGACTTCTTGAAGGAGCGAAGGATACGCTTCTCCGCCACGGAGTGAGCCATCAGTCCGTGGACGTCGTGCGGGTCCCCGGTGCGTGGGAGCTCCCCCTCGTCGCGAAGGAGGCCGCTCTGAGCGGGAAGTACGACGGAGTCATCGCCCTCGGCGTGGTCATCCGGGGAGATACCCCCCACTTCGAATACGTCTGCGCGGAGATGTCGAAGGGACTCGCCTCCGTGGCCCTGAACCAGCGCCTTCCCGTCGCTTTAGGTGTGCTCACCTGCGATACAATTGATCAGGCAGAGACGCGGTCGGGGAGTAAGGGTGGAAACAAGGGTGCCGAGGCGGCCCTCAGCGCCATTGAGATGGCCAATGTGATGAGTCTGATACGAACTGACAAGGAGGCGTCTGAAAATGCTTGATCTGCGATGGGTACGAAACAACGAGGACGAGGTAAGGGCATACCTCGCCTCGAGAAACAATGATTTCGATATTGGCCCCATGCTGGCCCTTGACGAGGAAAAGAGAAAGCTTCTCAGCGAGACGGAAGAGCTCAAGGCGCAGCGGAACGAGGGGTCGAAAAAGGTCGGCTCGGCCAAGGCACGGGGTGAAGACGCTTCGATTATCATGGAGGAGATGCGCACCCTCGGCGAACAGGTCAAGTCCATCGACGGCAGGATAAACGAAATCGACGTCCTGCTGAACGAGATGCTTCTCTCCGTTCCGAACCGCCCCCACTCCTCCGTGCCCGTGGGAAAGGACGAAAACGACAACGTGGAGATCCGGAAATGGGGGACACCGAAAGAATTTTCCTTCGAGCCGAAGGCCCATTGGGATATCGGAGAAGACCTCGGGATACTCGACTTTGAAAAGGGCGCGGCCCTTGCTCAGAGCCGCTTCACCGTCCTTCGAGGGCAGGGTGCCCGGCTCGAACGGGCGCTGATCAATTTCATGCTCGACCTCCACACGGAACAGCACGGATATCTTGAGATTCAGCCCCCCGTTCTCGTAAACAGTAAGACTATGACCGGCACAGGCCAGCTTCCAAAGTTCGCCGACGATCTCTACAAGTGCGAGAATGACGATCTCTGGCTGATTCCCACCGCCGAAGTTCCTCTGACCAATCTTCACGCCGACGAAATTCTGGAGGAGGAGCAGCTTCCCCTCTACTATGTCGGCTACACCCCGTGCTTCCGCCGGGAGGCCGGAGCCTACGGACGGGACGTCCGGGGAATGCTCAGGCAGCATCAGTTTGATAAGGTGGAGCTGGTCAAGCTCGCCCCGCCGGAGAGCAGCTACGATGAACTTGAAAAACTGACGGACAATGCCGAGGAGGTCCTCCGGATCCTTGAGATTCCCCATCGGACCATCTGCCTCAGCACCGGCGACATGGGGTTCGGCTCGAGCAAAACCTATGATATCGAGGTCTGGCTTCCCTCCCAGTACAAGTACCGGGAGATCAGCTCCTGCAGCAACTGCGAGGACTTCCAGTCCCGGAGGATGAACACCCGTTACCGGCCGAAAGAGGGAGGCAAACCCGTCTATGTCCATACACTGAACGGCTCGGGAATCGCCATCGGCAGAACCCTCATCGCCGTGTTGGAAAATTATCAGCGGGAGGACGGCTCCGTGGAGATTCCAACCGCCCTTATCCCCTACATGGGCGGGAAAAAAGAAATACGCTGAATCGAGCGGATTTCAGAGTGGATAAAAAGGGCTCCACCTGATAAAATCGGGAGTGGAGCCTTTTTTTATCCTGATGGAGGCTGAGTTTTTTTATGGAGACCTACATGACTGACGTTCTTATTTTTATTTTGCCTGTGGTGGCCTGCTGTTTTGTCCTTCAGAGGATATGCAGAAAGTCCATGGATACAGTTCAGTACAACTATTTCCGGGATCTGCTTCTCGTCGGGGCCTGGGCGCTCTGTGCCCTGTGGGCCGGAACTCCCGTCTCCCGCTTCATCGTGGGCATGGCAATCCTCGCCTCAATCCTCGGAATGGGGCAGCGGCTCTATCCATCATCTCTGTGGAAGGCCTCCTACATTCTGCTTGGCCTGGTCTTTGCCCTCTTCGGCCCGAGAATAGCCTTTCTCGGTCTGCCCGGCGGAGAGTATCACTACTTTCAGCCCGGAATTTCCATTCTCCTCACAGCCCTGTGGATTGCCGTCTTTCCTCTGCTCCTCCAGGAGCTGGACAACATCCCCGGAATGTCGGGCCATCTTCTCGCCATCAGCTTCTCCCTTATGCTCATCACGACGCTCTTCTCGGGACAGCCCCTTCCGGAAGCCTTTTTCCTCTCCTTCAGCGGTCTTTCCCTCCTCGGAGTGTTCTGGAGCCGCCACGGGCACATGTACCGGAGAATGGGCGACTCTCTCGCCGCTCTGTGGGGTACCCTCGTCGCAGGAACGTCCGTCCTCGGAGTGAGTAAGGGGATCACCTTCAGCACCCTCCTTCTTCTTCCTCTGGGCCTCTTCGCCATCCCCATCATGGAGACGTCCCTTCATTTTGTGAGCCGGGTCTTTTCCTCCCGGTCGGCTCCGGCGGCGGTTCTCTACCGAAAACTCATCAGCCGGGGACTTGACCATCCCAGCGCGGTCCGCTTCATCTCCTCCCTCTGCGCTCTCGGAGGAGCCCTCGTCGCCATCAGCCGCCTCGGGAACTCCCTTTTCATGATGCTGTGGGTCAGCGTCACCGTCCTCTTCACCGGAATCGCCCTCCTTCCCTTCCTCCGGAAGATGGGAGAGAACGAAGAACTTTCCGGCAAGCCAACCCTCTGGCGCACGGCCATCGACAATGTCTCCATGAACTACGCCCTCTCGAAGAGCAGAGGAGCCGTCACCTCACCAAAGGGCCTTTCCCTTATTGCGACAGTCAATGCCCTCGCCGTCCTCGAGGCGGAGCGCAATCCCCGCTATTCGGAGGCATTATCGACTTCATTCCTCACTCTGGCCGATGGCACGGGTCTCGTCTGGGCGCTGAAGTTTCTCGGCAGGCCCGTCCAGGAGCGGGTGGCGGGGATCGACTTCATGACAGGCCTGGCCAGGATGGCCGCCGCAGAACAATGGCCCGTCTATCTTCTCGGAGCAAAGGAAGAAGTCGTCACAAAGGCGGCAGAAAAACTTCAGGAACTCTTTCCCGAAATAATTATCGCCGGTTGCCGGAACGGGTATTTTGACCCCGATGACCCGGAGATATCCCGGGAAATCAGAGAGAGCGGCGCGAAGGTCCTCTTCGCGGCCCTCGGAGTGCCGAAGCAGGAGGTCTGGCTGCACGACCACCGGAACGACGTTGGAGATATCCTGGCCGTCGGCGTCGGAGGCTCCTTTGATGTCATCTCAGGAAGCCTGAAGAGAGCCCCCCTTATGTGGCAGAAGCTGGGCCTTGAATGGCTCTATCGGCTCTTTCAGGAACCGTGGCGCTGGAAGAGGGATCTGGAGCTTTTCCGCTTCGCCGGCAAGGTGTTTCTGACAAGATTCGGACGGACCTCTTCAGAAAAAAAGGAGACCCTTCGATGAAGACCTCCGCAAGGGATCTCATGCACTTCGATCTCACAGCAGTCATGGAGGATGATCTGGTCCATGACGCCATACATGTGCTCTACAGCCACAGCATCTCCGGTCTTCCGGTGCTCGACGGCGACTGGAACCTGGTGGGGTTTTTCTCCGAGACGGATATTTTGCGGGCTTCGGTGCCGACCTATCTTGAAGTCCTCGCAAAGTCGTCCTTTCTTGAAAATGGAGATGAAGACACCCTCTTGAGCCGTTTTCGATCCTTCGGCAACAGAAAGGTCGGGGAATTCATGAACAGGGAACCCATATCGGTAGAGCCCGACACAAGCCTCATGGTCGTCGCAGATCTGATGATTCGCAAAGGGGTGAAGCGCCTGCCCGTAGTTGAGTCGGGCAAGCTCGTAGGGGTCATCAGCCGCGAAGTGTTCTGCGAATTTATGATGGAAGAGGATGAACTGCCCGTTGAATGAGAAGACTGATAACCTCGGCGGAGCGGAAAACCTTGGCTGGATAGATGATGAACTTCGGGAGTTTCAGACCATTCTCGAGACCGAAATGGAGGAAAAGCTCCGGGAATCCGTCCTCGCAGGAGAACATACCCGGCAGCGCCTCTCTCTGATGGAAGAGGAGACATTCCGCCAGGTGGAGGGAGAATGGATGGAGAAAGAGAATATTCTTCTCCACCGGGAGGGGGAAATCCGTAAAGAAACGGCCCTCTTCACGGAAAGCCTGAAGAGCTTCCTTGCGGACAATACAGACGTAGAGGAGCTTCTCGAAAAAACGTGGACTGACCTGACCGGAGGAGTTCTTTCATGATCCGCTCCATGATGCGTCTTTCCGTCTGGGGGGTTCGGAGCCGCCGTCAGGAGATCATCTCCGAGCTGTTCAGCCTCGGTGTCCTTCACCTCGACGAGGGGGAGGGCGGTTTTCGTGGAGACGATGGAACCCTGAACGGACTGCGGCTCCTTAGAGGAAGGGTTCTCGGCCTGGTAGAAGCCCTCGGGTGGGATCGATGGGATGGCCTGAAGGATTCTGACGTGGACGAGGCAGTGCAGCTTTTCTCCGACCTTTCTCCGGAGGAGTTCGTCCCTGAAATCTCAAAAAGCCTTGATAAATTCAGCACCCGACTCACAAATCTGCAGGAAGACCTCGCCCGGGACGAGGACACTGCGGCGAAATTGAAAAAATCTCTTGATCTCCTCTCTCGTTTTTCAGCCTTCTTTCAGCGTTGGAGTGATTCCGCCAGAGAGTCATTCATCACCCTCTGGTGGATATCCCCTGAAAAGATCCCCCCCTTTCTCGCTGCAGTTCAAAACGATCTTCTCTCCCGGGGAAGAGAGGATTTTGGAGGAATTGATCATCATTTTGTACCCGGCCGGGAGGGTCCCGGCATCCTGTCACTCCGGGTTCCACAGGCCCTGGCCTCAGGACTTTCCGCCATCGCGGTAAGGGAAAAAGCCCTGCCCTGGCGTCTTCCCGAATGCTGCGACCAGAAGGCTCCCGCGTCTTCCATCCCCTCTCTGAAGGCCTTTGTCGATGAGCTTGAACTTCACATTCATTCCATAAAAAAAGACCTCTCGGAAAACTCCGAGGAGTGGGGGCCCCGCCTCGCGGCCCTTTTTCTTTTTCTCGACGAAAAAACCGAACAGGCCGCCGTGGAGGCGCGCATCGAAACCCCCGATAATTTTTTCGTCCTTTCCGGATGGATCCCCCGGGATTTTCTTTTGGCCACCGAGGAACGCCTCAAGGCAAAGTTTGGAAGGGATATTCTGATGAAGTGCCGCCTCCCGGGAAAGGACGAATGGAAGGATGTTCCCACATCGCTGAAAAACCGTTCAGTCACCGCTCCCTTCGAGGTGTTTTTAAAGCTTCTCCGCCCCCCCTCCTATACAGGTTTTGATCCGACGACCGCCGTGGCCGTCTTCTTTCCTTTTTTTTCAGGCATCATGGTCGGCGACATAGGGTACGGGATCATCGTCTTTCTCCTCTCCCTCAGCCTGAAAAGGGCGAAACGTCCCGTTCTCCGGGACGTGGGGTCAATTCTGCTCATAGTCTCTCTCTGGAGCGTCCTCTGGGGAGCGGTCTGGGGCGAATTTTTCGGAGACATCGGCCATCGATTATTTCATCTTCGCCCGCTCTGGCTTGAGCGGTCCGAAGGAGTGCTTCCGGTCATGATCTTCACCATCGCGCTGGGAGCGGCTCATGTCGTCCTCGGCCTTCTCATAGGTATCTGGCAGGGAATAAAAAACCGCCATGCCCATGTCTGGATTGAGAAAACCGGCAATCTCATCATCCTCGGAAGCCTCTTCGGCTTTCTTTTTCTGCTGATGTCTGAATTTCCCCGGGGCCTTTTTTCAATCCCCGTCTCTTTTCTTGTGATCGGCCTCGCCCTTCTTATCGCCGGAGGAGGCATCGGAGGGATCATCGAGGCCCTCGGAAGCATCGGAAACATCATCAGTTACGTCCGGATCGCGGCAATCGGCCTTTCCTCAGCCATCCTTGCCCTCGTAGCGTCGAAATTCCTGGACGTCTTCGGCCTCTCTATCCTGGGGGTGTTCCTCGCCCTCATGATTCATCTTCTGAATTTCATTCTTGCGGTTGCCGGGTCGGGTCTGCACTCTGCCCGGCTTCATTACGTCGAATTCTTCGGGAAGTTTTATTCCGACGGAGGAAAGAATTACACACCATTTCAGCGAAGGAGCGGATCCTCGTGGAAAAAGCATTAATAGCTCTTGCGGCTGCCCTTGCAGTGGGAGTACCTGCAGTGGCGACCGCCTATGCCCAGGCTAAAATCGGAAGCGCCGGGGCAGGCACTGTTGCGGAAAAACCTGAAACAGGAGGCACCATCATCATCCTCGAAGCCCTCCCCGAAACCATGGTCATCCTCGGTTTCGTGGTGGCGATCATGATCATCCTCCAGCTGGCCTGAGGAAGTCCTTGGAACCCCTGGCCACTCCTCCTGACGAAAGGGAGGATATTGCCTCCTTTCGTCAGGCCCTCCGGGAAGAACATGAACGAAAGATCGCCCGTCTAGAGAGGGAGCAGAATGCTGCCCTTGACGAACTCATCGGCGAACGGCGAGCACAGGTGGAGCTTCGGGTGAAGGAGATGCGCCGGGAGCATGAACAGCGCTTTTCTCTTCTTCTTGAGGAGAAAAGAAAAGAGGGAATCGCGTCAGTTCGAACATCTCTGCTGCAGCATTTTGACTCGCTGAACCGTCTGTGCGGAGACAGAATGAAAGAAAAAAGCCTCTCCCTCAGAAAAAATCGTGACGCAGAATATACCGCTCTCCTTCTCTTGCTCGCCCGTGAAGGCCTTGAAGCCGCAGGCCTGCCTGCAGTGATCTCGGTCGAACCGGGAGAGGCGGTACTGCTGTCAACAACCGGCGATTTCCCTCTCGGCGAGGGTGTGGAGATTATTGAAGAACCCCGGCATAAATGGGGCGGATGCCTCGTCACTTCAGGCACTACCGTCATTGATAATACGCTCTCTTCCCGCTGGAATAAGCTCTCCGGTGAATTTGCCCTCGAACTCTCACGACTGCTGAATGACACTTTTTCGGAAATCAACGACAGAATCTCCGAATTATGAATATCTGAATGCCGTGCTTCGGGCAAAGGGTACGAAACTTCTCCCGGAAGAAGAGTTTCGTGCCCTTGCCCATGGATCGCTGAAGGCCTTCGAGCTCTTCATTCTCGAAAGCTCCTACGGAGAGCGGTACCGGGAGCAGCTCGCCCAGGGGACTACCTCTCTTCTGAAGCGTCTCGAAAACGCCCTCGCGGCAGGAAGCGCCGACAGGCTGCTTGAGGCGGCCTCCCGTGCCGAGGGGGAGTCGGAGTTCTTTCTTTCCATCGTCCTCTCCATGGGGGATCTCTACAACGGCAGATTTCTTCTCCGTTCTCTTTCGGGAGGGGGACGGGGGGCGATGGCGCCAGCGTGGCACCGCTATTCGCTGCTCGATTTTCCTTTTTACGACGACCTCTGGTATAAATGCCCCACGGCGGCCGACGGAGCCGTACGCTCCTACGAGGAATACGGAGAGTTTTCGAATATCCTCGGAGACGCCTTTCGCTTTCTGCATGAGACGGGCAACCTTCCCGGCTCGGAGAGGCTTTTTTTCGCCCGCTGGCTCTCCTGGTGGAAGAAGGAGCTTGAAAAATACAGCAACGAGAACGGCCGCAGGATGGCGGAGTTCCTCGGCCGCCTGACGGATACCTGGAATTTCAATATATGGCTTCGGGGAATTCAGCAGGACGGACAGGGAGAAGAAGCCCCGTCTTCCTTTTTGCCCGGAGGATGGGGGCTTCCCATCGAAAAACTTGAGACTGCCGGGGACGCCGAATCTCTCTTCTCGGATTCCGGATGGTCAATACCGTTAAGCTCCTTCTCTGCCGGAAAGTCCGCGAATTTTCAGCGGACCGTTCAGAAGGCCTTCTTTCAATGGCAGAAGGGACTCTACCGGCGAAACCTTCTCGGCATCGATGTTCCTCTCGGATACACGGCCATGGTCCTCGACGAATGGCGCGGCCTTACCCTGATCGCTGTGGGGCTCTCCCTGGGAATGCCTGCCGGAGAAATAGAGGATCATCTGTACGGCGGCGGAAAAGAGGAGGAGAGAGGATGAGCACTGACAGACCGGCCTTTGCCGTGGGAAGTCAGGTTTTTGTAGATCTGTGGGCTCTCATGGGGTTTGTTCCGATTCCGAGCGAATCGCCCGAGGATATCTCGGGAGTTCTCTCGGTCCTCTCCCGGGAAAAAGCCGCCTTCATCGTGGCGGAAGAATCCTGGTTCTTCGGGATAGCGGAACCGGTTCGAAAAAGGCTCGAAAAATCGGGGGAACTCGTATGGATACAGTTCCCCTCCTGTGACAGCACAGAAATGAGATGAGGAAGAGATGAGAAAAACAGGAGTCGTTACGGGGATATCCGGACCGGTGGTCACAGTGAGCCCCCGTCAGCCCGTATATATGTTCGAGGTGACCCGGGTCGGTACTTCCGGGCTCCTCGGCGAAGTCATCCGCATTCAGAAGGGTACGGTCTACGTGCAGGTCTACGAAGACACCTCAGGTCTTGCCTACGGCGATGAAGTGGTCTTCGAGGATGATCTTCTTTCCGTTGAACTCGGTCCCGGTCTGCTGGGCGGAGTGTTCGACGGAATCGGCAGACCCCTGAAGACCCTCGGAGAGGACGGGATTTTTCTTCCCAGAGGGGCAAATCTTCCCACCATCGGCTCGGGAACGGTCTATCCCTTTGTTCCGGCTCTTTCAGCCGGCGATGATGTCCGTCCCGGGGACGTGATGGGAAGAGTGCAGGAGAACGCAAACTTCACCGCCTCCGTGATGTTCCCCCCCGCCGAGGCTCCCGGTACCGTGGCCTGGCGAGCGGAGGAGGGGGAGTATTCTCCCAGAGAGACGGTCGTTCGCCTCGAGGACGGTCGTGAGTTCTCCATGGTGCAGCGGTGGCGGGTGCGGATTCCCCGGCCCGTCAGCACCCGTCTTCCCCTCGAAGTTCCCCTTCTGACGGGGCAGAGAATCCTCGATACCCTCTTTCCCATCCCCCTCGGAGGAGCGGCAGTTCTGCCAGGAGGATTCGGCACGGGGAAGACCGTCACCCAGCAGTCCCTTGCGAAATGGTGTTCCGCCGACGTCATTATCTACGTGGGGTGCGGAGAGCGGGGGAACGAGATGACCGAAGTCCTCGAGGAGTTTCCCGAGCTTGTGGACCCGGGCACGGGCGGCCCTCTGATGAACAGGACCGTACTGGTGGCGAACACCTCCAATATGCCCGTGGCGGCGAGGGAGGCCAGCATCTATCTGGGGATGACCCTCGGAGAATTCTACCGTGACATGGGGTTCAACGTGGCCATCATGGCGGACTCCACCTCCCGGTGGGCCGAGGCCCTCCGGGAGATCGGAGGGAGGCTCGAAGAGATGCCGGGAGAGGAGGGGTACCCCGCCTACCTCGGCAGCCGCCTCGCCCAGTATTACGAGCGGGCGGGGAGATCACAGGCCCTTGGAAGCCCCGACCGGATCGGATCGATCACCGTGGTGAACGCAGTATCCCCCGCTGGCGGAGATTTCTCTGAGCCGGTGACCCAGGCCAGCCTCCGCATGTCCGGAGCCTTCTGGGCCCTCGACAAGGGGCTTGCCCAGCAGCGACACTTTCCTGCCATCAACTGGCGGCAGAGCTACACTCTCTACGACGAAATGCTCACTCCGTGGTTCCGGGAGGCCCTCGGAGAGGAGTGGTTCTCCCTCAAAGCCTTCATGAAGGAAATCCTTGAAAAGGAGCAGTCCCTTCTTGATCTCGTTCAGCTCGTGGGTCGGGACGGTCTCTCTGAAGAGGACAAGTGGACTCTCTTTCTTGCCGAACTCTACCGGGTGCTCTTTCTTCAGCAGAATGCCTTTTCTACGACGGACGCCTCCTTCCCTCTTTCCCGTCAGCGAGATCTTCTGCTCGTGCTGAAGAATTTGAACGACCTTGCGGATGTTTTCCTCACCAGAGGAGGTTTCTTCGAACAGATCTCTGAGTTTCCTCTCCGGGCGGAGCTCCTTCACCTTCGGGAGACTGAAGAAGAGGATCTCGCCGAAAGAGGATCCGAATGGTGCACAAATCTGTCGGAAAAACTCGCCTCTCTGGAGGTGATGGCGGGATGAAGCCCCTCTACAGAGAAGGTTTTCGCGGAGTTGAAGAGATGAGCGGCCCCCTTATCTTTCTTCGGGGCATCTCACGGCCGTCCTACGGCGAACTGGTCACGGTGGAGACCCCTGAGGGGACGAGAACAGGGCAGATACTGCAGATCCAGGGGGACATCTCCATCGTACAGGTCTTCGAGGGAACCATGGGGCTCTCTCCCGACCGAACCACTGTCTGGCTGGAGCGGGACATCCTGCGCATTCCCGTGGGAGACTCCCTTGTGGGGCGCATCTTCGACGGAAAGGGGGAGGCCCTCGACGGCCTTCCGTCGAACTTCGCCGCTCTCTCCCTTCCGGTGAACGGAGCTCCCATCAACCCCATCCGCAGAAGCAGCCCGGATATCTACGTGGAGACGGGGATTTCCGCCCTCGACATGATGAACACCCTCGTCCGGGGGCAGAAGCTCCCCATTTTTTCGGGAGTCGGCCTGCCCGCAAACGAGCTGGCTGTACAGATCGTGGAGGGCGCGAATATTCCCGGATCGGCGGAACCCTTCCTCGTGGTCTTCGCCGCCATGGGCATCACCCGGCGGGAGGCTCAGTACTTCATGGAGGCCTTCCGTAAGTCGGGGGCTCTCAGCACAGGGGTCTTCTTTCTCAACCTCGCGAGCGATTCTGTGGTGGAACGCCTTCTGACCCCTCGGCTCGCCCTGACTGCGGCGGAATATTTCGCCTTCAACCGGGGGTATAATGTCCTCGTGGTTATGACGGACATGCTCTCCTACTGTGACGCCCTCCGGGAGGTGAGCGCCGCCCGGGAGGAGGTTCCGGGACGCCGGGGGTACCCCGGATACATGTACTCCGACCTCGCCGAGCTTTATGAGCGGGCGGGATGCGTCGCGGGGCTTCCGGGAAGCGTCACCCAGATCCCCATCATCACCATGCCCGATGACGACATGACGCACCCCGTGGTGGACCTCTCGGGGTACATCACGGAGGGGCAGATTACCCTCGACAGGCGCATTCAGGAGAAGGGGATCTACCCCCCAATTGACGTTCTTCCCTGTCTCAGCCGCCTGATGAACAAGGGGATTGGCAGAGGAAAGACCTTCCCTCAGCACAGGGCCATGGCTGACCAGCTCTACGCCTGCTATGCCCGTGCCCGGGAGGTGGAGAGAATGCGGCTCATCGTGGGGGACGACGGCCTGACCGCCCTTGAAAGAACCTATCTCACCTTCGGCGGCATCTTCGAGAAAAACTTTCTTGCCCAGGGAAAAACAGGGCGCACCCTCGCCGCCTCGGAGAAAATCGCCTGGAAATGTCTCTCCGTCCTGCCGCCAGGGGAGCTTTTCAAGCTCCCCGAGAAGTACGTGACCGAGAACATCGGTAAGGAAGGGGGAAGGTCATGACAGGCAGAACATCAGGACCTCCGACGAGGGAACACCTTCTGGCCACCCGCAAAAGAATCGGTGCGGTGACCTACGGCAAAAAACTGCTCGAGAGAAAACGGGATGCTCTCCTGCGTTCCGCCGAGGAAGAGCGCCGCCTGTACCGGGAGGTTCGGAGCGAATTCCTTCGGAGGAGCAAGAATATCACCTTTCTCTACGCCCTCGTCCGGATGTTCGAGGGGGACGGATCGGTCCGCTTTCTCACCGCCGGCATCGCCCCTCTTCCCGTGGCGGTGGAGAAGAAATCCATCATGGGGTGCCGGTATTCCGTCTTCAGCCCCGGAGAAGGAGAGCGGAAGAACCTCTCCTGGAAGATTCCCTATGACCCGGCCATCACCTCCCTCTATGTTGAGGACCTTCTGAAGGCCATGGCCGACGGGGAAGAGTGCATGTGGCAGTACATCAATTTGAAGACGAAGATCACGGCCATCGAAAGGGAGCTCTCACGAACCACATTGAAGATCAATACCCTTGAGCATATCCTTCTCCCCTCGCTACTGAAGGCGACAAAACGAATCGAGGATGTACTCTCCGAGAGGGAGCGGCAGGAAAAGTTCGTCGCAAAAAGAATGGGGAAAAAAAAGCGGAAATCTTCTCTGGAAAATATGGAATTTATACTGGACACACTCTGTGAAAATCATTATTCTTAGTGTGGGAAAGACAAAGGATATTCATCTTTCCGCCCTGGCGGAACGGTATATCAAAAGAACCCGCTCCTTTCTCACTATCGGGCAGGAATTCGTCCCCGAGGGGAAGGACCGGGATAGAAGCCGTAAAATAGAAAGGGAAGGAGAAGAACTGCTGAAAAGAGTGCAGAGCAGAGATTTTGTTGTGACCCTCGAGGAAGCTGGAGAGGAGCGGGACAGCCCGGCCTTCGCCCGCTGGCTTGGGGAATTGGTCGATGGAACATCAGGTCGGATACTTTTTATTGTGGGAGGCGCTTTCGGCCTCTCCCAGCGAATTTGTGCCCGGAGGGACGCTTCCGTATCCCTCTCGAAAATGACGCTGCCCCACGAGTTCTGCCCCATGCTGCTGGCCGAGCAGATTTATCGCTCGTTCACCATACTTCGGGGCGGAGAATATCATCACTGAGGAGGAAACTGCTATGAACATGGATAAGATTATGAAACAAGCGCAGAAGATGCAGGCCCAGATGGCGAAGGTCCAGGAAGAGCTGGCGGATGAAAAGGTTGAGGGGAATTCAGGGGGTGGAATGGTAACTGTCACGGCAAACGGCCAGGGTGAAATCCTCGCCGTGCGGATTGATCCTGAAGTCACCGGAGAAGAGGATGTTGAGATGCTCGAGGATCTTGTCCTTGCAGCGGTGAACGACGCCCTCCGGAGAAGCAAGGAGCTGGCCAACGGCAGAATGGGACAGCTCACCGGAGGCATGGGCTCTCTGGGGCTTTTTTAGGAGCTCTCGTTGGCCCTTCCCGATCCCTTCGAACGACTCACTTCGCTTTTTCGAAAACTGCCCGGTGTCGGAAACAAGACCGCCAGGCGGATGGCTTTTTTTGTCCTTCAGCAGCCCCCCTCCTATGCCAATGACCTGGCATCATGCCTCGAGCGGCTCAAGGAGAGCATCTTTCCGTGCTCGAGATGCGGCAATATAACGGACAAGGACCCCTGCTCCCTCTGCACGGATCTTCTGCGGGACAGAAAGACCCTCTGCGTCGTGGAGACGGCGGAGGACCTCATCAGCATCGAACAGGCCGGAGTCTTCTCCGGAGTCTATCACGTCCTCGGCGGGCGGGTGTCTCCCCTCGACGGAGAAGACCTTGATGAAGAAACCCTTGAACGCCTGTCAAAACACATCGAGGAGGATGGAACGGAAGAGGTGATCATCGCCACGAACCCGTGCATTGAAGGAGACCTCACCTTTCATGCCCTCGTGGAGTACCTCGAGGGGGGGGATACGAAGATCTCCCGCATTGCCTACGGTCTACCTGTAGGAGGAACCATTGAGTTTGCCGACAGGACGACTCTTCTTGCGGCCCTTGAATCCCGGGTGACGACGAAATTGTACAAAAAAAACAGCGACTGAAAAAACGGCATTGCCGTTGAATATTTTAATACTCTGCAAAGCGAGGTGATTCCATGACTGAAGGGTTTGGCAAAATTGCCCGGAAAATATTCTCCGGTCTTCTCTTTATCGTCGGCGGCATGATCGGTGCCCAGATTATACAGCTTTTTTACCCCATGATCCCCGAGCGGTTCACCTTGGCATGGAAAGAATGGCTGCCTCTGTGGCTGCCGGATAAAGCTCTTCTTACCGTAGTGGCTATTGTAGTCTTTGCCTTTATCGCTCTGGTTCTCGCTCCACTATTCCTGCGTCTCCTCGGCCTCATGGGTTCTTTTTTTGAAGTTCATCTGAAAAACTCCACTTGGTCTGAGATAACCTCGGCGACTATTGGTATGATCATCGGGCTTCTCATCGCCAATCTCATGGCTCTTCCCTTCTCCGACCTCCCCTTCGGCAGCTATCTTGCCGTGGGGCTGAACATCGTTCTCGGTTACCTCGGAGCCGTCATCCTTCTGAAGCGACAGAACGATCTCCGCCATGTGCTCACCCCCATTCAAAGCCTGAAGGAACGCCTTGCCAGCATGAAGGGGAACCCCGCAAGAGAGCGGGAAGAGACGGACTCCGACTATTCGGCCTCGCAGCAGTGGGAGGCGGGCAAGAAGATTCTCGATACGAGCGTCATCATTGACGGAAGAATTCTTGACGTAGCCCGCACGGGATTTCTCGAAGGGCTCATCATCATCCCCCAGTTCGTGCTTCTTGAACTTCAGGCCGTGGCCGATTCCACCGACCCCGCCCGCAGAACGAGAGGAAGACGGGGGCTCGACGTGGTGAACGAGCTGCAGCGGATCAGCGAACTTCAGATTGAGATCATCGACACTCCTCTGAAAACACTCAAGGTCGAAACCGTGGACAGCGGTCTTGTGGTCATGGCCGACAAGGTTGGTGCCCAGATACTCACCACCGACTATAATCTCAACAAGCTCGCCCAGATTCAGGGCATCAAGGTGCTCAACGTGAACGACCTTGCCAACGCCCTGAAACCCATGCTCCTTCCCGGCGAGACGATCAACATCGACGTCATCCGGGAGGGGAAAGAGCCCCATCAGGGGGTGGGGTATCTCGACGACGGCACCATGTTTGTCGTTGAGGACGGAGAAGGGTACATCGGTAAACGGGTGGAAGTGGTAGTCACCTCCATGCTCCAGACCTCGGCCGGGCGCATGGTCTTCGGACGGGTCCGGCGGGAAGTTCGTCTCTGATGAAGAGCTGCTCATTTATTCTCGTCGCGGCCGGAAAGGGATCGAGAGCGGGGGGCGAGCTCCCTAAGCAGCTCCGTCTTCTCGGCGGGCGGCCTCTCTGGGAGTGGAGCGCCCGTACCGCCGAGACGCTCTATCGTGCGGGAGAGATTATAGAGACCGTTCTCGTGGTTCCTCCCGGAACGGAAGAGGACTTCAAAAGGGCAGCGGAGATATACGGCTGCCCTTTTTCAATAACCTCCGGAGGAGCTGAGCGGGCAGATTCGGTCCTTAAGGGGGTTTTGGCCGCCCGGGGAGAGAGCGTTCTCGTGCACGACGCGGCCCGCCCCTTTCTTTCAGTCGCCCTGTGCCGCCGTCTGCTCAAGGCCCTCGTTCCGGACGTCGGCGTCGTTCCCCTGCTCCCCGCAGCGGACGCCATGAAGCGACGCGAGGAAGGCGAAAAACTCGGGACCTTTCCCCGGGAGGGGCTTTTTCTTACCCAGACGCCCCAGGCCTTTCCGACTCTGCAGTTGAAAGAGGCCCTTGAGGGTTTTGGTCGAGGCGTGAAGGACGAGGGAGAAGCCTGGGTTGCCTCGGGAAGGGAGCTTCGTTCAGTGGAGGGAGAACGGAAGAACATGAAGATCACCTGGGACGAAGATTTCACCCTTGCAGAAAGTCTTTTCTCAAGGGTGTACAGAGTGGGAAGCGGGTATGATATTCATCCCCTCGTTCCCGACCGTCCCTTTCTCCTCGGCGGAGTGGCCTTTCCTGATTTTCCCCTCGGATTCAAGGGGTATTCCGACGGCGATGTCCTCGTTCATACTCTCTGCGACGCCCTTCTGGGAGCCGCGGGGCTCGGCGATATCGGAATGCTCTTTCCCGCGGGGGTAACGAAATACCGGAACATATCAAGTCTTCTTCTTCTCGAGGACGTGGGGAAAAGGGTCTTCTCCGAAGGCTGGACCCTCGAGTGGTTCGACGGAGTGATCTGCGCTCAGGAGCCTCTTCTCGCTGCCGCTCTTCCGACCATGATCGCAACCATGGAAGGGGTTCTTCCTCCGCAATGGAGAAAGAAAATCCATCTCAAGGCAAAATCGGGAGAGGGAATTGGCCCCGTGGGAGAGTGCGGAGCGGTGGTCTGTACGGGCAGCGCCACTCTGTCGATTCCATCCTGGCTTCTCGCAGAAAAGGAAAATAACTGTCCGTCCTGACATTCTTTTCATCAGATACGAGGTTGTTTCTTTCCGAAGGAAGGCCTACAATTTCGCAAAGCCCTTTTCGCTCCTGGCGGAAGGGTAAGGAGGTTTTACGACAAATGAAATTCGAATCGAAATTTACTGCATACGAGGGGGTTACCTTCGACGATGTCCTGCTCGAACCGGGAGCCAGCGAGGTGCTCCCCTTCGATGTAGCGATCGCAACAAAGATAACCAATAACATCCCCCTGAGTATCCCTCTCTGCACCGCCGCCATGGACACGGTGACCGAATCCCGTCTCGCCATCGCCATCGCCCGGGAGGGAGGGATCGGATTTATTCACAGAAACATGTCAGTGGAGAAGCAGGCACGGGAGGTTGACGTGGTGAAACGGTCGGAATCGGGAGTCATCGTGGACCCCTTCTTCCTTCACCCCGACGACCCTGTACTTCAAGCCGTCCAGCTGATGGAGCGCTTTCACATCTCGGGCGTTCCCATCGTGGACGAAAATAAAAAGCTGGTGGGGATCATCACCAACCGGGATCTTCGGTTTGTAGATAATTTCGAGCAGCCCATCAGCCGGATCATGACGAAGGAGAATCTCATCACCGCCTCGGAGGGAACGACTCTCGATTCTGCCCAGGCGATCCTGATGAAGAAAAAGATCGAAAAACTCCCCATAGTCGATGAACACGGAATTTTGAAGGGACTCATCACCATTAAAGACATTCAGAAGGTGAAAGACTTCCCCGACGCAGCCAAGGACAGCGGCGGAAGACTTCGGGTCGGTGCCGCTGTAGGGGTGGGGTCCGACCTCCTTGAAAGAGCGGCTGCTCTCGTACAGAGTAAGGTCGACATTATCGCGGTGGACACGGCCCATGCCCATTCCCGTAAGGTGATCGATTCAATAAAGCTGCTCCGGTCTGAATATCCCGACCTTGAGCTTGTGGGAGGCAACATCGCCACGGCTGAAGCCGCCGAAGCCCTGATAGAGGCGGGGGTAGACGCCGTGAAGGTGGGGATCGGCCCGGGGAGCATCTGCACTACCAGGATTATCGCCGGCATTGGCGTGCCCCAGCTGTCGGCCATCTTCAACGTCGCCCAGGCAGCTCATGCACTGGGCAAGACCGTCATCGCCGACGGAGGAATCCGGTATTCGGGAGACATTGTCAAAGCCCTCGCCGCCGGCGCAGACACGGTCATGATCGGGTCGCTCTTCGCCGGAACGGAGGAAAGCCCCGGAGAGGTGATCATCTACCGGGGGAGATCCTACAAGAGCTACCGTGGAATGGGCTCTCTCGGCGCCATGAAGGATGGCTGCAGTAAAGACCGCTACTTTCAGGAGGGGGCCAGAAGTGATAAACTGGTACCTGAGGGTATCGAAGGACTTGCGGCCCACAAAGGCTCCCTTTCGGCCGTCGTCTACCAGCTCAACGGCGGAGTCCGGGCTGGAATGGGGTATGTGGGTGCTGAGAATCTCTCCGCCCTTCAGACGAGGGCAAGGTTCATACGCATCAGCGCCGCGTCAGTGAAGGAAAATCACCCCCACGACGTGGTCGTGACGAAAGAGGCGCCGAACTACTGGGTCGATTAGGTTTCGCGGAAAGCGAAAGGGGAGCTCGCCTGTGGCGGGAACGAAGGTGTACGAAAGAAATACTGCCGAAGACCACGTCTATTGGAAGGGGATTCTCGACCTTCCCGAACTGACGGAGGAGGTCATTGCGTCTTCCTTTCACTTCGCCGATGATCGCGGTGATTTCGAGGGATGCCTCGAGGAGTGGTGGCCGGAGTTCATTTCAGACTTCACTCTCTGATCTCAACAATAGAATTTGCCCATTTCTTTCACCTTGTGCTATACTTTACTGTGTTCGATTTGCGGATAATTTCTGCGAAGAGTGGGTTTTTCCCACTCTTCGTTTTTTAAGAGCCCGAAATGAATGGAGCGATGGGAATGGATGCCGTCAACGGAAGAGACCGATGGGAGCCCCTGCGGGAAATCGTGGAAGGTCTTGGATATGAATGTGCCGGTATCGCCCTCACCGTCGAGGAAAAGAAACAATTCCTTAGAGTGTACATCGATTCCATCGGCGGAATTCTCGTGAAGGACTGCGAGACAGTCTCGAGAAGAGTAAGCCAATATCTCGATGAGCACGAGGACGTGATTCCCGGCAATTATTTCCTTGAGGTAAGCTCTCCCGGGCTGGAACGTCCTCTTTTTATCATGGACGACTATATACGGTTTACCGGAAAAAAAGCGAGATTGAAGACGAAATCCGCCCTGTTCGGCCAGAAGCGTTTCACCGGGCTGATTCAAGGAGTTCGAGACGGGAAGATTCTCTTTGTTCTTGAAGAGGAAAACCCTTTAATCGACGACGAAGTTTTTGAGATACCCTTTGACGCGATCAGCAAAGGAAATCTCGTCTTTGAAGATGAAAAGGCGAAAAGGAGGAATTCCTAAATGCAGTTTGGGCGTGATTTCGTCCGCGCGCTGGCCCAGATAACAAAGGAGCGTGGGCTCTCAAAAGAGATTATCGCCTCGAGCCTCGAGGCTGCACTCATCTCTGCCTACAAAAAATACCAGGGCGGAAACCAGGATGTGGAAGTTCACATAGACACGGAAAACGGTGATATCTCCATCTGCGAGGTGAAGCGGATAGTCGACGAAGTCGTCTCTCCCGACACGGAGATCTCCCTTCTCGAAGCTCACTCGAAGGGGATCATCGATGTAGAAGTGGGCGACATTGTCAGACTGGAGCAGAACCCGGAGGATTTCGGCCGGATCGCCGCCCAGACCGCCCGGCAGGTGATTATCCAGCGTCTGAAGGATGCCGAGCGGCAGATCATCTTTGAGGAATTCTCCGATAAAGTGGGTGATCTCGTCACCGGCCTGGTCTTCAAATCGGAGAACGACCAGGTACTCATCCGCCTGAACGAACGGACCGAAGCCATTCTTCCGAGGGAGGAGCGTATTGTGGGGGAGCCGTATATTCCCACCGAGCGGCTCAAGTTCTATCTTCTTGACGTCCGCCAGACGACCAGAGGGCCGAGAATCGTCGTCTCCCGCACCCATCCCGGGCTATTGCGTAAGCTCCTTGAGCTCGAAGTCCCTGAAATTCAGGAAGGGGTCATCGAGATCAAGAACATTGTCCGTGAGGCCGGAACTCGGGCAAAGATTGCCGTGCAGTCCCTTGACATGAACGTCGACCCCGTGGGAGCCTGCGTCGGGAGCAGCGGCACGCGGATTAAATCCATCAGTAAGGAGCTCTGCGGAGAGAAGATCGACGTGATCATCTGGAGCACCGATCCTCTTCAGTACATACGGAACGCCCTTTCTCCGGCGAAGATCGTCAAAATCGAACCGGTACTCGAGCAGGAAAAGGCGGTAAAAGTCTATGCAAGGCCCGATCAGCTTTCCCTCGCTATCGGTAAGGCCGGGCAGAACGTTCGCCTTGCGGCGCGTCTCACCGGGTGGAAAATAGACATCAACGCCCTCGAACCGGAGAGAATGCCCACCCTTCACGATATCTTTCAGGATATTGATATCCTTGAAGAAAGCGGATCGGAGTAGTCGGACAAGATCGTGAAGCGAAGCCGCCCGCGGACATGCACCGGATGCAGAGAAGAATCTCCGAAAAGGGAATTGATTCGGGTCGTCCGAACTCCCGACGGGCAGATTCTCGTTGACGCCACCGGACGACATCCGGGGCGGGGGGCTTATGTCTGCCGAAAAAAGGAATGCGTTCTCGAGGCCATGAAGCGCAATGCTCTTGCCAGAGCGCTCAAGGCCCCGGTTGAACGGAAGTTTTATGAAACCCTTCTTGACATGATTTCGGAAGAGCCGGAGAGGGAAAATTCATGATGGTTCCCGCAGCGGAGTCCCTTCTTTCTCTGGTGGGGCTCGCGAAACGGGCAGGGGTTCTCCAGATAGGGCAGGATAAGATAAAATCACAGCTGGCACAGGGTGAAAGCCTTCTGATTCTTTTTGCCGAAGGAGCGGAGTCATCTTTTTACCGGTCCCTCGTGAAGGGGAGGTATGCAGAAAAATGTACGATACGAGTGCTCGGCGGAATATCAGGAACTGAACTTTCCGCTGCTGTCGGTTCAGGGAATGTAAAGGTGGTAGCATTACCGTTACGCAGCGGCTTTGCGGCATCAGTTTCAAAACTGCTTGCGGAAGGGGGAATAGAGTTTGAGTAAAATTCGAGTCTACGAACTTGCCAAATTACTTGATAAAAACAATAAGGAACTGCTCGACATTCTGGGAAATCTCGGGATAGAGGTAAAAAGCCATATGAGCTCCATAGATACCGAAACAGCCCAGCTCGTGGAGGATGCTCTTAAAGAAACAGAGGGAGCGGTGGACGGGCAGGAAAAAAAGAAAGAGGAGCGACAGTTGATTAAAACGGAAATTTATGAGGTATCCCAGGGGGTTACCGTCAAGGCAGTAGCCCAGCTTATCGGCATCACACCGGCGGAAGCCGTAAAAACTCTTATCGGCGGCGGACTCATGATTCCTGCCGACGGTCCGGTGGATGAAAAAGTTCTAAAAATTCTTGAGAACGAGTACGATGTCGTTCTCACTATGGCCTGTGACGAGGTGGAAGAGCAGGATGATAGCTGCGCGGTCATCAAGCGGCCCAGATATTCCGGCGACCACCTTGAAGCCCGCCCCCCCATCGTTACCGTCATGGGGCATGTGGACCACGGAAAGACCACTCTTCTCGACTTCATCCGGGAGACGAACATCACGGCCCGGGAAGCTGGAGGCATCACCCAGCATATCGGAGCTTCCACAATCGAGCAGAACGGCAAAAAAATAGTCTTCCTCGACACGCCCGGCCATGAGGCCTTCACGGCTATGCGTGCCCGGGGCGCCCAGGCGACGGATATATCCATTCTCGTCGTGGCTGCCGATGACGGCGTGATGCCCCAAACCAGAGAAGCCATCAATCATGCCAAGGCGGCCGGCGTTCCCATAATCGTTGCCATCAACAAGGTCGATAAACCCGCTGCAAAGCCAGATCGCGTTCGCCAGCAGCTTTCCGATGTGGGCCTTGCCCCTGAGGAATGGGGCGGTTCCACCATCATGGTGGAGGTTTCAGCAAAATCGGGAGAGGGTATTCCCCAGCTTCTCGAGATGATCCTCCTCGTAGCTGAAATGGAGGAGTTCAAGGCGGACCCCACAGTCAGACCGAGGGGCATCGTCGTCGAGGCCAAGCTTGACAAGGGGAAAGGCCCCGTGGCCACCGTTCTCGTCCAGGAGGGGACCCTCTGCAAGGGGGATATCCTTCTCTTCGGCACGACCTGCGGAAAAATCCGCGCCATGATCGACTCCGAGGGCAAGACAATCGATTGCGCCGGACCGAGTACTCCCGTAGAAATTCTTGGCCTAACGGCAGTTCCTCAGCCCGGAGAGATTTTTGAGTCCATAGACAGCGAACGGTGCGCCCGGGGCATCATCAGCGATAGAGAGCAGGAGCAGCGGAGCGCCCTGCAGGGCGGGGCGCGGAAAATCAGCCTCGAAGATCTCTATTCCCAACTCAAAGAGGGGGACGTTCCCCAGCTCAACCTGCTTCTAAAGAGCGATGTGCAGGGGTCTGGTGAGGCTCTCGCCGCCGCCCTCGAAAAAATGACCACCAGCGAAGTGGGCATCAACATGGTCCATCGCGGAGTGGGAAGGATCGCCGAGTCAGATGTCATGCTCGCTTCAGTTTCAAATGCGGTCATCATCGGATTCAACGTCCGCCCCGATCCCAACGCCAAAAAAATCGCTGAAGCGGAAGGCGTTCAGATTCGCCTCTACGACATTATCTACGACGCCATCGATGACGTAAAGGCCGCCCTTGAAGGGCTGCTCAAGCCCACCATCCGCCAGAACGTTCTGGGGCAGGCGGAAATCCGCCAGATCATCAAGGTTCCGAAGGCTGGAAAGATCGCCGGCAGCTACGTTCTCGAAGGAGTCGTCCGGCGGAATGCCAGAGCGCGGGTTATCCGCGGAGGCATCGTGCTGTGGGACGGCTCTCTCGCCAATCTCCGGCGTTTTAAAGATGAGGCGAAGGAAGTGGCCGCAGGGTATGAATGCGGCATCAGCCTCAGCAATTACCAGGACTTCGTAGAAGGCGACATCATCGAAGCCTACGAGATCATCGAGGAAAAACGGCATCTGGATTGATGAACAAAGAATATCCTGTTCCCTACGTCGCCCTTCTGGTGATTCATCTGAGGATCTATGCATCCCAGAGCGTGAAAGACCGCAGAAGGGTTGTACGGTCGCTCGTCGACCGGATACGAAGACGATGGAATGTTTCAGCCATGGACCTCGGTCCTGACGGAAGCCTTTCCGAGGTGGTACTGGCTGTATCAGCGGTGGCGAATAGTGTGCGAATGGCGGAGGAGCGGGTCAGTGCAGTCTTCTCCTTTGCCTCTTCCGAGGAAGAATCGGGAGAATTCACCATTATCCGGCACTGTCGAGAGGTAATGACCTATGACGACATTGCGTATGCTAAGGATCAACAAACAGATACAGCGCGAAATTTCCCTTCTTTTGGAACTGAGGGTAAAGAATGAGATGGCGAAAAACGCTATCATAACCGGAGTTGACTGTTCGAAGGATCTTGCCCAGGCAAAGGTCTATTTTACAACCATCGACCCCTCCATTCGTGAGGATGTCCAAAAAGCACTGCTCTCAGCGAAGGGTCTTCTCAGAAGCTCCCTGGGCAAACAGATGCCCCTCCGCAAGACCCCTGCCCTCTCGTTTTACATGGACAAGAGCGAGGAGTACGGCCGTTCCATAGACGTTCTCCTCGACTCGCTGAAAGATGAAAAATCCTCATCCGGCGAAGAGACGGGAGAGCAGGACTCCGAAGAAAATGAGTACGAAGAATAAAAAGGAGAGCTCCTTCGAAGAGATTCAATCGGCTATTATTGATATTCTCGAAGGAGCTCCTGCTTGGATTATACTGACCCACGTCAAGCCCGACGGGGACACCCTTGGATCGGGGAGCGCTCTTTACTCGCTGGGAGCTTCTCTCGGCAAGAAAGTCTTTTGGGGAGGGGCGGACCCCCTTCCGAAGGGATACACCTTTCTGCCGGAGGCAGCCAGCTACATCCATGAAATCGACCCCGGCGAACTGCTCCACCTGTGGGGCGGTGCCGCTGTCGTCCTTGACACCTCAACGGAAGAGCGCTCCGTACCTGGTGTACGGACACTTTCAGAAAAATTCCCCGTCATCAACATCGACCATCACGGCGACAATGAGCTCTTCGGCTCCCTCAACTGGATCGACCCCTCCGCTTCGTCGGTGGGGGAGATGGTGTGGAGCCTGCTGTCCACTTGGAAGAAGGACTATTCACTGAAGACGGCCGAGGGGCTGTACACTGCCATAGTCACGGACAGCGGCGATTTCACCTTTTCATCCACAGGAGAAAAAACCCACAGAGCGGCGGCCGACCTCCTCTCCCGGGGTGTATCTCCTGAAAAAATACAGGATCTTCTCCGCAGCAACCGTTCACTCTCCTCCATGCACCTCAAGGGGCGCGCCCTTGAAAGAGTTGAGATCTCTTCCTCCTTCGCGGCGATAACGTGGATATCCCGAAAAGATTTCGACGAAACCGGAAGTGTACCGTCAGAGACGGAGTTTCTCGTCAACGAACTGCTCACGCTGAAGGGAGTCGTCTTCGCAGCGTTCCTCGTCGAAGAAGAGGATGTTGTTCGCGCCAGCCTGCGCTCAAGGGGAGATATTTCAGCTGTCGAGATAGCCAGAACCTTCGGCGGCGGCGGGCATCTGAAGGCGGCAGGCTGCAAGCTTCCTCTTCCGCTGGAGACCGCAAGGGACACCCTGGTTGAACTTCTGGAGAGAAAAAATGCCCTGCGGGCTGCTGCTTCTCGATAAACCCCGGGGCATACGCAGTTCAGTCTGCGTTGCAATCCTTCGCCGCCGTCTCGGCAAAACCGTCAAGGTGGGGCACGGCGGCACCCTCGACTCCACCGCTCAGGGGCTGCTCGTCCTCCTATCAGGCGGGGCAACCCGGGCCAGCGCCCTTGTCATGGATCTACCGAAGACGTACGACGTGATGTTTCGTCTCGGCGAAGAACGATCGACGGGGGATTCCACGGGCGAAGTTGTCTTCTCCGGGCCCGTTCCCGACAGTCCGATAGACCTAATAGTAAAATATCTACCCTCCTTTTACGGAACGAGGCTCCAGACACCGCCCTCCATATCCGCAATTCGTGTCGGAGGACAGCGCTCGCACCATATCGCCAGAAGGGGTGGAGAAGTTTCTCTTTCCCCCCGACCCATTCACATTACATCCATCAGCCTTCTTCCTCCTCCTTCCGGAGGAGACCTCATCGGCCTCAGAATTCGCTGCGGCAAGGGAACCTACGTACGAAGTATAGTAATGGACCTCGGCCGACTCCTCGGATGCGGCGCCCATGTGATTTCCCTCATCCGTCAGTCCTCGGGAAATCTGAATCTCAACGATGCCGTCCCCTTTTCCCAGCTCGAGGACGACTCTCTTCCTCTGGAGGACAAAATACTCCCCCTCTCCCGCCTTGCGAAAAACTTTTATACATACGCAGCCGATCAAGAGATCAGCACAGATATCAAAAACGGCAAAGAAATCCCTCTTTCAAAATTGACATTTCACTCCGAAGGGATTATTTCCCCCGACAAGGGAGTCGTTGTTCTCGGAGACGATCTCTTCTCCTGTGGAGCCATCCTTCCCGAAGGGTTCTACAGGGGGAAGAGCAATATTTTCCCTCTCTCGAGCGGGGTTTCTCCATGATCATCATTCTCGGCGCCTTCGACGGCTTCCATCGTGGACACCGCCTTCTTCTCGAAAAGGGACGGGAGCTTGCCGAACAGGGAGGAGACGGGCAGAACTGGTGCGTCATCACCTTCTCACCCCATCCGGCGAACATCCTTCATGGAACGGAGATTCCCGTCCTCTTCACCGAGGACGAACGGGACCTCCTCGCCCTCTCCATGAAAATTCCCCGCACCATAAAAATACCCTTTACCCGGTCCCTCGCCGAATATTCTCCTGAACAATTTCTAGACTTTCTGCAGGGGCTTCTTCCCGTCAGCGGAATCGTTGTGGGAGGGGACTTTCGTTTCGGCCACGGCCGAAGGGGGGACACTTCATTTTTGCGAAAATACTCAGCAGAAAAAGAGTGGGCTTTTGCCGAGGTTGAACCCTTCACCATCGACGGGGTCAAGGTCGGAAGCAGGAACATCCGCAATGCCGTAGCCCACGGAGACACGGAAACCGCCCGGAACCTTCTCGGCTACCCCTTCTTCTTTTCCGGAGAGGTCATCGTCGGGGACAGAAGGGGGCAAAAGCTCGGCTTCCCCACGGCGAATGTCCTCTACCCGGCGGGCAAGGTCATACCCCGAAGGGGAGTCTACGCCGCTTCGGTCTTTGCCGAAGAGCAATGGTACGCCGGAGCTCTCAACATAGGGTACAATCCCACATTTCTGAAGGACACCCCCCTCCGGACGGAGACCTATATTCTGGATTTTCATGGTGACCTCTACGGAAAATGGATCGTCGTCTTTCTTGAGGAATATCTCAGGGAAGAAAAAAAATTCCCCTCGGCAGCAGAGCTCATCGAAACCATGAACGACGATATCAAACGGACGAGGGGAATTGTCGCTGAAAGAGCATTGGACCCCTCCGGGTTGTACGATGATCTGAAAAAAGCACTGCTCTCCAAAAGGATATAATAAACCGTGCCGGTTTATACATTATTTAATATACCTCAACTTTCGCAGGACCTTGACAGCCGAAAAACCGTTGCAATGACTGGACAAAA
>CAYZZX010000003.1:0-25974 GCA_964483085.1 uncultured Synergistaceae bacterium
CTACCTCCTTGGAAGGAATATCGAGAAGCATTCCGGCTTCTCCCTCGTGAGGGGTAAGGAGCACTCTCTCCCTCCGGGAAATAGCTCCGCTCAATTCCTTTAGCCAGTAGAGGCCGTCTCCATCTACGATAAGGTCTTTTTTCCAGAGGTTCCAGAGAAGCGCAAAGACCTCCCCCGCCCTTTCTGATCGTCCCATACCCGGACCGACGATCAGACAGTCTGCTCTTGGCTCCCATTCGGAGATCTGACTTTCAATGGTGCTGTCAGTGGCATGGAGCAGACCGGAAAGGAAAATCGCCTCGGGAATAAAGGATGCGGCAGCTGCACAGATCTCTTCATCGGCCAGAAGAACGGCGATACCTCCGCCTGCCCGTAAAAACCCCAGCAGAGAAAGGAGGGGTGCCCCCCGGTAGTGATTACATCCTCCTGCTACCAGACATCCCCCCCTGTCCCCCTTGTGAATATCCCGGGGCAGTGGAGGAAGAAGGGATGAACAAAAATTTCGGGTAATTTCGATCACAGGAGCATAAGAAAGGGTTGAATCTGCTCCCGAGCAGCCCTGCTTCATGGAAGAACCTCAAGAACGACCATGGCGACAGAAAAGTCGCCATCATGGGATAAGGAGAGATGAACTTTCCACTCTCCCGGCGGGAGCAGAGGGCGAAGAGCTTCGTTTATCAGGAGAATCGGCCCTGCCTCCGTCCGTTCTATCCAGGCGCCCTGAAACGCAAGGGAATACATTGAAATGCCGGAGGCCTTCGAAAAGGCCTCTCTGGCCGCAAAGCTGGAGGCAAAATGCCGGGCTGGCCCGGCTTTTGAAAAAGCGTACTCCCTTTCGCAGGGGTGGAAGACCCTCCTCGTAAAATGTTCCGATTCTATCGCCCGCTTCATGCGGGAAATGCTGCAGATATCCACTCCAATTCCGGCAATCACGCAGATCCCTCCCGCTCAAATTTCCCCAAGACTCTTTCAGCAATATACCACGAAAAATATCCCCACAGGGTGAGAAGAAAGAAGTCACCAGGTGGGCTCGAAAATACTTTTCTCCCACTCCTTCACTTTCTTCCGTATATCTTTCAAAGATTTTCGGATCCCCTCACGCCTGGCTTTTTCTGCTTCATCCAGATATTCGTTCATATCACCAGGGGGCCTGTTGATGGGCCGAATATCTTTTTTTATCTGTTGAAAATCAACCGGATCATCCTGTTTTGAAGGATTTTTCCCGGAGGAAGCACCGCGCGCTGGTCGGGGGGTAGCTCTTACTCTCGCTCCTCTCTCATCGAAAGAAGCCCCGAGATCAGTCAGAAGAAGTTCAGCTTCGGCGGGAGGGTGTTGATCTTTGGAGGTACGGGAGATTTCAGTTAAGCTGATGGTTCTCTCCGACGATACTTCACTGGAAAGAGGAGCCTCATAATGAGAAGCACGGACTAATGCCCCCGCCCAGAGAGCAGCCACGATAATTCCAATGCTGAGAAAACGTTTCCTCTTCCACAAAGTCTTTTCCATAGCCAGTATTATAGGGCAAAGCCTTATAATATGCCTTGAGTGCAGGCATGGAGGAATCAAGAGTACGCTTTTTGAAGTTCAATATTAATTTCACTGATTGAGTAAACAGAAATGAGTCCTGGACAGCTTTCTACGCTTTCCGGTGCAAAAAGGGCGGGAAAGGAGCTTTTGTCAGACGAGATATTGAAGAGATCACAATATACAATTTACAAAAAAAGACCTCTTTCCGCCAGAAAAGCAGAAAAAAGGTCTATTTTTAACAAAATGGTGGGTGGTACAGGGTTCGAACCTGTGACCTCTTCCGCGTCAGGGAAGCGTTCTTCCACTGAACTAACCACCCAACGATAAAGAATTGTACAGACCTCAGCCACTTTTGTCAACAAGAGAAACAGATTTTCCTTCTACTTCGTCGCAGCAGGAGGCCTTTTCTTTCCATGGAAGGCGGAGTTTTTCCATCCATGGAGGCGATTTCCATTGTTTCCGCACAGAGGTTCTCCCCATGGCTCCGGTGAAAAGGGCTCCCCAGTAGGCATAGGGGGATTTCGTCACGAGCCCCGCTACGAAGCACAAAAGACAGAGGAGGCCGAAAAAATTACGATAGCTCACGGGCTTCCCCCTTTCATTTCGTCACCACGGCACTCCCAGAAGGTAATGGGGCAGAAAGAGCGAGAGTTTCGGGAAGTAGGTGGTGATCAAAAGCGTTGGAGTCCATGCCAGGGCGATGATCCAGAGAGTGGGACCCATCATCTCGTTGATGGGGGCGTTCCCCAGCCGTCCTCCGAGATAGAGCACCGGGGCAGCCGGCGGAGTGATACAGCCAAGCCCCGTATTCACGCCCACAATGGCCGCGTAGTGAATCGGGTTGAACCCGAGCTGAATGATGATGGGCATGAGTATGGGAGTTCCCAAAGTGACGGAGCTGATGTCATCCATGAGCATCCCCATGACCACCAGGAAGATGTTGATCATGAAGAGGATGACCCAGCGGTTCTCCGAGACGCTCTGAAAGAGACCCAACATCTTTCCGGGAAGGTCTTCCATGATATAGAGGCGGCTCAGCATCATGACGGAATAGAGCATGACCATGACCACACCGGTCGTGACAGCCGATTCAACGAGGGATTCCCACAGTCCCCTCCAGGTGAGCCCCTTATAGATGTACATTCCGGTGGGGATAGCGTAGACCACCGCAACCGCCGCAGCCTCGGTAGGCGTCATGATCCCGCCGTAGATACCTCCGAGGACGATTACGGGCAGCATGAGAGCCGGCAGGGCGAGAATGCCCCGTTTTTTAATGAGCTTAATTTTTTCTTTGCCGTAGACAGGCTCCGTAACCTTTACGTCAGGATTATGCCTCACGAGCCAGATATTCACGAGACAGATGAGGGTGGTCATGATGATCCCAGGTATGACTGTCGAGAGAAAACAGGCGAGGATCGACTGGCCGCTGATCCAGGCGAAGATGATCAGGGTGGAGTTGGGAGGAATGAGCATCCCCAGCAGTGAAGCGTTGGACATGACGGCAGCGGCAACCCCCCGCGGGTACCCAGCAGCCTTGAGTCTTGGGAACATGATTGAGCCGATGCAGGAGAGAGTGGCGCAGGCGGAGCCGGTGATGGATCCGAAGACGGCGCAGGAGATTGTTCCAACGACGCCGAGACCTCCCTTGACCCTGCCGACAAAGAGGTCGACGAGGTCGATAAGCTTTTCGCCTATTTTCCCCCGCTCCATGATCCCACCAGCCATGATGAAGAGGGCGATGGAGATCAGAGCGATGTTGTTCATGGAGCTGAAGCCGTACGGAAGGACCATGCTGCTCTGGTAGCCTGCCCCGGCTGGTCCGCCGAAGAAAAGTAGCCACGCGATGGATGCCATGAAGCTCATGGGAACGGGCACCCCGAGCACCAGGCAGAAAAGAAGGATCAATACTGCGACGTAGACCATGAATTCCCTCCTCGGATGAGTGCCATGAGGCTTTTCAGCATTCTTCGGGTAAAGTAATATGTCATGAAGATCATTCCCAGAAAGACCGCGAGGTAGGACGTCCAGAGGGGAATCTGCCATATGGTCGTCATCGGAAGGGCGATCCGCGTTCCGAGAGGACCCATGAAGCCGAACATGAAGAATTCATACCCGTACCAGGTGAAAAGCATGCTGATGCCGGAAGTGATTAAGTTTCTAAGAAAGACAACAGATCTCTTGAAAGTCCCCTCTTTCATGTACGCGTCAATCACGTCGGCGGAAACATGGGTATCATTGTAGGCCCCGTAAGCACCCCCCATGAAGTAGAGCCAGAAGGCAAAGAGCTTCACCCACTCCTCGAAGCCGTAGAGGTCACCGTGAATAACGTATCGGGTAAAGGCAGCCGCGGCAATTACAATGGCCAGCAGAATCGAACTGAATACGGTGATGATAGAAAAGAAAGTCAGCAGTACCTTGTCGAAACGGCTTACCTGCTTGGGCCTGTTATCGGGGAAACACCCCATAGTCTCTTGTTCAGACATGCATGCCTCCTATCCGCCGATTCAACGGGAACACGGAGAAGTAGTATCTCCGTGTTCCCGGGGCTGATTGATTTCTTATTTCGTACCGTATTCAGCTTTTACTTCGTCGATAAGCTCCTTCGTGAATTTGTCCGCGAGCATATCCCACGTGCCGGTCACAGCAACGAAAATGGGTTTCAGCTCTTCCGGTGTATAGGTATGAACTTCGATACCCGCCTCTGCCATGAGTTTGAGGTACTTCTCCTGGTCTTTCCGGGCGAGCTCGATGCTCATCTCCGTCACCTTGCCGCATGCGTCGGCAACGATCTTCTGATCGGCTGGAGTCATTTTATCCCATGATTTTTTGCTCATGAGGTAGTTGAAGTTTTCCACGGAGTAGTTGAGGTCGTACCAGTATTTCAAAACGTCCTTGAGCATGGTGTAGGCTGCCGTTGGGGTCATGCCGTCCACGCCGCCGGCAACGCCGGTCTGAAGAGCCGTGTAGACCTCGGCCCAGGGAACGGTGACCGTGCGGTATCCCATGGCTTCGGCGCCGAGTTTGTAGACGTCCATGTTGGGGATACGAACGAGGATTCCCTTGTCGACATTCGGGTTGAGAGGTTCGATGACGGGCTTTGTGCTGCCGATGCCGATGAACCCCTCCACCTGGAAGCCGAGAAGCTTGACGCCGAGTCTGGAGGTCAGTTCGTCCATCTTCTTGAAGAGCCATCCGTCGGAGGCGAAGACCCTCTTCGCGTCGTCGAAGTTCTTGGCGATGCCGTTGATGTAGGTGGCCTCAAGACGGGGGTCGAACTGGCTGGGAACGGAGATGGCGGCCATGTCGATGGTGCCCCGGATGAGCTCTTCGAAGACGAGGGTATAGTCGCCAAGCTGGTTCGCCGGATAGACGGTGATCTCGATGCGGCCGTTCGTCTTCTCCTTCACTTCCTTGGCGATGTCGTTCATCAGCTTCGTTGCGGTATGTTCCACCGGAACCTGGCCGGCAAAACGAAGGGTCATTTCAGGAGCTGCGGAGGCGACTCCAGGAACAATAAGGCAGAGAACAAGGGCAGTAATGAGAGAAAATACGGCAAGCTTCGTATATTTACCCATCAATTCAACACTCCCTTCATATGAAAACCGTCATATGGTGCTCCTCATGCGCACAGGGCTTTTCTGGAGTTCGGTAGTTGTCCTCCGCTGCACCTCCTTTCGATAGTGTAATTTTTCCCATAATAGCATAAAACCTGAACCTGGAGAACCTTTTCTTCATTGGAAACAATGAAAAAAGGAGGAGAAAGTTTCTTCTCCTCCTTTCTCATGATTGTCAGAAACTTTCCTGGGCCGTCCTGGAGATGATCTCCTCCTGGTGGTGCTCGTCAAGATCCACGAAGTAATCGCTGTATCCCGCCACCCGAACGAGTAGCCCCCGGTAGTCGTCAGGATTTTTCTGAGCCTTTCTGAGGGTCTCTGTATCCACCACGTTGAACTGGATGTGGTGCCCGCCCAGAGTAAAATAGGTACGGATGAGCTGTGACATTTTTTCGAGGCCGCCATCCCCCGCGAGGACGGATGGAAGGAACCGCTGGTTCAGAAGGGTTCCTCCTGATTTCAGCTGGTCCATTTTGCTGAGAGATTTCACCACCGCCGTCGGGCCGTGGCGGTCCGCTCCGTGGGACGGAGATGTTCCGTCCGATTCAGGAGTGAAAGCGAATCTCCCGTTAGGGGTTGCACCCAGCTTTTTACCGAAATAGATGTGGCAGGTAGTGGAGAGCATATTCACGTGATAGGTTGGCCCCTTGGGAGAGTTTTTCCCGTCGATGGACTCGATAAGAGAAGCGTAAACCTTCTGCATGATTGCGTCAGCGTAGTCATCATCGTTACCGAAGAAGGGAGTCCTGTTCCAGAGAAACTGCCGAAGTTCTTCCTGGTCCTCCCAGTTATCCTTCAAAGCAGCGCGGAGATCGGTCATGGAGACAGATCCCTCCTCGAAGACATGTTTTTTCAAAACGGAGAGGCTGTCCGTAGTGGTGCCGATTCCGCAGCACTGGATATAGTCGGTGTTGTACCGGGGGCCGCCGTCATAATAATCCTTTCCGCTCTCTATGCAGCCGGCAATGTTCACCGAAAGATAGGGTGCAGGAGCATACCGGGCGAACATCCGCTGAATAAAATTATCCGTTTTAATTTTGGTGTCCACCACATAGGTGAGCTGTTCTTCGAAGGCGTTGTAGAGGTCGGAGAAGTTCTCGAAGGACTCAGGATCTCCAGTGGTTTTCCCTATTTTCTTTCCCGTCAGGGGATCGACACCGTTGTTGAGAGTGAGTTCAAGGATTTTCGGCACATTGAGATAGCCGTGAAGAATATAGGCTTCCTTTCCGAATGACCCGGTCTCTATGCATCCGCTGGTGCCTCCGGTTCTTGCGTCTTCGATTGTCTTCCCCATGCCGAGCTGCTGCATGATGACCGCTTCTGAGTTGAAGGCAGAGGGGTATCCGGAACCGCGGCGCATGACTCTGCAGGCATGGCGGAGAAATCGATCAGGGGTTTTTGAGGAGATGTGGACGCTCACCTGGGGCTGAAGGAGCTGCAGTTCATCGAGAACGTCAAGGATGAGGTACGATACGTCACTGACCCCGTCGCTTCCGTCCACCTTCACTCCTCCGAGGTTGATCTGGGTAAAATCGTTGTAGGTGCCGCTTTCAGCGGCAGTCACGCCAACCTTTGGTGGTGCCGGTGTATTGTTGACCTTGATCCAGAAGCAGGAGAGAAGCTCCTTTGCCTTCTCCGGCGTCAGGGTGCCCTCTTCGATGCCCTTTTCGTAGAAAGGGGTGAGATGAATGTCCAGATGCCCCGGGGACATGGCGTCCCAGCCGTTGAGCTCTGTAATCGTTCCCAGATGAGTAAACCAGTAGGTCTGGATGGCCTCGTGGAAATCCCGGGGCGCATAGGCGGGAACATGACGGCAGACATCGGCGATCTTAAGCAGTTCTCCCCGCCTGACCTCATCCTTTTCAGTCTCAGCCATCTCCTCGGCCAGATCGGCATGCCTCTTGGCGAAGAGGATGGATGCGTCGCAGGCAATGTCCATGGCCCTGAGCTCTTCCCGCTTCTCCGCGGCGAAGGGATCGTTCAGCCAGTCGAGATCTTCTATTGCTGCAGCGATGCGATTCTTTTTCTCGAAAAGCCCCTCCTTGTAAATGGCGTCATCGAGAGCTGTATGCCCCGGAGCCCGTTGTTCCATAAACTCTGTAAAACACCCGGCCTCATAGAGATCGGCCCATTCCTTAGAGAGATTTGAAAAAATCTTGTCCCGAACGGTGCGCCCTTTCCAGTAGGGAATGACCTTTTCGCTATAGAGCTCCCGATCCCCTTCCTTGACGCGGTAGTGCGTCATGGCCCGGGTATTCAGAATCTCGAAATCCTCTGCAGTGTGGCAGTTCAATTCCGGAAATGTGGAGACCGCCTTGGGAAACTCACCTCTTTCACCGACGATCAGCTCATCAGGACCGATATAAATGGCCTTTTTTTCGCAGAGGTTTTTGAAATTCATCGCCCTCATGACCGGGACGGAATATTTCCCTTCGTTTTCTTTATAAAACTCCGTGGTCAGCAGGGCCCGTTCAATGGATATGCTCGGTTCCGCTTCAAAACTTTCTTTCCTCAATCGCGCTGTTCTTTCGTTCAACTCTTTCATCCTCCCATGACTGCCTTGATTCCTCGCGATGCGAAGACCGCCAGGGCTTTTTCAACTTCTTCTTCTGATGGGGGCAGTATTCCCTCCATTTTATACTCCCTGTCGAGATCCCGGTATTTCCCCTTCCCGATGGAATGGTAAGGAAGGATATTTACCCCCGTGAGCGCGGCCAGTTCCGCCGCTATGTCGGCAAACCCCTTTAGTGTTTCCGCCGAATCGTTGATGCCCGGAATCAACGGAATTCTGATATTGATGCCGCCTCTGCCGATGGAGGCGATTTTCTCATCAAGGGTGACAAGGTTCGACAGAATCAGTCCGTTAGAAATTCCCGTGTATTTCTTGTGTTCCTCAGAATCCAGCAGCTTGAGATCGAACAGAAAGAGGTCCGTAAATTCCGCCGCTTCCAGAAGAGAGTCCAGAGGTGCGCACCCCGACGTATCAACCACGGTGGAAATTTCTTTTTCCTTGAGGGCCTTCAGGCAGGAGAGAAGGAATTCCGGCTGCATAAAGGGTTCTCCTCCGGAAAAGGTAACTCCTCCACCAGACTTGTCGTAAAAAGGGATATCTTTTTCCGCTTCCTTGACGAGTTCCCGGACGGTAATCTTTCTGTAGGCAAAGTCAATGGCAAGGGTCGGGCATTTCTCTTCGCAGATCCGGCATCCGGTGCAAAGGGATGCATCCCACGTCATGCCGCTTTCTCTCTCACTCCAGGCCCCTTCAGGGCAGACCGCAACACACCTGCCGCAGCGAATGCATCTGTTCCTGTGCCAGGAGAGAACTGGAAGAGGCGAAATTCCCTCGGGGTTGTGGCACCACCAGCAGGAGAGCGGGCAGCCTTTAAAGAAGAATGTCGTGCGGATACCCGGTCCGTCGTGAATAGAATATCTTTTGAGGTCAAATAGTACTCCTGCTGTATTGTTTGAAAACTCCATCCGTCCCCTACCCTCCGCTTATCATGTGCAGTACCTGCACGTCAGCCCCGTCTTCAATGCAAACCTTTGCAAACTGGTCGTTTCTATAGGGCGTTCCGTCGATCCAGACGGCGATCATCCGAAAAGTATAGCCACACTCGTCGAGAACATCCTGAATGGTCATCCCCTTGCGCCAGGGCATTTTCCTGCCGTTGACCAGGATCATCCCTTGCGTTTGAGAACTTCAAGGACCTCGGGATAATCGATGCCGAGCCGCTTCACCGTCTCAAGAGTCGGAATGCCGTCGGCGGTCCATCCCCGCCGTTCATAGACCGCATCCACAAGTTTTTCCCATTCCCGCCTTCTGTGGGCCTGGAGAAGGGAGATTTTCTTCTCCACGGAAACCCCTTCGGGATCATGTCCTGCCTCTTTCAGCTTTTCATCGAAATAGTCACTCCGGGCTTCCCATTCGTCAGGGAAGACGGGGCCAAGTGCTCTATCGGGGATATTGTGATATTGGCGGGTTCCCTTGCCCATTCGGAGGTTGAATATTCTCTCATAATTATACACTCTTTCGGACTGGAGGATCATCTCCTCCTTGCTGAGGTGCTTTCCTGTGACACCTTCGTAGATCTCAAGGTAGTTCTGAACATGTTCGGGAACTTTGGCGGCTTCGATCCCCTTATAACGAATACGGTTATCCGTGGGTTCCACGTCGTTCCACGGAAGTTTACAGACACCCACAAGGGAAAACCAGAGCCGGAAGTTCGGAAAGTAAAAAAGGGCCTCTGCCTTGTCCTCGAAGGTGGGCAGCTGTTTATTCACCATATCCATGAAGATGAGCCAGGCCTCGTCATGCTGGGGGCCTTTGAGGGTGAGGAAATACCCGCCCCACTGAGCCATGGACTCCTGGCAGCGGTACTGAGAGACCTCGAGCCCCTGCCCCTCCATGCCTATCCGCTCCATGATCTCCCCGTCGGCACCGTATTTCTCGGCGAAGAGGGTCTTCATTCTGCGGATCCCCTTGCCCACGACATTGGCGAAGTCGTCACGGCCATCCATCATCCGATGGATAAGTTCAAAGAGGTCGTCTTTGGCTCCGAAATTCAGCTCGAGCCCGTTGGTGTGTTCTTTTGTGATGAGGCCAAGTTCATAGCACTCGCAGACGAAGGCCAGTCCGGTGCCGAGAGAGATGGTGTCGAGAGCGTAGTGGTCTGCGTAAAAATTGGCCTCGATGGTCCACAGGGGATCGAAAATCCCCACGTTCGGCCCGAGACTGGCCGCCGTTTCATATTCCGGACCGTCAACAGTGACCTTTTGTCCTTTGCAGGGACCGGTGAGCAGCTCAAATCCGTCCACAGCCTTGGCGCAGGCCATCGAACAGCCGTACCAGCAGCCGTCGGCATACCCCTGGGTGAAGCCGTAGCGTACGGGGTCGATCTCCAGAATGTCTTCATGCCGCCCGAACTTGAAGTTGTTCACCGGTAATATGTCATAGTCATTCATCACAAGGTTCAGGTGAGCCGTGCCGACCTTCCGCATAAGACACTGAACATCGTCGTTCTGCCGGATTTCCCGATGGAGCTTCGTTCCGACCTTTTGCAGCACTGAGAGATCCGCCGGGTTATTCTCCGTCCCGGAGAAGTTGCGCTTTTTCACGACAAGGGCGAGTATTTTTTTGTCCCGAAGCACCGTTCCGCCGCCGCCCCGTCCTGCCTGCTTCAGCCGGGGCAGCCCGCGCCGCGGGTCATAGAAGCTGAAGTTCAACGCCCCCCACCAGCTGTGCTCAGCGGCTTCTCCCGACGAGACCACGGAGATATTCCGCTTATCGTCTTCGTTTTCCGCAAAATAATCGTGGAGAGCTTCTGTGACGGTATAGGAATTGCGGTCTTCCGGTTCCCAGGCGAAGATGCGGATCACCCCTTCATCTCCGTCGAGAAAGAGGACCGTGTTTTCCGACGCCTTGCCCGAGACGGAAAGGGCGTCGAATCCCGAGGCCTTCATAAAAGGACCGAAGTATCCTCCGGCGTTGCTGTTGTAGGTCTGTCCCGTCAGGGGGGAGAGAAAGACTGTATAGGTTTTGCCCGTTCCAGGGTACTGGGTGATGCCGCAGATCGGCCCTCCCGAGATGACGAGAGCATTCTCAGGATCATTCCATTTCGATTCAGAAGTGACCTTATCCCAGAGGATCTTGAGTCCGAACCCTCTTCCTCCGGTAAATTTTTCAATCATATCCTCGCTTACGGGAAGAACTTCGTGCGAAAAAACTCCGTCCTCCCTGCCCAGATCCACGGAAAGAAATTCTTTCGAGTAGCCACGGGAGAGTTTTTTTGGCGCATATTTCCATTCGGCGAGCAGTCGCATCTCTTCCATGGCCTAGGCCTCCTTCTTTTCTACGATGGATAGGACATCCTGAGGGCATGCCTTCACGCAGATTCCGCAGGCCACACACTTAAAGGGCGCGGGAATGTCAGCGGAAAAGAACATGGACGCTGACGGGCAGAACTCGACGCAGATGAGACAGGAGGTGCACTTGTCCCTTCGAATCTGAACAACGCCGTTTTTGTCCCGTTCGAGAGCCATGGAGGAGCAGACGGCGATGCATCCGCCGCACTGATTGCAGACCTTTATATCCGGCAGGCCGGTGACGTTTTTCACCGAAATCCTTGAAAGCGCGGGATCATCTTTCTTCGCCCATGCCGTCGAGCAGGCGGTCATGCATGAACCGCACATTGTACAGCGGTCAAGCCTGTATTTCAGAAATTTCATGGAAACACTCCTTTTTGGTTTATGTTACACCACGTTGGATTCTTTAATATGCTCGCCCCGGGCGAAACGCCGGTAGTCCAGCATGGAGAAATCAATATCCGGCGTCTGTCCCGTCAAATGCTGGGAGAGAATTTTACCCGCCACCGGCCCCAGCATGAAGCCGTGGCCCGAATAGCCCGTGGAGTGATAAAAGTTTTTAACATCCGTCTCGCCGATAATGGGCTGGGCGTCAGGAGTCATATCGTACATCCCCGACCACTGTCTCGCAATGCGGATTCCCTTCGTCCTCGGAAGAAGTTTCACCAGGATGGTGGACATGGCCTCGATAAACTGCCAGGTGGTTTTTCTCTCGTAATCCTCGGGGTGTCCTTCCGGGCTCATGCCACAGATGATCGAACCGTGAGGGCGCTGCTGAATGTAGTAATTGCCGGAAAAACTCATGAGCATACAGGGGCATACCCCTGGAGCGACAGGTTCTGTGATCATAATCTCGTGCCGTTCCGCCCAGTTCGGCAGATCTATTCCCGCCATCTTCGCGATGAACTGAGCATAGGCTCCGGCGCAGTTGATCACCAGCGGGGCGAGTATCGGCCCCTTATCCGTAAGTACTCCCCTGACGGTATTGTCCTCAACAAGAATTCCGGTACAGGCCGTATGCCGGAAGCAGCGTACCCCGAGTCGCTTCGCCGCTTCCAGGTAGGCAAAGGTGGTGAGAAAGGGGTCGGCGTGGCCATCCCGCCCGTGAAAGAAAAACGCAAGAGCATCGTCAGCCGCAAGGCCCGGGCAAATATTTCGGGCTTCCGCGAGGGAGATCATGCGGGATTCAATCCCGAGGGAATTCTGAAGGATCATCCCCTTACGGAGCGTCTCCACTTCTTCGGGAGTATAGGCCACAAGGAGATATCCTCCCTGGTTCAGCCCCACATCCATGCCCAACTCTTCGTCAAGCTGTTCGAAGATGTCGAGAGCGGCAAGTCCGAGACGGCAGTTCATCTCCGTGCCCCACTGAGCCCGTATACCCGCTCCGCAGCGACCGGTGGAGCCCGCACAGATGGTGTCCTTCTCGAGGAGGACGATATTCCTCATTCCGTTTTTTGCGAGGTAGTAGGCCGTTGAGGCACCGATGATGCCTCCTCCGATGATAACGGCATCAGCCCTGTTTTTCCACTCCATCACTCTTCTCCTCCTTTTGCGAGAAGGCCGATCTTTATGGGTTTTACAGGAGGCCGGACTGTCGCCGGCTGAATCTCCGTTATTTTCTTTCCCGTCTTTCTGGCGATCTCCCTCAGGAGGATCTCCTGGCAGCCTCGCCCCTGGCAAGGGCCCATTCCGACACGAAGAATTCTCTTGAGTTCCTCTACAGTGTCATACCCCCTGTCGATCCATTCATCGATCTCTTCAAGGGTAACCTCTTCGCACCGGCACACGTAGATGGGGTCCTGATTTTCTTTTCTATCGGCCATGGTCATTTCACCACCTTTATTGCGCGGAAATCCCGCACAAGATTCTTCGGTGCCGACACATGTATGACATAGGTCCGGTCTTTGCGGGGCTGAGTAACGTTTTCTACCGTTCCCTCGGCGATCCATTTCCCTTGCCGGTCGAGACACTGGACTTTCTGTCCTCTGACCGGCAGGGGGAGCATTTCGTAGGGAAGTTTATAAAGGGCCAGATCTTCAGAAAAGGTGAGGTCGATGACGAAGCATGCCAGGCCGGGGCAGGAGGCGACACAGAGAGTGCATCCTGTGCATTTTGAATGGTCCACCACTGGCATGTCGTTGATGTCGCTGAAGGGCCGAATGGCCCCGGTAGGACAGCTCGTGGCGCAGGGATTGCACGGTATGCGCTGAGGGCATTCCACCACCACAAGCCCCCCCTTCTTGTTCTTCCAGAGCTCCTCCGGCGGAAGAAGTGCCCCCTCCCGTTCTTCGACCAGGATGCCGCTGTTGAAAAGCATAACCTTGTCATCCATTATGCACAGCCTCCCACTCCTCTGTCAGGACGCAGGTCAATCCCTGGCAGATCCTCTTTCCGGCCTCTCCCGACCGAAGAGACTGAAGGCGGCCCCAGTATTCCTCGAGTCTTCCGTGCTCCGTGGGATATCCGAGGCTCTTCAGTGCAGAAAGTCCGGCCACCCGTCCTTCCACCATGGCGGCGCTCGCCTCTTCGATACCGCTCGCGTCACCGGCCGTGAAAAACTTCGGGTTCGAAGTCTGCATGGAGCTGTCCCTCCGGGCGACATTGCCGCAGAGCTCGGGGACGTACATCATCTCGCACCCCGCCTGGGAGAGGATTTCCGTGGTCGGTGTGAGACCGACGGCGATGCAGATCACGTCACAATCGATCCTGGCCTCCTCGCCAACGGGCTCGAAGCGATCGTTCAGCTCTGTGATCATGGCACCGGTAATAGTCTCTTCGCCGAGTGCCCGTTTTATAGAATGGCGCAAAAGGATGGGAACGCCCATTCTCCGCACCTTGGCGGCATGGACCCAGTAGCCTCCGACCTTGGGCGCCGCCTCCACGATGGCCGCCACTTCCACTCCCGCCTGCAGAAGCTGGTAGCTGACGATAAGGCCGATATTGCCCGCTCCCACCATGAGGACCCGCTTTCCGGGAATGACTCCGTAGACGTTCATGAGGGTCTGTACAGCCCCCGCGCCATAGACGCCGGGCAGATCGTTGTTCACGAAGGGAATCAGGCGCTCCTGGGCACCGGTGGCGACTATGGTCCGCTGCGCCTTTACGCCGAAAAACTCCTCCTCCCCTCCCATGGCAGTGAAGGTATCGTCCTCGGAATAATATCCCGTAACGGTAGTGTTGATGTGGACCTCGATATTCTCCTTGCAGGATTCCATTTCCTTGAGCAGGATATCGGCAATTTTGAATCCCCGGGTTCCGGCATACTCGTCCTTGCTTCCGAAGAACTTGTGGGTCTGCTTGACGAGTTGGCCCCCCAGATGCAGATCGCTCTCTATGATCATAACCCTCGCCCCCGCTGCTGCGGCCTCCGCCGCCGCGCTGAGACCGGCTGCTCCTCCTCCAATGACGAGAATTTCTGTCTCGAGCTGTTTCATGGCTTATTTACTCCGCCCCTTCAGGAACCTGTCCCTTGCCGTGCTGGGTTTCAACCTTCATGCCGGCTTTCAGGGGAGTAATACAGGTGCGTACATTCGGAACGTCGTCGACTATCATAAAGCAGCTGCTGCACTTGCCGATGGCACAGAAAAAGCCCCGGGGACGGTGCTTTTCCTGCGTCTCACGGTAGACTCTCACTCCGTTCGCATGAAGCGCCATGGCGATAGGCTCACCTTCGAACCCCTCCATCGAGCTTCCATCAAAAGAAAAGGCGACCTTTTCCCCGTGAGAAAAATCGAGAATGGGATGGTCGTCGATCAACTCCATCGCCTTGACACCTTTCTCCTGATCCCGTCTTTCGTCCAAAATCTATTTTCCCCCCTCCAAGCTTCCCTTCAGCGAACACGCATGCTTTCGGATATCGTCGCCGGACACGCCATTCCTTCCCTGAAAAACTGCCGAATTTCTACTTGTGAGTTTATTCTCTTACGGATGAGGTTATCCTGTCAAGTGGTTTTTAAGATGTAATTTCAATAGAATCAAAAGTTTCTTTTGCAATATATTTTTTTCTTTTTTCTTATTCCATCGAGGCAGTTTACCTTCCAAGAAATAGATAAGTAGAATGATATATAATGCATCTCAACGGATAGTGTCGTCTTCGATTTTTTAACCGTACAGCAAGAGGTATGATTGAGGAAAGAGCTTTTTCCATATACGGGAGGTGTACTTAATGTTTCTGATGAACAGCGGCAACATGCTCTCCGCCTTTTCTTTTTCTGACCTTCTCGGTGTCATGACCCGGGCGATGATCGATGAGGGGAATGCAGTTGAAAAAGGGATTATCGCCCCCCTGCGTTCAACTGTCGCACGGGGAAAGGACTCCCTCCTTCTCATGCCCTGCCTCACGGAGACGGAGTGGGGGTTGAAAGCCCTTACTCTTTTTCCAAAAAACCCTGGCCAAGGAAAACCCTTTATCAACGGCCTCTTTCTGCTCTTTGACGGAGAGGACGGCAGTCCATCCGCCCTTCTCGACGGGCGCACCCTCACCGCCCTCCGGACCGGAGCGGTGGGAGGTGCCGGAATGAACGCTCTTGCACCTTCCGGCGTGAAAAACCTCGGCCTCCTGGGTGCGGGAGTGCAGGGGTACTGGCAGGTCCGGTTTGCCTGTGCTGTACGCTCCTTTGCCGAAGTCCGGATCTTCGATCTTCGGGAAAACTCGTCAAAAGAACTGGCGGAGCGGCTTGCCAAAGACCTGCCCGGAGTCTCGGTCTCCGTTGCGAAAACAAGCGAAGAGCTTCTTCAGGCATCGGAGGCGGTCATCACGGCCACAAACTCCACAAAGCCCCTCTTTCCGGAAAAACTCGGCCTCTTTCGGGACCGTACCTTCGTTGCCATCGGGTCCTACACTCCAGAGATGAGGGAATATCCCGACTCCTTCTTTTCAGAAGTCGATCGGGTGTATGTGGACACCCTCCATGCCCTTGATGAAACCGGCGATCTAATGGGCCCTCTTTGTGCCGGGACCTTGTTCCGGGAGGACATTTACCCCCTGGCGAAGATTCTTCCAGCCGGAGGGTATGCGCCGAAGAAAGGAAAATCCGTTCTTTTCAAATCCGTGGGACTTTCCGTCTTCGACCTCTACGCCGCGAGAGCAATCCTTGCCCTCGGGAGGGAAAAGAAGGAAGGGCAGGAAATATCTTTTTGATTGAAAAGAGAAGGCTCATTCCCAAAACTTAGGAATGAGCCTTCTCTTCATAAACTCACAAGTTTTTTGACTGATTCAGGACTGGAGGCCCCACTTCCGGGCCCACTCAAACATCCCCACAGCGGCGGCAACGCTCGCATTCAGAGATCCCGTCTTTCCCGACAGAGGAATCCGGGCCACCTCGTCGCAGTTCTCTGCCACAAGACGGGAAAGGCCATCACCCTCAGAACCCACGACAAGCAGAACTTTTTCTGGCATGGCATCGTCCCAGAGAGTTCTCCCTTTATTGTTGTCGAGGCCGATCGTCCAGAAGCCTGCCTCCTGGAGCTCTTTGATGGTCTGGCTCAGATTGTTCACTGCCACCATGGGAACGCGCAGAGCAGCTCCGGCGCTGACCTTGACCACCGTCCCTCCCGGAAGGGCGGAACGCCGTTTTGGAAAGAGCACTCCGGCGGCACCACTCGCCTCAGCGGTACGGACGACCGCTCCCAGGTTCTGAGGGTCCTGAATATGATCGAGGAGAAGAAGCATCAACGGACCTTCTTTCGGAAGGCCGGCGATGAATTCCGTGAGTTCCAGCATGGGCACGTCGCCTACTCTGCAGGCGACTCCCTGATGGTTGACAGGACCGCATATCTCAGAAAGAACCTCGGGTGCTATTCTCTGCACCACCATGTTCCCCTTCTCCGCGAGGGAAAAAATCTGCCGAGCAAAGGATTCACTCACATTTTTTCCGAGGTAGACCTTCTGCACTCTGTCGGGAGAATCCTTCAGCAGCTGGAGTACAACCTGACGTCCCCAGTTGATATCCTCGCTCTTTTTTACGGCGTCAGGGGTTCGCCCCGTTCTCTTTCTCTCCCCCCAGTCACCTTTAACGTCTCTTTTCTGGTCCCTTGGGCTTTTTCTTCTATTATCCACTCTTCTTCATCCTTTCAGTCATCTGGTCGACATATTCGCCGAGATATTCGGCCGTATATCCCCCGGATGATGCAATAAGCTCCTCGGGGGTACCGGAGGCAACGACTGTTCCTCCACCTTTTCCCCCTTCGGGACCGAGGTCCACAATATAGTCTGCTGACAGCAGAACGTCAAGGTTATGTTCAATCAGATAGACCGTATTCCCCTGATCCACGATCCGGTTCACTATGGACATAAGCTTTTCCACGTCCGTATAGAACAGCCCTGTGGTGGGTTCATCGAGAAGGTAGAGTGTCGGCCCTGCGAAGCGCTTGCTCAGCTCCTTGGAAAGCTTCACCCTCTGAGCCTCTCCTCCGCTGAGAGTTATGGCCGACTGCCCAAGCCGGATGTACCCCAGCCCCGCCTCAGCAAGAAGAGCCAGCTTGGCGGCGATCCTGGGAATGTCCCGGAAGAAGCCGAAGGCCTCGTCCACTGTCATATCCAGAACATCGGCTATTGACTTCCCCTTGAACCGGACCTCCAGGGTCTCGCGGTTGTACCTCTTTCCGCCGCAAACCTCGCAGGGGACATACACATCGGGGAGAAAGAGCATTGAGACCTTCGTCGATCCCCCTCCTCCGCAGGCCTCACATCGACCCCCCTTGACATTGAAGCTGAATCGGCCGGGAAGGTAGCCTCGAAGGCGAGATTCAGGCAGTCCGGAATAGAGCTCCCGAATCAGGGTGAACAATCCCGTGTAGGTCGCTGGGTTCGACCGGGGAGTTCTGCCGATAGGGCTCTGGTCGACGAGGATGACATTTTTGAACTGCTCTCCCCCTTCGATGGTTCTGTGGGCTCCCGCCCTCTCACGGAAATCCCGGTCGAGGATACGCCGCAGCCCCTTGTACAGAACATCATAGAGGAGGCTGCTTTTCCCAGACCCCGAGACCCCCGTCAGAGCGACGAAAACCCCCGTGGGAAAGGCAACATCAACATTTTTCAGATTATTGTGCCGGGCGCCCCGAACGGTGATGTACCCCTTCGGCTTTCTCCGTTCCTGAGCTCTCACGATGCCGTTCCGCTCCCCCCGGAGATATGGGCCGGTCAGCTTCGATGAGAGAAGGGCCTCCTCGAAGGTGCCTGAGAAGACGATATTTCCTCCCTGATCTCCCGCCGCGGGACCCATTTCAAGGATAGCGTCAGCGGCCATCATGGTCTCCCGGTCATGTTCCACCACGACCACCGTGTTGCCCAGGTCCCGTATGGAGCCGAGGGTCCGGACGAGCTTGGCCGTATCCCGGGAGTGAAGGCCTATGGTCGGTTCATCAAGGACGTAGAGCACGCCGCTGAGTTTCGACCCTATCTGGGTTGCCAGCCGGATTCGCTGGCTTTCACCGCCGCTGAGGGTGTCCGCCCGTCGGTGAAGGGAAAGGTACCCCACGCCAACATCGGAGAGAAAGGTCAGTCTTTTTTTTACCTCAATAAGCACCTGGTGCACCACCTTCTCCTGCGAGACAGAGAAGACCAGGCTCTCCATAGCGGCGCACACTTCGTGGATGGGCATGGAGACGAGGTCGCCGATGCCGTACTTTCCTATTTTCACGTTCAGCGCCTCGGGGCGCAGGCGCAGCCCGAGGCAGGTCTGGCATTCATCCTCCACCCGGTAGGTCTCGAGCTCATCCATAACTGCTTCTGATTCAGTATCCTTCCACCGGCTTTCAAGCCAGGGGAGCAACCCTTCGTACCGCCCCATGTAGGATCGTTCCTCTCCGTAATCCTTGAAGGTGAGAGGAATGCGCTCTGCTGAGCCGGTGAGAATGAAGCTTCGTATTGCGTCGGGAAGCTCTCTGTACGGGAGAGAAAGATCCCATTGCTTCTGAATCGAAAACTTCTCGAGCTTCGTCAGCATATAATGCTTCTTCTTCCATGGGAGGAGCGCTCCGTCGGCTATAGTCCGATCGGGATCGACCGCCAGATCCTCGGAAAAATACTGATGGCTTCCCAGGCCGGAGCAGTCCTCACAGGCTCCGTAGGGGCTGTTGAAGGAAAAGAGCCTCGGTTCGATCTCCGGAAGGGAGATATCGCACTCAGCGCAAGTAAAGTTCTCTGTTAAGACCTTCTCCTCTCCCGACTCGGGTACGGCGAGAATATACCCTCCGCTGAGGGTAAGTGCGTTCTCCACAGCCTCGGCGATCCGCCCCCTTCGGTCCTCCTGAACCTTCAGGCGATCCACCACTACGTCAATAGTGTGACGCTTGTTTTTATCGAGAGAAATCTCCTCTTCAAGCCAGAGAACCGCTCCGTTCACCCGCACTCTCAGGAAGCCCTTCTCCCGGGTCTGCACGAAGAGGTTTTTGAATTCACCTTTTTTCCCCCGCACCAGGGGGGAGAGTATTTCGATCCTCTGGTCGGTGAATTCCCGAAAGAGGATATCCACGATCTCGTCGAGGGAGTAGCGCACCACGGTCTTTCCGCAGGACGGACAGTGGGGTGTTCCCACCCTCCCGAAGAGCAGCCGGAGGTAATCGTAGATCTCCGTCACCGTCCCTACCGTTGACCTCGGGTTGTGGGAAGTCCCCTTTTGCTCTATGGAGATAGCCGGGGACAGGCCCGAGATGTCATCCACGTCCGGTTTACTCTGTACACCGAGGAACTGCCGGGCATAGGAGGACAGCGATTCCACGTACCGCCTCTGTCCCTCGGCGTACAGAGTATCGAAGGCCAGGGATGATTTTCCCGATCCCGATGGCCCCGTGACAACCACGAGACGGTTCCTCGGGATGTCAACGTCTATGTTTTTTAGATTGTGTTCCCTTGCTCCTTTTATGCGAATCATTTGCGACACGATTCCATTCCTTCCCTTCCAGCGACGAGAGGGCGTCCCGTATCCGGGCAGCCTTCTCGAAATCAAGCTTTTCTACAGCCTGCCACATCATTTTCTCAAGATCCGCCACGGACATATTCCGGACGGCCTGGTCCTCACTGGCACTTCCTCCGGCAGACGAGATTTTCCCCGTCAGCTCCTCAGGCAGGAGGTTTGTCACAGCTTTCCGAATGGAGACGGGGGTGATTCCATGTTCATCGTTATATTTTATCTGAATGGCCCGGCGTCTTTCCGTCTCACGGACGGAGTTTCGTATGCTGTCCGTCTCTGTGTCGGCATAGAGTATAACCTTTCCGCCGATATTCCGGGCCGCCCTGCCCATCATCTGAATCAGCGATTTTGAAGAACGGAGAAATCCCTCCCGGTCGGCGTCCAGAATCGCAACGAGAGAGACCTCCGGAAGATCCATTCCTTCCCTGAGAAGATTGATCCCTACGAGAACGGAAATATCTCCGTTTCGAAGATCCCGGATCAGCTCCGCCCTCTCGAAGGTGTTGAGCTCTGAGTGGATGTATTTTACCTTGAAGTGCAGTTCCGCGAGGTATTCCGCCAGGTCTTCGGAGGATTTTTTCGTCAGGGTCGTGACCAGCGCTCTCTCGCCTGCGGCATCGATATCCCGCAGTCGGGCGATAAGGTCGTCAACCTGCCCCCGGGCCGGCAAAACTTCGACTTCGGGATCGAGCACTCCCGTGGGGCGGATGACCTGCTCCACCACCTGAGAGGAGACGCCGAGTTCGTAATCTCCGGGAGTGGCAGTTACAAAGATCACCTGGTTCATGTATTTCTGAAACTCAATCCATTCCAGAGGCCGATTATCGAGGCAGGAAGGAAGGCGAAAACCGTTTTCCACAAGAGTGATCTTTCGGGCCCGGTCACCGTTGTACATCCCCCGAACCTGTGGAAGGGTAATGTGGGATTCGTCAACAATCATAAGGAAATCCTTCGGAAAGAAGTCGATGAGCGTCCCGGGGGGTTCGCCCGCATTTCTTCCATCAAGATAGCGGGAGTAATTTTCGATTCCCGAACAGTACCCCGTCTCCTGAAGCATCTCAAGATCGTAAAGGGTACGCATCTTGATTCTCTGAGCTTCGAGAAACTGTCCGCGACCCTCAAAGAGAGCTACTTGCTCCTCCATCTCCCGGCGAATAGGCTCAATGGACCGGTCAATGGCATCGCGATCAGTGACATAGTGTTGAGCGGGAAAAATCGAGGCCTTCTGAAAGTTCTCAAGGACCTTTCCCGAGACGGGGTCGAACTCGTCGATCCGTTCGATTTCGTCGTCGTAGAAGGCTATTCTCATGGCCCGTTCACCGTAGGCGGGAACGATTTCCACAATGTCCCCTCTGGCCCTGAATTTTCCCGGTTCGAGCACCAGATCGTTCCGGTCATAATAGTTCTCAAGGAGCTTTTCCATGAAAAGCCGCCGATCCCACCGTTCCCCGACCGCAAAGGGGAAGATGATCTTCTCGTAGGTCTCCTTACGCCCCAGTCCGTAAATGCAGGAGACGCTGGCAACGACGATCACGTCTCTTCGTTCGATAAGGCCCTTTGTGGCGGCGAGGCGAAGCCGTTCGATGCGGTCGTTCACCGAGGCGTCCTTTTCGATGTAGGTGTCCGTTGAGGGAACATAGGCCTCGGGCTGATAGTAATCGTAATAGCTCACGAAATAATGAACTGCATTCTTGGGGAAAAACCCTTTGAATTCGCTGTACAGCTGAGCTGCAAGGGTCTTGTTATGGGCCAGGACAAGAACAGGCCGATGTGCCCCGGCGATGACATTTGCCGCCGTAAAGGTTTTTCCGCTCCCGGTAACTCCCAGGAGGGTCTGGAATTGATTGGAGGAGTCAATTCCCCGGGACAGTTTTTTTATCGCGTCAGGCTGATCCCCCGAAGGAGCCCAGTCTGAATAGAGCTCGAAGTTTTTTTCCATGATCATCCTTTTCTTTTCTATGCCTTTTCTTTCTTTCTTCAAAAAAGAAAAGAACCGAACCGGGAAGAGTCTCCCCGGCCCGGTTCTCTAAGGCTTTACAGTATCCGGCAGACCTATCTCAGACAGCTTCGCCGGTACTTCTCTCTGCGGATTCTTCCAGTGTGGCATCGCTTGTTGGAAGAAGCGGGCCAGCCAGATCGTCCACAATAGAGATTCCTTCATCGGGACAGGCGGTTTCCTGATCAAGTCCGAGGAGGGAGGAGAGCTCCTTCCCTTCAATGACTTCCTTTTCAAGAAGCACTTCAGCCACCATGATCATTTTATCTGAATTCTCTAAAAGAATCGAATGGACCCTGGTGTAGCAGGAGTCGATAATACGCTTCACTTCCTGGTCGATGGAATAGGCGATGGAGTCGCTGTAGTTCTTCTCTTCGCCGATATCCCTTCCCAGAAAGACCTCCTGATGCTTATTTCCCAACTTGACGAGGCCAAGCTTTTCACTCATGCCGAACTCCGTGACCATCTGCCGGGCAATCTGGGTCGCCCGCTCGAGATCGTTGCTCGCTCCTGTGGTGACATCGCCGAAGTGCAGCTCTTCAGCAACCCGCCCTCCGAGAAGAACGCAGATTTTGTCGAGCAGACCGGACTTTGACATGAGGAACCGGTCTTCTTCCGGGAGCTGGAGTGTATACCCAAGAGCCATGTGACCCCGGGGAATGATGGAAATTTTATGCACAGGGTCGCAGGAGGGGATCATCTTTGCCACGATGGCATGACCAGTCTCGTGGATGGCGATAATCTTTTTCTCCTTCTCGCTGACGACCCGGCTCTTCCGTTCCGGACCGGCGATTACCCGGTCGATTCCCTCTTCGAAGTTCTTCATGGCGATCTCTTTTTCACCGAATCTTGCGGAGAGGAGGGCTGCCTCGTTCACGAGGTTCGCCAGATCTGCACCGACAAATCCGGGAGTTCTCCGGGCCAGCACCTCGAGATTTACATCTGCTGCAAGTTTTTTGTCCTTCGAGTGAACTTTCAGAATGGCCTCCCGTCCCTTGACGTCGGGCCGGTCCACCACGATGTGCCTGTCGAAGCGCCCGGGACGCAGAAGGGCCGGGTCGAGAATGTCCGGTCTGTTTGTCGCAGCGATCAGGATAATGCCCGTGGACTCGTCAAATCCGTCAAGCTCCACGAGAAGCTGATTCAGCGTCTGCTCTCTTTCGTCGTGGCCTCCTCCGAGGCCCGCTCCGCGCTGGCGTCCCACGGCGTCCATCTCGTCGATGAAAATGATACTGGGCTGGGCCTTTCGTGCCTGATCGAAGAGATCCCGGACCCTGGCTGCACCTACGCCGACGAACATCTCAACGAAATCCGAACCACTCACGCTGAAGAAGGGAACATCGGCCTCGCCGGCAGCAGCCCTGGCGAGAAGGGTTTTTCCTGTTCCCGGAGGTCCGAGGAGCAGAATTCCCCGGGGAACTTTGGCGCCGAGGGCGGTAAAGCGGCTCGGATCTCTCAGGTAATAGACTACCTCCGAAAGTTCCTCCTTCGATTCTTCGCACCCTGCCACATCATCGAAAGTAACCTTCGGGCGGTTGTCTGTGAAGACTTTCGCCTTGCTCTTGGCGAAATTCATCACCTTACCTCCGCCGCCCTGCATGTTGTACAGAAAAAATATCCAGACTCCAATGAGGAGAAGGGTTGGAAAGAGAGAGGAGAGCATGTTGGCCCACCAGGGAGTTTTCTGCGGAGGCTCCACATTCACCTTTACGCCCTTGCCAGCCACTTCCCTCGCTAAATCACCCGCTCCGACGACATGGGAGACAAAATCTCGACCGTCAGTGAACTTTCCCTTGACAGCATTTTCCTGAAGGGTCACGCTTCTGATTCTTCCCGCGTCCACTTCCGACAAAAAGGCGCTGTACTCGATCTCCTGAACCTGCTGCGGCCCCTGGGACGGTGAGAGAAAAACATTCACCAGGCTCACCACGAGGACGATCAGGATAAGGTACAATCCCAGATTCTTGACTAATCGGCTCAAATTATCGCCGCCTCCCGACTGCTTTAAATTGTACTTCCATCAGTTCTCCTGCTCCACAAGATAAATTGAGGGTAAATTCCTCCATTGACCGGAATAATCGAGTCCGTACCCCACTACAAACCTGTCCGGAATTGAAAATCCTCTAAAATCCACCTTGACAGGGACCTTCCTGCGCTCTTCCTTATCAAGAAGGGCGCAGATCCGAACACTTTTCGGCTCTCTTTCCCGCATCAGCTTTACAAGATAGGACAGAGTCAGCCCCGTGTCAACAATATCCTCCACGATGAGGACATTTTTGTCCTTCACGGAGCAGTCAAGATCTTTTACGATCCGCACGATACCGCTTGTTTTCGTGGAGTCTCCGTAGGAGGAGACGGCCATGAAGTCCATGGATATTCTCACGTCAGGCGAGACTGCGCGGACGAGGTCGGACATGAAGATGACCGCGCCCTTCAGAATTCCGATCACCATCAGATCCTGTTCAGCGTAGAGTTCGCCGATATCAAGAGCCATCTCCCGTACCCGTTCGGAAATTTTCTCCTCCGTGAGAAGGACCTCACCTATTCTATAGTTCATTTCCCAGCTCCTCTTCCGCCGAAATTCGGATTTCCCGGACAAAAATTCGAAGACCGCAGCACGGCCGGTCTTCTCTTCTATGATATCGCTCGCCGCTCCAGGGGGTCCAGATACCCTCTCCGCATTGAAGCACGGGGAGATGGGGTGCAATCCACCACGGCGCAGTACTTTTCCGTCCCTTCGGCGTTTTTGTCAGCGGACACAGTAAAATTCCCTCTTCAAAGGGAAGAAGGGCCTGAGTTTCTCCAAGAAAGAAATGGTCCGTCTGCTCTTTTTTCCAGTGGAAACTCATTCTTTTCCAAGTAAACACACCTTCGGTACCGGAAAGTGAAATAAAAGAGGATGCCGGACCGTACTCCATAAGTATATCAGGCATGACCCAGGAGATACAGCGTGAACTACAGAAAACGAACATATTTCCCTGCCATTGAAAGCACCATCTGGAGGACGTCCTCAGAAGGTGCACGAGATTTTCTGTTCTGCTCCGGTCGAGGGTTTTCAGTCCGAGCTTTCTTCCCACTCCCCGAAAAAAGAGAGAGAGGGAGTCCGCCCCGAGGCTTCTTAGAAATGCCAGCGAGCAAGAAAAGGATGCTAGAGGAAGAGCTCTTCGCCCCAGAGATTCGAGGGAACGGAAAAGATCTTCCTCCCTTTTCCGGAGAATTTCCATGTCTCCGGCAAGGGCAAGGAGATGTCTTTTGATTCCCTTATTGTATTCATCCCGAAGAAGAGGAAGAAGTTGATGCCTCACTCTGTTTCGCAGGTAGGAAGGATCTTCGTTCGTCTCGTCCTCTCGCCAGGAAACATCATAGAGGGTCAGAAGTTTTCTGAGGAATTCCCGGGAAAATTGTAGGAGCGGGCGGAAAACACCCTCCCGCCTCTCGGGAATGCCCGTCAGCCCTCTGGGGCCGCTCCCTCTGAGAAGATTGAGAAGCAAGGTCTCCGCAGCATCATCAGATGTGTGTGCCGTTGCGGTTCCCCAGGCATCTGACGAAAGGCGGATCTCTTCGAAAAAATCATAACGCAGTCTTCGCGCCCCTTCCTCAAGGGATTCCCCCTGCAGCAGCAGTTCCGGAACGCAGAGAGATGCTCCACGAAAAGGAATTCCCCACTCTCCGGCCATCTTTTCAACAAAGCGGGCGTCCTCCCGGGAGGCTTCTCCGCGGATGCCGTGTTCGAGATGAGCAGCGATGCACTTTTTTTTCCGGAAGGTCGCGAAAAACCAAAGCAGTGCCATGGAATCGCTTCCTCCGGATACTGCAAGTATCAGAGGGCGGTCCGTATTCCACCACCCTTGGGAGATCCCGATATCCTGAAACTTTTTAAGCAGGCGGGAGGGAGAAAACTCAAGAGGAATTTCGTGTCGGGAAACCGGCTCGTGTCCAGTCATACTACCTCCTGGAAATTAAAAAAGACGGAGAGCATTCTCCGCCTTTGCTGTTTTATCTTAAGTGGTGGCGGTGACTGGAATCGAACCAGTGACACTGCGGGTATGAACCGCATGCT
>CAYZZX010000003.1:26009-64747 GCA_964483085.1 uncultured Synergistaceae bacterium
GGGGGCAGGATTTGAACCTGCGACCTTCGGGTTATGAGCCCGACGAGCTTCCTGGCTGCTCCACCCCGCGATTTTCACCTTGGACTTCTAGTACTGGATGCACAGATAAAAACGTGCAAGCCTTCGTTCACAGTATTGTAATTCCTGGTAAAAAGAGATAAAACTTTATTGTCAATTGTTCCGTGAACGGCTGAACGTATCTTGAAAACTTTGTTACAAAATCTTTTACTGCTGCTTTTGGTGGGAGTGACGGGACTCGAACCCGTATGAGCCTTCGCTCGAGGGATTTTAAATCCCTTGTGTCTGCCGTTCCACCACACTCCCTTGAATCTCTGTATCGGTGGAACAAAGGGTATTCTACACTACCACCGAGTCCGTGTCAACAGACGAAATTTTTTTGACAAAAAACTGTGGATGCCCCGATGATATCCACTCCCCCGTCAGGATCTCAGCGAGGAGCCGGAAAAGTTTCAGTCCTGATTTTTTATGCCTACGGGGACTCTATTCTTTCTGAAAACAACCCGGGGCCGCCCTCCTCCCTCTTTCGAAAGGGGTTTGAAGGGTAATCTGCCATAATCGTCACCGGCCTTTCGTATATGGAGAGAAGTCTCTTTTTTAAGGTCAAGAATCTCAATGGTTTGTTCGCGATTTTTTCTGAGCCCCTCCATGAGAAGAATCCGGGGACGGAGAAGGTCACGCTCCCTGGTCTCAAGGACGACGCCCGTTCTGCCATCGGAGAGCTCAACCACCGAACCGGGGGGGTAGAGCCCGATGGATGCCAGAAGAGCACGAACGACGGATCGGTCAAATCTTCCCTCCGTGCGGCTGATCAGGGAGGATATGGCCTGATCGCTGCGAGTGCGCTCTCCATCGGGTGCAGTAGAGAGGAAGGAATCGAAAAGATTCGCCACGGAAAGAATGCGCGCTGCGAGGGGTATTTTGTTCCCCGACAGGCCGTCGGGATGGCCGCTGCCGTCCCAGGCTTCGTGATGGGAGCGCACAGAGGAGAGAATATGCCTGCCGCTGATCCCCGAATCCCGTAAAAGCGTCTCTCCGAGAAGAGGATGAATCAGAAGGATTCTTTCGCTTTTCTCTTCAGGCTCTCCGGGAGAACCAAGAAAGGCCTTTCCCATATCGTGAAAGAGCCCCCCTATGGTCAGCTCTTCAGTGAAACCCCTCCACAGGGGAAAAAGCCGATCGGAAATATAGCCACTGAGCAAAGCGACATTCAAACCGTGAAGTGCCTCCCGCTCACGGGCCGAATGCTTCTCTGCAAGAGAAAGGGTGATCTGGGAGCCTTTTCGAATTTCTCCGGGAAGGTTCTGTGCCACAGAAAGCAGAGAATGAATTCCCCTCTCTCGCGTGTCTTTTTTCCGGATACCGTCATATACAGCGTTCATCTGATATACCGTCACCTGGGCGAGGAGAGGGTCAATGGTCGCTACAGGAGGTACGATCCTGTGAAGAAGGGTGCGAAACTCAGACGGAGTGATCGGTTCGTGCTTTTTGATCGGAATCTCGTGAATACCGTGTTTTCGAAGGAGATCGACCATATCCGGCCGGGTTGTCCGGAGGGTGGCGAGATCGAGCCCCGCGGGGAGGAGAAGCACTGAGGAAGGAGAGAGGATGTCTCTTGCAAGAACACCGTCCTCCTGGTCTATGCGGTCAAGGGAAATAGATTCAATGGATTTCACTCAGCGACCTCCTTAAAATTGGTTGAAAAAGAACATTCTCCCCGTCATAGAGCGGGTCCGTGCGCGTTGACACCCTTACAGCACCATGATAAACTACGAAATAATTTATGTCCAATCTGATTCGGTAAAGCATCGCAGTCCTCCTGGAAAGGGGAGATCACCGTGGTTCTGCCGCTTGATAAAAATGAAAGCCCCTTTGATTTTCCCGGAATAATAAAAGAAGAATTACTCGAAAAGATTGCTTCTATCCCCTTCAACCGCTACCCGGATCCCGCCTATGAAGGATTAAAAGGAAAACTCGGGGCTCTTTGCGGGGTTTCACCTGATGCGGTAGTTCTTGGCAACGGAGGAGATGAGATCCTCTGGATGCTCTTCTCGGCCTTCGTGCGCCCCGGCGATGCCATACTCGCATTTACCCCTACTTTTTCAGAGTACTACAGGCTTTCAGACCTCTTCGGAGGAAGATTTCTCTCAGTTCCGATCGATCTTTCGGGGGACATTCCCGTCTTCGATTACGATCTTTTTCTGAAAAAATTGAGAGAGGAAAACCCTGCTCTCGTTCTTCTCGATACCCCGAACAACCCCACAGGAGCCTCTCTGCCCAATTCTTTTATCGGCGACGTTCTCTCTGAAGCTAAGTCAAAGGTAGTGATCGACGAAGCGTACGGAGAGTTCGCACGGTCGACCTGGCTCGCCTCGGCCGCAGGAAAAAAGATTCCCCCTCATGCCCTCATTCTGAAGACGCTCTCGAAGGCGTGGGGTGCCGCAGGCATCCGCCTGGGATATGCCCTCTGCGGGCAGGACCTTCTCAAAGGGCTGACAGAGGCGAAAGGACCATTCAACATCAATATCCTCACCCAGGCAGCGGCGGACGTCCTGTTGGCGCATCCTGAAAGAACTCGTGAGACACTCTCCCTAATCAGGCGGGTTCGAGACCACTTTTATACATCCATTCAAGGGCTGCCCGGATGGAAAGTTTTTCCCGGCGAGGCTAACTTCCTTCTTCTGCGGGCACCCTTTTCCAAGGACACCATTCTGAGGAAATCAGAGGGGAAGTTTGTCTTCAAATTCCTCTCGATTGAATCCCCCGAAGGGGATTTTTCATGGATCCGCATGACCATCGGCACAGAGGAAAACATGGAGGATGTTCTCTCTTTCTTTCGAAGCCTGGAAGAACATCCATAATCACTTTTCAAAGGAGGTCGCACTGTATGGCTGAAAAATGGAAGGACCGCTTAACCGACCAGCTCTGCCTCGCCCTGCTCTCTCTGAAGACATCAGAGGAGGCGTACGCTTTCCTCGAAGATGTCGCTACCATAGGAGAAATCCGGGCCCTGGCACAGCGCCTCGAGGTTTCCCGGCTGCTGAATGAGGGGCACACCTATCCGCAGATCGCCCAGCAGACCGGGGCCAGTACGGCGACGATCAGCAGAGTGAAAAAGTTTCTCGAATACGGTGCTGACGGATATAAAATCGTCCTCGAACGGCTGAAGAAGGAAGAGTGACAGCACACCGATTTTTTTATTCTTTTGAAACGGGGCGGCCTCAGGAGGCCGTCCCGTTTTGCGTCTGAAAGGGACACAGCGGAGGAAGGGTGCATCTGCCGCATTCGGGCTTCCGGGCTTTGCAAATGCCTCTTCCGTGAAGGATGATATTGATGTGCCCCCCGAGATATCGTGCAGGAGGCACCCAACTTTCCAGAAGAGGGATCATGCGGTCCGGAGACAGCGACTCCTCCACCCACTCCATCCGCCTGCAGAAGCGAGCGATGTGAGTATCCACGGGAAACGCCGGGCGTCCAAGGTCAAAAAGCAGAACGCAGGCAGCGGTTTTTGGACCGATCCCCGGAAGAGAGAGAAGATACTCCCGGATATTCGCGGTACTCCAGCTCTTCAGCCCGCGCAGAGAATACTCTCCAAAGTCCTCCTGCAGAATGGCCAGGATCTCCGCCATCCGAGCGGACTTCGTCGGAGCGAGCCCCGCAGGACGGATCACTCCGGTTATCTCTTCGACCGGGGTGCGTGCCACTGCGTCCCACGAGGGGAAACGAGCCTTCAGCGCAGCGAAGGCCCTGTCCCTGTTCAGATCGTTCGTGCTTTGGGAGAGAAGCATCAGGATGAGACCGTCAAGAGGCTCTTCGTGACCAAGGTCCTGTGGATTTTTCTCACACTCCCACACTTCCTCGAGGAGATCGAAAATCCTGTCGATATTTTTCGGTCTTTTTTCAGAATTATTCTTCGTCGTCATCATTGTTTTCTTCTTCTTCCAACTCAAGCTTGTACTTTTTCTTGAGTTTAGCCCCCTGCTTCATCCATTTCTTCAGAGCACCCTTTACCTTGCGGTGAATGGTGGCAGCTCCGAGACCAGTCATGATTTCGAGGCCTTCATCGATTGACGACACAGCCCAGATGGTGAACATCTTTGCTTCCACGGCATCAAGTACGCTCTGAGAAAGCATGAGATGCTGGACATTCTGAGCAGGGATGAGAACCCCCTGGCCGCCTGTCAGACCGCCGTATTCGCAGTATCCGAAAAATCCCTCGATCTTTTCGTTCACTCCGCCGATGGGCTGTATATTGCCGAACTGGTCCACCGAGCCAGTGACGGCGATCTCCTGGGTAAGAGGAACGGAAGAGAGAGCCGAAAGCAGACAGTAGAGCTCGGTGGAGGACGCGCTGTCCCCTTCGATACCGCCGTAGTTCTGCTCAAAGGTGATGCGGGCCGAGAGGGAGAGGGGCATGTCCTGGGCGTATTTTTTTCCGAGATAGCTTGTCAGGATCAGCATCCCCTTGTTGTGGATCGGCCCTGTCATCTTGACTTCCCGCTCGATGTTCACAACGCCATCCTGCCCCATGAAGACATTTGCAGTTATCCGGGACGGATGGCCGAAGCGGTAGTCGAGAAGATCGATCACAGAGAGCCCGTTGATCTGCCCCACTGCCTTTCCCGTGGTGTCGATGCGGATGACCCCGTCCTGAAAGGCCCGGGCAATCCGTTCCTGGATAAGATTCGAGCGGAAGCGCTTTTCGTCGATGGCTTTGCGAACATATCCAGCGTCCACTATAGAAGCATCCTCAGCCTTTGCCCAGGCGGAAGCCTCGACGATAATCTCGGCGATCTTGTTGAATTCGGTGGAGATACGGTTCTGATCTCCGGCGGCCCTGCACGACCAGTCGATGAACTCCGCCACTCCCGAGGCGTCAAAGGGAAGGGCGTTTTCACTCTTCACGCAGGTGGCGACGAACTGGGCCATCTTCATTTCCATCTCAGGAGTACGGTTCATATCCGTATCGAAATCGGCCTTGATCTTGAACATCTTCTGGAATTCCGCGTCATAATACTGCAGCAGGGATGATAGATAGGGAGTGCCCACCATGAGAACCTTGAAGTTGATAGGTATAGGCTGAGGACGCAGCGACGAGACGGGCAACGCACCGTACTGCTCACCCAGGTTTTCGATATTGGCCTCCCCTGTCCTGAGCACTCTTTTCAGAGCCTCCCAGGACATAAAATTCATCAGCACTTTTTCAGCGTCAAGGACGAGAAAACCTCCGTTTGCCTTCTGAAACGCTCCCGGAACAATTTTTTTGAAATCCGTATAGAGGTACCCCTGCCGGCTTTCGTACTCCACCTTGCCGGAAAGATTGTAATAGGAGGGGTTCGTCTCCCAGATGACCGGCGCCCCCTCGTCGGGGTCGTTGCAGACGAAGACGTTCACCGTAAAGCGAGTGAAATCGATCTCCTCTGAATCATCCTTCATCGCTGCGACGAACATTCCAAAGTTCTCGATGATGTCCTCTGTGAGGGAATCGATCCAATTGCAGAGGACCTCAGTAGTGCCGAATTTATCCTTCACATCCTGGAGATAGGGGGTGATGGCGCTTCGGCAGATTTCCGCCTCGAGTTTCACGATTTTTTCCTTCAGGCCTTTTTCGAGATCACGGATCTTCCGAAGAGTCTCCAGAGTCTTCTGTGAGACCTCCTCTGATTTCTTCTGCCACTCCTTTTGGAGTTCTTCCGGAAGCGCTTCGAACTCTTCCTGTTGGATCTCCCGTTTCAGAGGCGCCTGTGTCTCCTGTGTCTCCTGCTTCTGCTCGCCGTTTTGTTCGCTCTTTTCTTCGCTGACTTTTTCTTCGTTTATCTCTTCTTCATTACCTTCGGCCTGTTCTCCCGGTTCCTCGACCTTGACCTCCGTGAGCGGAATGTTCACAAACCCCTGAGGAGTTCTTTTGAGTGCAAAATCTTTTTCCGTGGCCCAGGCCTTCACGCCCTCCATCAGAACGTTAACCTCTTCCTGGAACTCCTTGACGAGTGTCGCCTTTGCATCCTCGTACTGGCTTTTTTCAAAGGCCTTGCTGATTGTCACCTTGAGTTCTTCCACGAGGTCGTCGAAGGCACTTCCGAGCTCTTTTCCCTTTCCTGCCGGAAGGTTTATGGCCAGAGGCTGGCCCGGGTCGTCAAAGTTGTAGACGTATACCCAGTCGTCGGGAGCGGGGCGTTTTTTTGCCGCAGTGCGAAGACGCTCAAGGGAATAGGTCGTCCGGCCGCTTCCGGGATTGCCGAGAACGAAGATGTTGTACCCCTTGCTTTCCACCTCGAGACCAAAGGAAATTGCCGAGACCGCTCTCTTCTGCCCGAGGAATTCCTCGAGGACCGGAACATCCTCAGTCGTGACGAATCCCAGGGAGTGGGGGTCTGTTTTTTTTCGAAGCTGTTCCAGAGAAAGCTGCTTTTGTTTCGCTGTCTTTACCATATGAATGAATTCCCTCCTGAGTGGATGATGGAAAAGCGATGCGTTTTTCAAAGATTCGGGGTGGTCTTCAGCAGTCGATCCCTTTGCGCGCGAGGATGCCCCTGGTATAGGGGTGCCTGATCTCCCGCATATCGGTAACGAGGTCCGCCTCTGCGACCAGTTCGGGAGGAGGATTTCTGCCGGTCAGTACAAGCTCCACATGATGGGGCTTTTTGGCCAGAAGTTCGAGAACGTCTTCAGTTTTTAGAAGTCCGAAGGAGAGGGCCACGTTTATCTCGTCGAGAATGACAAGATCATACTCTCCGGAAAAGAGGAGGTTCCGGGCGGCATCGAGCCCCCGTTGTGCTTCCTCGTAATCTTGAGGGGCGATAGCGTCAGGATAAACATAGTCGGGCCGTCCCGTCTGCACGAGATGTACGCCGGGAAGAAAGGCAAGCCCCTTCCCCTCGCTGTATTCCCACCCCTTCATAAACTGGATGATGGCTGTCTTTCCGCCGCACCCGGCCATGCGGACCGCAAGCCCGAGGGCGCTCGATGTCTTCCCCTTTCCGTCTCCCATATATATCTGAATCAGGCCCTGTTCGAGAATGGACATCGTTTCACCTCTTTCTCTCCGCTATGCAGAGTATACGTCATGGATTACAATGCAATCAGAATGGAGGTTTGTCAATGCTTCTGCACAAAGAAATTCTCGTATCGGGTATTGTCCAGGGTGTAGGATTCCGACCCTTCTGCGCCCGGCTCGCCCGTATGCTGAATCTGTCGGGCTCTGTCATCAACACCTCGGGGGGCGTAGAGATCGAACTTCTTGGAGATGAAGAGGACATAAAAGAATACGAGAAAAGGCTCCGGACAGATTCTCCTCCTGCCTCTGTGATTACATCCGTTATCGACCTTCAATCCTTCCCCATTGATCATGGGTTTGCGGAGGGCTTTTTCATCCGTAAAAGCCGGAAGGAGGACACGCAGCTGGTCCTCATCCCTCCCGATCTGGCCGTCTGCCAAAACTGCCTGGAGGAGATGAGAAATCCGGAAGATCGCCGCTTCCGCTACCCCTTCATCAACTGCACGGACTGCGGCCCACGATATACCATAATTCGGGCACTCCCCTACGATCGTCCGGAGACTACTATGACCGACTTTCCCATGTGCTCCGTCTGCGAAGGGGAGTACGGAGATCCTTCCGACCGGAGATACCACGCTCAACCCGACGCATGCTGGAACTGCGGCCCGGCAGTTTGGCTCACTGACAGTACAGGCCGGGAGATCGCCCGGGGGGACGAAGCTGTGCGGAGATGCTCTGCCCTTCTCGACGAAGGGAAGATCTGCGCAGTCAAGGGCATCGGAGGGTTCCACATCGCCTGCACACCCTTCAAAAACGACGTCCTCTCGGAGCTGAGAAAGAGAAAGGGGCGGAAGGACAAACCCTTCGCGATCATGGCCGCTTCTCTCGAGGAAGCGGAAAAAATAGTCAGGATATCAGCGGTGGGAAAACGCCTTCTTCTTTCTCCCCAGCGCCCCATCGTTCTCTGCTGTCCCCGAAAAAACCACTCGCTCTCTCCTCTTGTGGCTCCGAATGTGCGCAGCTTGGGGGTCATGTTGCCCTATTCACCTCTTCACTACCTTCTTCTTGATGGAAAATCCGCCCTCGTCATGACGAGCGCTAATTTTTCAGATGCTCCCATCGTCTCGGACAACCAGGAGGCCCTGTCATCCCTGGGAAAAATCGTTGATTTCTTTCTCTTCTCGAACCGGGACATTCACATGCCCATAGACGATTCAGTCGCCTCTCCCACGGGATCGACCTACTTTCTTCTTCGAAGGGCCCGGGGGTATACTCCCATCCCCATGACCATGAGAAGAAAAGCTCCGGTCATCCTCGGAGCGGGAGCGGAGATGAAAGCCTCCTTCTGTCTGAGCCGCGATTCCCTAGTCTTTCCGGGGCAGTATCTCGGCGACATGAAGCAGCGGGGGACAGCCGCCTATTACCAGAGAGGGCTGAATCATTTCCTCTCCCTCTACGCTCTGAAGCCCGAATATCTTGTCCACGACCTTCACCCTCAGTTCATCTCCACTGCGATTGCCGAAAAAACCATCGGCTCCTTCAAAGGTGAACGACTCGCCGTGCAGCACCACCACGCTCATCTTGCGGCATGCTTGCTTGAAAATGACAGTGAAGGACCGGCCATCGGGCTCATCCTCGACGGTACGGGGTACGGCACGGACGGAACGATCTGGGGCGGAGAAATACTTCTCGGAGACGCCTCGAAATACGAGCGTAGAGGACACTTCCTGCCCTTCCGCCTGCCGGGAGGAGACAAGGCAGTTATGGAGCCCTGGCGCACAGCCCTGTCTCTCCTGGCGAAAACCTATGGCGAGGAAGAGGCTGCACGGAAAGCATCGCGGCTCTGGAAGACCGGGAGCGGTACGATGGAACAGGTGCTGGCACTGCTCCCCTGGTCGCCGGTCACCACCTCCTGCGGTCGTTTTTTCGACGGGGCCTCGGCTCTTCTCGGCCTCGCGGAGACGTCCTCCTATGATGGTCAGGCGGCCATGGCCCTTGAGGGAATCGCCGAAGGGAGCCTTGCCGCACCCTTTAAAATTTTCCTGGAAGACGGAAGGTATATTCTCGACTGGAGGCCTGCAGTGAAGTGGCTGATGAATTCAAAAGAAAGCCTCACTCCTGCCATGATCGCCGGAGGAATCCACGGCGGCCTCGCCATAGCCCTTGTAGAGATATGCCGCACTCTGCGAAAAGAACAGGGCATAAACGAAGTGGTCCTCTCCGGAGGGGTCTGGCAGAACAGGAGGCTCCTTGCCTTTACCCTCAAAGGGCTCAGGGCCGAAGGATTTCTGCCTCTTGTTCATCGCCTTCTGCCTCCCAACGACGAGTGTGTCTCCGTCGGGCAGGTGGCGGCGGGGGCGGCCCGATGGGGTTCGCCTCTATGACGAAAAGGGACGGCCCGTTCCGCAAGGGCCGCCCCCGTATTTCTTTATCCCAAGATCACGCCTTGATGACGGTGCTGTACTCTATTCCGCTCACCTTGGAGAGTTCGGAGAGCTTCTTCGGCATATGAATGCTGTCGACGAAGCGGAGGGTTCCGCTGCGGGAACGCATCACGACGGAACTCGTATGAATCTCCGTGCCGTCGTACCGCACGCCCTTCAGCAATTCGCCGTCTGTGATTCCCGTGGCGGAGAAGAAGACATTATCACCTTTTACCAGATCTTCAATGGTGAGTACGCGGTCGAGTTCGAGCCCCCGTCGCTTCGCCTCCTTCACATCATCCTCGTGTCTCGGCCAGAGCTTGCACTGCATGTTTCCGTTGAGGCATTTGATGGCGCAGGCCGTGATGACCGCTTCAGGAGAACCGCCGATCCCCATGAGGAGGTCGGCTCCTCCGTGATCCTTGCAGGTCAGCAGAGCGCCGGCGATGTCGCCGTCGGGGATGAGTTTGATTCTCGCTCCGGCGCTGCGAATTTCTCCCATCAGTTCGTCGTGCCGCGGGCGGTCAAGGACAACGACGGTGATATCGTCAAGAGCTTTTCCCTTCGCCTCGGCGACCCGGGAAATATTTTCCGCCACAGAGAGGTTGATGTCGATGACCTTCGCCGCCTTTGGTCCGGTGACAAGCTTGTTCATGTAGTAGATATTCTTCGGATTGAACATAGTACCCTTTTCGGACAGGGCAACAACACTGATCGCGCCGGGAAGTCCGAGAGCTGTGAGGCGTGTTCCGTCGATGGGGTCTACGGCGATGTCCACCTCGGGAGAGGAAGCTGCTCCGAGGTTTTCTCCGTTGAAGAGCATCGGGGCATGGTCCTTTTCCCCTTCACCGATGACGACTACACCGGACATGGAGACAGTGTTGAGCATGTAGCGGAGGGCGTTTACGGCAGCACCATCCGCCATGTTTTTGTCCCCTCTGCCCATCCACCGTCCCGCCACCATAGCTGCAGCCTCGGTAGCCCGTACAAGCTCGAGCGCAAGGTTCCTGTCAGGAGCAAACATGATTTCTCCTCTCCGAATCGATTATTTTATGTCCTGGTTCAATGAAAACCGCGAAAAGATTTCGTCCTCCCACCGAAGATAATACTCCGGCTCGAAGAGTTCAGCCAGCTCTTCTGAAGAAATACGGGAGCGGATCCTTTCATCCTCTGTCAACAGCTCCGAAAAGGATTTCTGCCCCTTCCAGCACGCCATGGCGTTTTCCTGCACGATGGAATACGCCTCCTCTCTGCTCAGGCCGAATCGTTCTACCAGGTCGAGAAGGACGCGCTGACTGTACACCAGCCCCCTGGTTATTTCAAGATTTTCCTTCATTTTCTCGGGATTAACCTGCATATCTTCTACAATATAGATCATCTTGTTCAGCATATAGACCACGATATGAAAAGCATCAGGCCAGATGACCCGCTCGGCGGAAGAGTGGCTGATGTCCCGTTCATGCCACAGAGCCATATTCTCCATGGCGGTGAGGGCGTACCCCCGCAAAAGCCTGCTCATTCCGCAGATCCGCTCGCAGAGAATGGGGTTTTTCTTGTGGGGCATGGCGCTTGACCCCTTCTGACGGGCACCGAAGGGCTCGAGGGCTTCCAAGACCTCCGTTCGCTGAAGATGGCGGACCTCCGTGGCGAAACGCTCGAGACCGCCTCCAAGAAGGGCCAGGGCATTCATCATATTGGCGTGCCGGTCTCTTTGCAGTATCTGGGTTGAAACGAGAGCAGATTTCAGTCCGAGCAGCTCGCACACTCTTTTTTCGATGGAGGGTTCGCAGTGAGCGTAGGTGCCGACAGCTCCCGAAATCTTTCCGTAGCTGATCTGCTCCGTCGCGAGGCTCAGCCTTTCCCGGTCTCTGGACAGCTGATAATGCCAGTTGAGCAGCTTCAGACCGAAGGTTGTAGGCTCCGCGTGGATGCCGTGGGTTCGACCAGTGCAGAGAACATGGCGAAATTCAAGAGCCTTTTTTCCAACGGCATCGATGAGCTGGGCAACCTTTTCGTCCACTACAGCCAGGGACCGCTTCAGGGCGAGGGACGAAGCCGTGTCGATGACATCACTGCTCGTCAGACCGAGGTGAATATATCGGCCGTTCTCTCCCACCGTTTCCGCCACCGAAGAGACAAAGGCGATCATGTCATGCTGTACTTCCTGCTCTATCTGGTCAATCCTTTCGATATCGAAGGAGGCCTTGGCTCGGATATCCTCGTAGGCTTCGGAGGGAATGACTCCCCGCTCTCTCCATACTCCGCACACCGCGAGTTCCACCTCAAGCCAGGTTCGGAACTTGCTCTCTTCGCTCCAGAGGGCCTGTATCTCCGGAACTTCATATCTGCCGATCATAGGGGGTTCCTCCTTCTATTCATTTCGCTGATCCATCGGTTCCGCACCTTGGAAAGAAAGGGATCGTACCGGCCCGATGCGAAGTCGGGAAAGGTGTAATCGAAGGGCTCCCATTTCCCGTAACGATAGCGGAGGGTAACCTCCGCCTTAATTCCCTTTCTGAGATATATCCTGTGGGCGTGGTCCTTCTTGGAGCCCAGGACGAGGCGGGCACCGTTCACGTACCCGGGATCGATGTTCACCGCCCGGGGTGTTCTGCTTTTTTCCTCAAGGGCGCAGGAGACCAGCTTCCACTCAGGGAGTTCTCCTCCGTCCCGAAGCCCGGAAAAGGAGAGAAATCTTCGGTGAAGAAGGGGAGCTATTTCAGCGTAATAGTCGGTGTGGGAAAAAGAGAAGGGTTCACTGACCTCCTCGGGCTCGCCCCAAAGAGCGGTGAGGGCGTCAACAGTCCACATCCACAGCCTTTCGTCCGGATAAAGAACTCCCGCAAGGAGCTTCACGGGATAGAAAAAGGATTCGTCCGTCTCAATCCTGTCCATTGCGCACAAGAAGGTAGCCGAGAACCTTTCCCTCCCAGAGGCAAGGAAGGCACTCTTCTCCGGTACTTGGTTTAAAGGAGGGAAGCACGTCCGATCTGCTGGTGATCTTTCCCTCTCCGCGAAATTTTTCTACGAAAGCTTTACCCACCGCCGCCCACCAGGATATCTCCCGGGCTGAAGTGACGTCGGCGGAAACATCCTCAGCGAGATAGATCTGGGGCGCGATCTCCCGAAAGAGAAATGTACCTGCAAGGGGCTCGAGTACGAACTCCTTTTCATCCGGCAGGTCATCTAAAAGGCCGTTCAGGGAGACACCCTGGAGGAGTATCCGCGCCTTTTCGTTCAGAACAATTTTTCCCGAGGCCACGGATACGAGGGGAAGAGGGACGTTCCACCAAGAGGGGGTATCCGCTCCGGTCGGACGAACCGGGGTCGAAAGGGCAAGGCTTCCCGCAGGAAGGACCTCACATCCTTCTTCATTCACTGCCAGAACAGAGGTTCTGTCCTTGAACAGATTTTTTCCCGCGATTTTCTTCTGTATATTTGCGGATGACAGAAGCTCGGGAATATCTCTCACTTTCTTTTCGCCGTACCCTCGTTCGAGGATCGCAACCACCTGATCCTTTGTGAAGATGGCCGATTCCCCGCGGATGAGCGGAGCACAGTGCTCCACACCGTGAAGATAGAGGTTCCTGAGCAGGGTGGAAAGAGAGGAATCTAGATTCAGCTCCTCCTGAGGCTTTTGCCCGTCCCTAGATTTCATATTTTCTTTTCTCCCAGGAGCGCCCGAACGAATTCCTGAGGATCGAAGGGACGAAGGTCCTCTTCTCCCTCGCCGAGCCCCACGTACCGCACGGGAATTTTCATTCTGTCAGCAATGGCCAAAAGGATGCCTCCCTTGGCGGTATTGTCGTATTTCGTCAGCACAATTCCGGTCAGAGGAATTACCTCGTTGAACTTCTCGGCCTGGGCAAGGCCGTTTTGTCCCATAACAGCATCGAGGACGAGAAGGACTTCCAGGCGGTCCTCCAGCAGCTCTTTTTTGAGCACCCTGTGGATCTTCGCCAGTTCTTCCATGAGGTTGTGTTTCGAATGAAGTCGCCCGGCAGTGTCTACGATGAGAACGTCTGCTCCCGCCGCTCGAGCGGCCTGCAGAGCGTCGAAAGCGACAGCTGCCGCATCGCTTCCCTGCTGCTGGGCGATGACCCTTACTCCGGAGCGGTCTCCCCATACCTTGAGCTGCTCGATGGCAGCGGCGCGGAAGGTATCCGCGGCGGCGAAGAAGATTTTCTTGCCCTCCTTAGTCCACCTGGACGCCAGCTTACCGGCTGTGGTCGTCTTGCCGCTTCCGTTCACGCCGATGAGCAGGAGGACCGTCATCCGCCTCTTTTCCAGCGGAAGGGGCTCACCCATTTCCGGAACTTCTTTGAGCTCCCGGACGAGCATGGTTTCAAAAATCTCGAAGAGAGCGGCAGGAGTCGTAATGTAATTTCTTTCCGCTTCCATCCTCAGCGTATCAATGAAACGAATCGTGAGGTCAAGCCCCACATCGCCGCCGATGAGCACTCCCTCGAGGTCCTCCCAGAAGGCTTCGTTGAGCTGGTCACCTGCAAAGAGACCTGAAAGCCCCTCGCTCCAGCGTTTCCGGACACCTTGCAACCCCTGCCTGAGCTTATCGAAAAAAGCCACTTTTCCCCCTCACTTCCACAGACTATTCGGCCTGATCCTGAGGGTGCTGGGTCTGATCCCGTTTATCCCTCGGCGGACGGCGTTTCCGGGAGTTCGAACGGCGTTTCTGTACGTTCTCATCCCGGGATTGGTTTTTATCAGGGCTCTTTGCGGAGCCCTCTCCGGCAGAAATCTCAGCCGGCTGCGATTTTACTGTCTCAGGCTTATTCTCTCCCGAGGGTTTTTTTCTCCGTCTCCGGCGCTTCTTGGGAGCGCCTCCTGCGGATGGCGTCCCCTCTTCGGACTTCGCTTTTTCAGGAGACTCTGTCTTGCTCCCGGCCTGTTCCTGCCGCTTTTTCTCGGGACGGGGACCTTTTTTCTCTCCATCGGTCTTTTCGAAGGAACTGCCGACTTCTCCTGAAGGAGATCTGCGGGCTCGTGTGCCGCCATCGGGAGCGTTTTTCTTTTCCTTTTTTTCCCCTTCATCTTCCCAGGGTTTTCCTTCAGTCACGGTATCCCGGAACCTGGCAAAATCTCCGGTCTTCACGAGAATATTTCTCCCGTCAGGGCAGCGCACTCTCACGGACTCCGTAGAAAGATCCACTCCGTCGATCATGTAGGTGCCGCTGTTGGTTCGTATCTTCGACCCTGGATTTGGAAGGGTTTTCCACAAAGAGGCATACATGTGATGTTCAAAGGACATACAGCACATGAGTCTGCCGCAGATCCCGGATATTTTCGTCGGATTCAGGGCGAGATTCTGTTCCTTCACCATTTTTATGCAGATGGGGTTGAACTTGTGAAGCCAGTAGCTGCAGCAGCACCGCTGTCCGCAGGGGGCGAGCCCCTTGACCGTCTTGGCTTCATCCCGAACGCCTATCTGGCGAAGTTCGATCCGGGTTTTGAATTCCTTCGCGAGGTCCCGGACGTACGCCCGGAAATCCACCCGCTGTTCCGAGGTGAAATAAAAGAAGAGTTTTTTCCGGTCGAGAAGGAACTCCACATCCACAAGCTTCATGGATATTTTATGATTACGAAGCAAGGTTCTGGCGCGAAGGAGGATATCGTTCTCCTCTTCTCTCGCTTCCGTCGCGGCCTTATGATCTTCATCGGTGGCGGACCGGAGAAATGTGATCTCCTGCAGGGAGGGTTCACCGCCCTTGACCTGGCCGTCGGATGAATCATCGCCGCAGGAAGAACGGTATCGCTCCTCCTGTTCCTTCGAGAGGGGGCCTCCGATGAGCGCCATTTCGATCCCTCTCATAGTTTCCACGGCAAGCCACGCCCCCTTGGGGGGTATGGGGTCTTCCACTGTCATCAACCCGAGATATCGGGGTTTACCAAAGATTGCCAAACAGATGCTCAAAAACAATCCCCTCCTTGAGAGCAAGCACTGTCAAATCAAGAGCCATAGTTCTGGAAAGGCGCTTCGTCTCGAGGATGACCCTCAGGCGGTCAATGGTGCCCGCTCTTTCGAAGGCGTTTCGGTGAAGTTCATAGCGTATCCATGGGCCGAACTGGCTCAGTAGATCGGGAAGTTCAGCGGTTGAAACAAGGGCAAGCCATTCCGCCCATTCACTCTCCGTCTCCGGCGGCGGCTCCATCTTCTCTTCCGCCGGAATCCGAAAGGGAAGCAACCACGACCGGCTCCGCAGCGTGGGGAGAAGAAGCGCTTCGTCGGAGAGGAGAAAGAGGAGAACACCATAGCCCGGCGGTTCTTCCGCCAGCTTCAAAAGGCTGTTTGCGGCCGGAAGAAGGAGTGTGTCTGCGGAATACACAAGGGCGACTCTCCTTGAGGCCGCTACGGGACGATAGGCCATGGAAAGAATGAGCTCCCGGCATTGTGCGATGTTGGGTGCTGCCCCCTCCGATCCGGCCTTCAGGAGGTCGGGATGCTCCTCTCCTACCCAACCGGCACAGGAGGAACAGCCATCTTTCCCCGTTCCGCTGCTGCAGAGCAGAAGGCGGGCAACCGCAACTCCGAGGGCCTTATGAAGCTCTGGAGGAGCGCAGAGAGCGGCGCACTGGGGAAAAAGGCCTTCTTCAGCAAGCCCCCGAAGCCTTTTCCAGGCCTCAGATTCCGCTAGAGCAGAATTGAGAGAAGGCATCCCTTGATTTCCTCCATGAGCTGAAGCATTTTCGTCCGTTCTCCTTCCCGCAGGAAGATATCCTCAAGTTCGACCAGCGCCGACTCCACTTTCTCGACAGTCACGTAGAGATTGCGGTCTGTTCGCCGCCATTTCATGTCCCTCCGGAGCTTCATCCCCCCCACGGCTCGCCGGAGAAGCTCTTTGACGAGGGTTCGGTACTGAAGGAGAAGACCTTCCGTGGGAAAACGGGAGAGCTTTTCGCCCAGAGAGTTCAGTCTTTCCGCAAGTTCCTTTGCTTCGGCGTCTGCCAGAGAGAGGAGGAAAGGCTGTGAAGAAACCTCCTCCACGGATCCTGAAAATGCCCCTCTTTTGGACAGTCTGTCTGAATTCCCTCTGCCTACCTTTCCATCGCCGCTCTTTTTGACCCTCACCGGATGAAATACTCCTCCACTTTCAAATAGATATCAGAGGCTATGAGGTCTGCCTCCTTATCCCCGTCCACAGGCAGGATCCTGTCAGGATATTTTTTCGCCAGGATACGAAACTCCTCACGGACCCGCGAAAGAAAGGGAAGCCCCTCCGCTTCGAGGCGGTCCGGGGGAGTACCCCGGGACACCATCCTATCATAGGCTTTCTCCGCCGGCAGATCAATCCAGAAGGTAATGTCCGGTGATGGAAAGGATGCCCAGGAGAAGAGAGATTCTATTCTTTCTCCGTCGATCCCCCGTCCGCCTCGCTGGTAGGCTATGGTTGAATCGTTGTATCGCTCGCACACCACAATTTTCCCAGCCGCAAGAGCCGGCAGGATAACCTGCTTCACATGCTCGCACCGGTCAGCAAGAAAAAGAAAAAGCTCCGTCAGCGGGTGGCACAGACTTCCTGCGAGAAGGACCTGCCTCAAAGAATCCCCGCCGGGCCATCCTCCGGGTTCCTTGGTCCATATCACGGAATCTCCGCCCCGGGCAGTGAGCAGTTTCTCCGTCAGCAGGCGGGCCTGGGTCGATTTGCCGCACCCGTCGATTCCCTCAAAAGTGATGAACAACCCCTACTCTCCCGATTCTTCGTCTGCGGAGAATTTCTTATCCCCCGAGGGTTTTACCGTGATAATCTTCCGCAACAGCCCGTCCACGACGAATTCTGATTTGAAGATCTGGAGGGTTCCATCCTTCAGCCGGCGGGCTTTCCGTTCGCTGAGAAGTTCCTGCTCTTCCTTTGAGACCGGATCTCCGCTATCCTTTCGATCTTTTCCCGGCGCTTTTTTTCCGACGCTGTCGTAATTGAACTCCAAAATAAGCTCGTCCCCCGTCTCGAGGGCCGACAGCTCAGTGAACATCTGTCTGAAGGTACCGATGGTTTTCCACCCCTGGTTCAGCGCTGTCTGATCAAGGGGCTCAATCCCCCCTCCTCTGATAAGGATCTCGCAGTACTCACCGGCATCGGAGGGAACGGTGATCTGAAAATTCTTCTTCACCTGTTTTTTCCGGTAGGGACGAAGAAGGACTTCCACGTCAATTTTTTCTCCCGGCGCGTAGGTGTCTTTTTTGACCGAAAGCCCTTCGATGTACATAACCCTCGGTTCTTCCGTTACGCTCACCGCGAGAGAGACTCCGAGAGGATAGACCTCAGCGAAGGGATTAAGGAGGACGATATCAAGAAGTTCAGCCGTTTCTTGAAGGGCACGGGCGGAGATATCGGCAGATGAGAAGAACATGTTCGTCCTCTTCCACCCGGTACCGAGCCCTCTGCCCTCAAGAGTAAGGGTAACCGTGGCCGATCCCTGACCGGTCCGTCCCCAGAGTTCGTCAAGAAGGCCCATGTAAATTGTCGATGCCAGCTTTGCCCCCATGAATTGGTCCGGAACCATGGAAAACCCTTTTCTCTGCTGAAAGTCCCTGTCGGAATCAGTAAAATCAAGAGTCCCCCTGAAGGAAGGAGTGAAATAGCCGATTCTTCCCCCTATTCCTTCAGCGCGGTCCTGAGTGACGGTTCCGATTATCTTGAGGGGGCTTCCTATCTTGAAAGGAGATTCTAAGCTCGGTATCACGCTGTGAATATGAGATTTGGCCACGGGGAAATTCACCGCCCCGCGCCCGAGGAAGGGATGACCAAAACCGATGAAGCGTCCGTCCTTTCCCACGGCTGTGACAGTACCCGTAGAGCCGATAGAGACGTCTCCCCAGGCGAGAAGGACGGTAATGGCCTCTCCCGGAAGAAGGCTGGCGTTCATCTCTATGGGAACATCTCCTGCGGAACTTCCTCCGGGTACTATGCTTCTTTGACCCACAAGGGCGGAGATGGTTCGGGCGCTCCGGGAACTAATGCCGTCCACAAAAAGGGCTGCCCGCTCTTTTTTGAGGAGCAGAGAGGGAGCAGACTCTTCAGTTTCCGATTCGACACCGTCTTTTTCGGGCTGAACGTCTTCCCCCACTTCTTCCTTTTCATCGGAAGAGTCATTTTCTTCGCCCTTTTGATCTCTCTGCTCTTTTTGCTCCTTCTCTTTCTGCTCCCGCTCCTTCTCCTCAAGATCCCTCTGTTCTTCCTCTTTGCGCAGAGACGGAAGAGTGGGAAGCTGTACCCGCTTTTCAGGCCAGTTCCAAATGGAGGCCATATCTTCGTAGGGGGTGACAAGGCCGAGAGTGTGGTCGCTGAAGTTCCATCCGTAGCCGATGGCCCCGATGAGCTTTCCGTTAATATACACGGGGCTGCCGCTCATTCCGGCGGCAATGCCTCCGGTTTTTTCGATGACCGGACCAGAGGCTTTGACGAGGATGAGATTGCGAGGCGACCCTTTCTGTGGAACTACGCTCACAATCTGCACAGGGAAACGGATGATATTCCTTGCGGAGACAACGGTGAGGGCGTACCCCTTCATTCCCGGACGAAGAGCTGTTGTAGAAAGTACCGCTTCCTCCGGGGTAAAGGGAGCGGAATATCCCGTATGGGCAAAAACAACCAGAAGAGCAGCAAATCCTAAGAGGACTCGGCGAAGAATTTTCATGCAGGCGATCCTTTCATTCTGAAATTTCCGTGCGTTTTACTTTCATTTCTGCCGTTTCCATCGAAGATAGCTCATGATGAATTCGTCGATGTCTCCGTCGAGCACTCCCTGTATATTACCGATCTCGCAGCCGGTTCTGTGATCCTTGGCAAGAGTGTAGGGGTGGAGCACATAGCTTCGTATCTGGCTGCCCCAGGTGCTCTCCTTTTGTTCTCCCCGGAGATCAAGCAGCTCCTGCTGCCTTTCCTCCCAGGCCTTCTCGAAAAGCTGGCTTCGAAGCACCTTCATGGCAACCTGACGGTTCATGTGCTGCGACCGTTCGTTCTGACAGGCCACAACGATCCCCGAAGGAATATGGGTTATTCGTACTGCCGAGTCAGTTTTGTTGACATGCTGGCCTCCCGCGCCGCTTGAACGATAGGTATCCACCCGGAGGTCTTCAGGACGGATTTCGATCTCCACGTCATCGGGAAGCTCCGGAGCGACATCTACGGAAGCGAAGCTCGTATGGCGCCTCTTCGCGGAATCGAAGGGGGAGATACGGACAAGACGGTGAACACCCTTCTCGGACTTGAGATATCCGTAGGCGAATTCTCCCTGCACAAGCACAGTGGCATTTTTTATTCCCGCCTCCTCATCCTGGAGCATCTCAAGAATACTCACCTTGAAATCCTCCCTCTCCGCCCATCGGAGATACAGACGGAGCAGCATTTCCGCCCAATCCTGGGAGTCATGCCCTCCCGATCCGGCGTGCACGGTGAGGATTGCATTGTTACTGTCGTATTCTTCAGAGAGAAGAAGGAGAAGCTGTTCTTTTTCCAGGGCTTTTTGCAGATCGGAGGCTCGTTTATTAAACTCTTTTTGAAGCTCGTCGTCCTCCTCCTCCGAAAGCATCTCATCAAGAATGGCGATCTCCTGAAAATTCTTCTCGGTGGCTTCCCACTGGGCAAGCTTCCGGCTGAGCTGTGCCAGCTCCCTCGTAACCTCGTGGCTGTCCGGGCTGTTCCAGAAATCAGTCGCCGAAGCGGTCTCTTCAAGTTTTTTCTTTCTGCTCTCTATTGAAGCCGGGTCAAAGACTGTCCTGCAGGTCCTGCTTCAGGACCCGAAGTTCCTCCAAAACAGTAGAATTCGGTATAAAAGTCATTTTCTACCCCTCCGATACGATTGTATGGAACGAATTTTAATTATATCATCTACCTGAACATCCAATAGAAAGCTGGGGATTAAATGCAAAAAGCCCGTCGGTCCACAGTCGAACTCTGCCGTCTCTTTTTAGATAATCCGGAAGCTGTCCTCTCAGGCGGAGAGGTAAGCCGTCAGCTCTCCATCTCACGCCAGGGGGTGTGGAAGGCCGTGCAATCCCTTCGGGATGAGGGGTTCTCCATCCTCTCCCTTCCACAAAAAGGGTACATCCTGCAGGAACTTCCGGCAAACGATCTCTCCCCTTCTCTTACGGGTGCCTCCTGTTCTCCATCCTGCTCCTTTGAAGGAGGGGTCTATTTTTTCTCCTCCCTCTCCTCCACTCAGGAGAAGGCGAAGGAACTGGGCCGCTCCAGCGGTGCCTCTCGTCTTCTCGTCCTTGCAGACGAACAGACGAGAGGCCGGGGGCGGCGGGATAGACGTTGGATCTCCCTGAAAGGACAGGGGCTCTTTCTTTCTGTATTTTTTCGTCCACGGCTGGGTCCCGGCCGGCTCCAGCTCGTCAACCTTGCGGCAGGACTTGCAGTGAGGCAAGCCGTTGCAGAGCTCTATGGAGTTTCCTTGTCCCTTAAATGGCCCAACGACCTCCTCTGGGGAGATCGTAAAATCTGCGGAATTCTTTCGGAGGCCTCTAGCGATTCCGAAGGGGTGAAGGACTGCACTACGGGAATAGGGATCAACATCTCCCTCCCTCCCGAAGAAGCGAGGGAAGAAGGGCAGAGCAAGGCCTGTGCCCTTGAACCCCTCGCCGGAACGATCCATCGGGGCCGGCTCGCCGCAGAGATTTGCACATATTTCTTGCGCCTTACAGAGGTTCTGGAGCAGGACGGCGGAACTTCTCTTCTCGAAGAATACCGTCGATCCTGCTCCACTCTGGGTCGGCATATATTCATAATGACGGAAGACGAAACCATCGCCGGGAGGGCCGAGGCCATCGGAGAGAGCGGAGAGCTGGAGATTTCGACCGATGACGGACTCCGTTCCTTTTACGCCGCCGACGTGGTTCATGCAACCCCGGAAGAGAAGGAGCATACTGACGGAGAAGAATCGAAAGATTCCGAGGCCTATTAAAAAAGCCCTCTTGGCGGCTGACAAGTAGAAACATACCAGCAGGTGGTCCAGCCCTCGAGGAAAATCCGGCGACTACCAGGGGCGAAAAACCTTCATGCCTTCAAGTGTCTCTCTACAAACGGTGTGCCCCCGCCGCTACAAAGGTGAGCCCGGCTTTGGTCAGGGCCTCAGCCGTCGAATTGACGGCCTTGTGCTTCATCAGATAGTTGAGGGTCAGCGCGTCCATGGCGCCGGAAGATTCGATCTCCTTCTTCTCGCGGAAGTAGTCGAGGAGGTCTGACGGATGGGCGAGCGTCTGCTCATCTTCAGGGTTGCCCCCCTCGTGCTTGGCGGAAATATTGGGGACGGTTCGGGCAAGCTCAATAAGCCCCTCCCTGCGGTTATACGGCTGGCGCACGATGCTCTTCCACGTCTCGGTAATATGGTGTTCAATGCGGATCTGATCCTCAAGGCCAAGATCCCTTCGGATGGCTGCAGCCTTGGCGATGTGTGCATCGTCAATGGAGTTGGAGAGGTTGATCCCCGCCAGAGGAGTGCTGCCATCACCCCGGGCGAACATGCGGGCGGCAAGGAGTGTCCAAAGGACGGCGTAGGGGTTATCGTTACCCATGAAGACTGAAATCTTGAAGCGGATGTCGACGCCCATGCGGTAGAGGAGATACCCGAGAAAAACCGTTCCCGGATTGATGTTGAGCACCTCGTCCACACCGTAGTTCGTGTAGTAGTAGAGCGCCTCGTCCACCCACTGGAGCGGGTGGCTGTTCGGCTGCCCGATTCCGCCGAAGTAACCGGTGATAGTGGCGGGGCCACCGAGGTGGACGTTGGAGCCATCGACGCCCTTGGTGTCGAGGGTCTCCACACATGTAGCACCCAGTATCTTGACCGCAGCGCGGACGGCAGGGAGGTCTCCTCCGTCGGCCTCCTGCTCCTTCATCTTCCGCACGCGGATAAAGCGGCCGGGAAGAATTTCCTCCTTTTCGAGGGAGGTACGTACTTCGGCGAGAAGCCAGGGGAAGTACTGCAGGGCGCTGATCTCCAGCGTCGGAGCTATGGAAAGATCGTACTCCCATGCGGGCCGCCCGGGATTGACGCGCGCGCGGTAATCGGAAAGAGATATGAACTTTCCTTCATCTCGAACGGAGGCAATCCATTCAAGATCCTTCACAAAGGGTGAGTTCATCCGCTCCAGTTTTTTTACGAGTGACTCCACCTTCCCTGCATGGCGTGCCCGTTCGTTGATATCGCTGACCGTGCCGTACTTTGCGACCACTCTTCTGAGGTCGGCCAGCGCCGGATTCTTCGGATCTCCCAAATACTCGTTGATCTCCTCGAACACCTGCTGGTTGATGCAGAACTCCTGAAATGCCATTGTCATTTCCTCCTTATGATATGTGGTAATAAAAAGCCGGGGGTCTTCGAAATGTTGCTTTCGAAGACCCCCGGCTGAAACTGTCCGCGCACGTAAGACTAAGCGCTAACCGCCTCAGGAGGGTCACCGCTAGCCATCATCATTGCACATGCGTGCAGAGCAAATGGAACTCTATCTTTCGCTTGAGACATAGTGCGGAGACCTCCTTTCGATGCGGGTGAAGTTGGGAAAGATGATATTCTGCTCAGGGTGCTTTGTCAAGCCTTTTGGAGCCGAAAAAATTCCACGTAGTGGAATGAGAGCGTCCCGAGGTCACAACATCTTCCCAGCCTTCTGAATCTTGTTTATCTACGTTGTCCCATGAAGCTGCGGATTCAGGAACCGTAGGAAGCGTTGAGATTGTAGACAAAGTATAGTATGATCTTCCATGTTTTGGAATAACCAAATCATATGAATGTAATTTTAGAAAAGTCTGGAGTTGTTCTTTTGCCCGTTGCTAACGTATTATCTCGCAGAATACTCATTGTTCTCAGTCTTGCCATGTTCTGCGCCATGCTCGGAATGGGAATAATATCTCCCATTCTGCCCCTTTATGCGCAAAATCTCGGAGCGAGCGGATTTGCCCTTGGAATGATCATCGGTGCATTCTCCCTCTCCCGTTCAGGAGGCATGATCGTCTCAGGCGAGCTCGCCGAACACATGGATAAAAAGAGGCTCCTGCTGGGAGGGCTGGCATTTTATGCCGCGGCGTCAGTCTCCTACACCTTTGCCAATTCAACGGCTTCATTGATCCTGATCAGGATGGGCCATGGCCTCGGATCCGCCATGGTCGTTCCCATAACCATGGCGATAGCAACCGATATCGCACCAGAGGGAGAGCAGGGGGCTTTCTTCGGCACCCTTCAGGGTGCCCAATTTCTCGGCGTGGGGTGCGGTCCGCTGCTCAGTGGCCTCCTTGCCGAAAACTTCGGGCTCATGGCTCCCTTCTACGGCATGACAGCTCTCACGCTTCTTTCGATGACCTTTGTCTTTCTCTGGCTCCCCTGGAAAATATCCTCCGGATCGTCGATTTCCACCAGCATGGGAGGGGCTTTTTCAGCTATACTTCTTGACCGTGAGATGATGAGGGTCTTTTTCTTTCAATTTGCCTCTGCCATGTGCCGGGGAGTGCTCGTGATGGTCATACCCCTTTTCGCCTCGGGATTCAATCTTTCCTTCATGCAGATCGGTTTCGTCGTCTCACTGAACTCCCTGGCCACGGGCCTTCTGCAGCGTTTCTCCGGAAGAATGGCGGACAGATTCCCCAAGCGGAAGATGATCCTCGCGGGAGGGCTCATATCTGCGGTCACCCTTATCGGGCTTCCAAACCTGACGACTCCAGTGAGTCTCGCCCTGGCCAGCGTCGCCTTCGGCGTCGGTCACGCCTTCGCAACTCCGTCTCTGGCCGCCATTGCGGCATCCAGGGGAAATCTCTACGGTTCGGGGAGAATCATGGGGCTTTTCAACATCTCCTTCAGCGTGGGTATGACTATCGGCCCTGTGCTTACGGGGATGCTTCTCGATATGACCCGCACAGGATTTCCCTTTTACCTTCTCAGCGCCATTCTGCTCAGCGCGACGCTCCTCGCCTTCTCTCCTCGCAGACTGCACATCTGATTCAAAGTCCTTCCACCAGTTGAGCCTCTGGTTCAGCGCTGAGGCACGCCGTGACGCTGCCTGTAGGGAGCAAGGCGGTTCCAGAAAAGCAAATAATGATCATGAAAAAAAAGAAGAAGATCCTGTTCAGGATCTGGCCTTGAAAGAAAGAGGACGTTTTTGTCTTCTTTCAGCGCATCGAAAATTGGTTTCGCCGATGCACTGTCCAAAATAACGGGAATCTTTTTATCGAGAGCGGTCTTTACCTCCCGAAGAAGCCCTTCGATGTCCTCTCCTCTTTCCCAGGCCTTCCGGAGTGCGGGATTTTCCGGAAGGAGACGACATCCTGCGGCCACAAAAAGAGGCGTTGCCCCTTCCGTGAGATCGAACACCGGATATCCCTTCAGAAGCTGTCTTCCCACGAGGACTGTGCTGTCCAGTCTTGTCTGAAATTCAGAAAGGCGCCGTTGAAAATAGGGGTAATTCCCCGGATCGAAGCTGGAAAGCCCGGTCAAAACCCTCTGGGCAACAAAGGGAAGGACGGAGGGGTCCGCCATATGGTAGTCCATCCTCGCTGTGTCGAAAGGTACCTTGCCATAGAGAAGAAAGAGATTCGGGCGGCTCTCTTTCTTCAAACCGAGGGCAGAGGCCTCTTTTTCATCGAGGGCGAGGATTGATGCGTCTTTTTTGATTGATGACAGGGGGATTTTCCGCACACTCTTCCCCTCGTTATTCCATAAAGAGATCGGCTTTACGGTGACGTAGACCCCTCCGATGAATCGGGTGATCATGGTCATCCAGGGAGAGGTCGCCATAATTTCAAGAGCCTCGGCCTTCGGAGAATAAAGGGAAAAGATAAAAGAGAAAAGGATGGAGAGGACATAAAGACGTTTTGTATTCACAGAGCATTTTCCTTTCGGGAAAGAAACTGCAGCCCCTTCTCCGCGGCGGCAAACTCGGCGGACTTCCGGGACTGGCCTGTACCCTCTCCCGCAGTCTCTCCTGAAAGAAGAATTCGCACGGTGAAGAAAGGAGCGTGGGACGGGCCCTCCACAGCTACGGTCTCGTAGGCCGGAAGCCCGAGTCTATGCTCCTGGCAGGCTCTCTGAAGTCTTGATTTCGGGTCATCCTCCTCTTCAGAGAAGACAAGGCGGGAGTTCTGAAAGGAGAGGTAGGCCGATATTGTCCGGGAAACCCCTTCGTACCCTCCGTCAAGAAAAATAGCGCCGATCAGCGCCTCTGCTGCGTCCGCGCAGATAGAGCCGCTCTCATCATTCCGGGCCATCCCCTTTCCTTTTTTCAGAAGAACGCAGACCCCCATGGCCTGCCCCCATGCAAGAAGTGCACTGCCGCACACAAGGGAGGCTCTCCTTTGCGAAAGCGCTCCTTCGTCCCATTCGGGAAATTCCGAAAACAGGCTGTGAGAGACGCAGAGTTGAAGGACGGCGTCGCCGAGAAACTCAAGCCGTTCGTTCGCAAGAGCGATGCCGTGCTCGTAGGCATAGGAGGAATGAGTGAGTGCCTTTTCGAGCAGAAACGGATCGGTAAAAAAATACCCGACCCGTTCCTGAAGTTTTCGCAGCTCGCCGGTAAACCACCGAGTGTATTCTTCGCTGCAGGTCATGGGAAGGTGGGTACCTTATCCCTCAAATTTCTGAAAGGCGAGCACTCCGTTGTGCCCTCCGAAACCAAAGCTGTTGATAAGCAGCCGGGATACCTTCTGTTCGATTGCCTTGGGGCCCACCACCCTGACGGGGCATTCCGGGTCGAGGTTGTCGAGGTTGATCGTGGGGTGGATGATTCCCTCCTCGATGGACTGCAACGCGGCAATAGTCTCGAGAGCTCCCGCTGCGCCGAGGCAGTGGCCGATCATTGACTTTGTTGAGTTCACCCAGACGTTATCGGTATGCTCTCCGAGCACATTTCTGATAGCCAGGGATTCCATCTTGTCGTTGAGCACCGTCGAAGTTCCGTGTGCATTTACATACTCCACATCTTCGGGGAGCCATTTCGCCGAATGCATTGCCTTTCTCATGGCTCTGGAGGCACCTTCTCCATTCGGGTCGGGGGCAGTGATATGGCTTGCATCACAGGTTGTTCCGTAGCCTACGAGTTCAGCGTAGATATGAGCTCCCCGCGCTTTTGCGTGTTCGAGTTCCTCGAGGACAAGCACACCCGCTCCCTCGCCCATGACAAAACCGTCCCGGTCCACGTCGAAGGGGCGAGACGCTTTTTCCGGTTCGCTGATCCGAGTGGACAGGGCCTTCATGGCCGCAAACCCGGCGATGCTTATACTCCGCAGGGCTGCTTCTGTGCCACCCGCAAGGATCACATCAGCGTCGTCCCGTATAATTGTGTGATAGGCCTCACCCATACTATGCACCGATGTGGCGCAGGCCGTAACGACACAGATGTTGGGCCCCTTGGCGTTGTGCTTGATGGCCACATAGGCTGTGGACATGTTGCTGATCATCATGGGAATGAAGAAGGGGCTCACCCGTTTCGGTCCTTTCTCCATCATTGTCTTGAAATTATTAAAAGTGGTCTCGATGCCGCCCTGACCGCTTCCTATGTAGACTCCAAATTTATGGGGATCCAGAGCTGCGGTATCAAGTTTCGCGTCCTCAACCGCAAGATCGGCCGCCGCGACAGCGAACTGAATTACTCTGTCGGAGCGTTTTGCTTCTTTACCGTCCATCCATCTGACAGGATCGAAATCCTTGATTTCAGCTCCAATAGGAACGGGACAGTCGCTCACATCAAAAGTGGTGAGAGCACCGACACCGTTTTTTCCTTCTTTCAGAGCCTGCCAGTAATTTTCTTTTCCCATGGCGATTGGACTAGCTACTCCAAGTCCTGTAATGACAACCCTTCTCACTACGCTTCACTCCTCCGCTGCGAGGGCCGAATTCATGCCTCTTATTGGAATTCCGGAAACGGAAATCAGCAGCATTTCCGCTCCGGAATTCCCTGTTTCAAAGGGTTACTCGTCTACGCCGAGTTTGCCCAGAGTGTAATTCATGGCTTCTCCGACTGTAGTCAGCTTTTCAGCGTCCTCGTCGGGAATTTCAATGTCAAATTCTTCTTCGATTCCCATGATAAGTTCAACGATATCAAGGGAGTCTGCTCCAAGATCCTCCACAAAAGAAGCTTCGGGAACGATCTGGTCCTCCTCGACGTCAAGTCTGTCGATGATAATCTCCTTCAACCGGGAAAGCATTTCCTCTTTTTTCATTCATGTTCACCCCCTTCCAGTTCTCTTTTTAACACATGGTCATGCCGCCGTCTACGGCAATGACTTGTCCCGTTATATATGACGCTTCCGGGGAAGCGAGAAACCCCGCCACTTCCGCTACATCCTCGGGGTTTCCCGGCCTTCCGGCGGGAATCTGTCTCATCAACGCCTCCCGTGCCTCGACAGGGAGGGAATCGGTCATATCGGATGAAATGAAGCCGGGAGCAATGGCGTTTGCGGTAATGCCCCGGGCGGCGTACTCCCGGGCGACGGATTTCGTCAGCCCGATGACTCCGGCCTTTGATGCGCAGTAGTTTGCCTGGCCGGGATTTCCGATTATGGCAACAACGGAGGCGAGGTTTATGATCCTGCCCCACTTCGCTCTGACCATGCTCCGGAGAGCCTCCCTGGTGCAATAATACACCGAGGAGAGGTTGGCCTCCAGCACTGAATGCCAATCTTCATCCTTCATTCGAAGAATCAGGCCGTCCCGGGTTATGCCCGCATTGTTCACGAGCACGGACGGTGAGCCCAGCTCTTTCTGTACGGCAGCGAAGAGCTTTTTGACCTCTTCGCCTTTCGAGACATCTCCCTGAAAGGGCAGAGCTTCGCCTCCCCTCTCCCGGATGATGCCGCAGACTTCATGGGCAGCCTTCTCGCTCTTGCTGTAATTGACCGCGAGGGCAAAACCCCGTTCAGCCAGTACAAGAGCGATCGCCCTGCCGATGCCTCTTCCTCCGCCGGTGACGAGAGCGATTTTCCTGTCAGTCATTGGACGACTCTCCCTTCAGAAAGGACAGTGCGGATTCGATCTCTTCAAGTCTCCCGAAAGAGCGGACTGCAAGGCCTTTACGGCACTTCTTCACAATACCTGCGAGAACAGTTCCGGGACCTATTTCGAGAAAACCCTGCACTCCTCTGTCTGCCATGAAACAGACTGAATCACACCAGAGAACCGGGTGAAATGTCTGGTCGAAAAGGGCCCGCTGAATCTCCTCCACAGCCGAGACCGGCTTCGCCCATGCGTTGGACACAATAGGGGTTGAGGGGTTCTTCCATGAACATTCCCCGAAAGCCTCCAGAAGTTTGTCGGCCACAGGGCGCATCTGTCTGCTGTGAAAGGGTGCGCTGACGTTGAGAGGAACAACTCTTTTCGCTCCCCGCTCTTTTGCCAGTGCCATGACGCCCTTCACGAAATCCGTCTCGCCGGAGACGACCACCTGTCCCGGAGAGTTGAAGTTAGCGGGCTGGCATTCCCCCGAAGGAGCGCCCTCCCGGCATATCTCCTCCACCACCGAGGGATCGAGACCGAGGATGGCGGCCATGGCTCCCTTCCCCTCGGGAACGGCCTCCTGCATGAGCCTTCCCCTCAGATGAACGAGCCGGGCGCCGTCTTCAAGGGAGAGGGCACCTCCGGCAACAAGGGCCGTATATTCTCCGAGGCTGTGCCCTGCGAGAAAATGAGGGAGCAGGGGTTCTCCAGCTCTTTCTTTCAGTACCTCGAAACAGGCAATGCTTGTGGCAAGCAGTGCGGGCTGAGTCAGGGCGGTCCGCTTCAGATCCTCCTCCGGCCCGTCAAAGATCGTCCGGGAAAGGGGAAAGGAGAGAGCGTCGTCCACCCTCGAAAAAACCTCCGCCGCTGCGGGAAAGGCGTCCGCCAGGTCCTTTCCCATGCCTACCTCCTGCGACCCCTGACCGGGGAAAACCAGCGAGTAGATCATTCTGAGACTTTCTCTCCGGCCGGACAGCGTACAAGAGGACTTTCCGCCAGATCGCGGCTGATTTTGCAGGCAGAGGCAAACATCTCCGAGATAATCACGCCGGCTGGAAGAATTTCCTTCACGAGGGCTGCGGACTGGCCAGCCATCATCGACCCCCACTCCACATCTCCGTCAACCACAGCGGCCCGAAGCCGTCCCGCTCCAAGACGTTCGATTTCTTCTATAGAGGCATTCTGCTTTTCGAGCTCCTCGAATTTTCCGGTGAGCTTATTCTTCAGACAGCGGACGGGATGCCCGGTGGAACGGCCAGTGACGGAGTTGCTCCGGTCCCTCGCGGCGAGAACGGCCTGCTTGTAGGCCGGGTGCACTGTGGATTCCTCGCAGCAGATGAACCTCGTTCCCACTTGAACGCCCTCCGCTCCGAGGGCAAAGGCCGCAGCCACTCCTCGTCCGTCCGCGATCCCTCCTGCGGCGATAACGGGAATTTTCACCGAATCAACCACCTGGGGGATCATCACCATAGTGGTCAGCTCACCAATATGCCCGCCGGCCTCCATTCCCTCCGCTACGACAGCGTCAGCTCCCTGCTTCTCCACTCGCCGCGCCTGAGCGACGGAGGCGATGACGGGGACGATGACCGTTCCGAGAGGTTTGAGACGGTCGATGACCCTTCCGGGACTTCCCGCTCCTGTCGTCACAATCGGCACGCGATGCTTTGCCGCAAGAGAGATGACATCATCCACCGTGGGGGAAAGGAGCATGATGTTCAGGCCGAAGGGTTTGTCCGTAAGTCTTCGCACCTTGAGAATCTGTTCCTCAAGCAGTTCGGGGGGCATACTTGAAGCGGCGATGATGCCGAGTCCTCCGCCGTTGCTCACTGCCGCTGCCAGCTCGGCATCGGCCACCCAGGCCATCCCCCCCTGCACAAGCGGATAGGTGCATCCAAAAAGACGGGTTATGCGGTTTTCCCCGAAGGAAAATGCCGTGTCATGCTTCATATATAATACCTCCGTATGTCATGCCGGCTCCAAAAGCGGTGAAGAGAAGTTTTTCTCCCTTCCGGAGCCGTTTATCCCTCAAGAATTCAGAAAGGGCGATAAAGAGAGACGCCGCTGAAGTATTTCCATATTCAGCGATATTCAGGATCACCTTATCCGGAGAGATGCCCAGGCGCTCCGCCGACCGCTCGATGATCCTCTGGTTGGCCTGGTGAAAGAACCACCAGTCGATATCCTCGGGAGAAAGCCCCGACGCCTCGCAATAGCTCCGGAGGAAGGGGGGGATTGTCCTGTTCACGAACTTGAAGACATCGTTCCCCTTCATGGCGACGTAGTGAAGATTATTTTTCACAGTTTCACAGCTCGCAGGATGCTCCACCACTCCACCCGGCAGGGTGATCTGCTCGTGTTTTGTTCCGTCGCACCGCAGCTCAGATGAGAGAAATCTTCCCTCACCCTCCCGGGACGGGCCGAGGACGACCGCTCCCGCACCGTCTCCGAAGAGTACGCAGGTGTTCCGGTCCGTCCAGTCGATGAGAGGAGAGAGGACCTCAGCTCCGATGACAAGCACCCGCTTCCACAGGCCGGAAGCAATCCCTCCGGCGGCGACTGCCATGGCGTAGACGCCGCTCGTGCACCCCGACTGAACGTCGAAGGCTCCGGCGTTCAGTGCACCGAGTAGTCCCTGTACCTTGGGGCCGACTCCCGGGAAGAGGGTGTCCGGGCTGTTCGTGGCCACAATGATCATATCCAGTTCGGAGGGGTCCACTCCGGCGTCATCAAGGGCGGCCCGGGCGGCCTTTTCAGCGATAGTACTCGTCAGTTCTCCTTCAGCGGCAATATGGCGGCGCTGAATACCGGTACGATCGCGAATCCACTCGTCGCTTGTCTCCACGAGCTTCGAAAGATCATCGTTTGTAAGAATCCTCTCTGGAACGTACATGCCGCTTCCCCATAGGGAAACCGGTATTCCCTGAAAAAAAGCCATTCTATAAACCTCCTTCACTCCAACTCTTCCTGAATAAGCTCTACGCCTTTCTGGAGGGCGAAATTACGGGCCACAGAGAGGGCACTGGTGATGGCAGGTGCCTTCGACCTGCCGTGGGCTTTTACAACGACGCCGTTCACTCCCAGAAGGGGTGTTCCGCCATGTTTTTCATAGTTGAAGCGAGACCAGAGATCCTTCATCATGGGGATCATAAAGACCATCCCCATCTTCGGCAGGATCCGCTGCCCCACCTCCTCCTTCAAAATGGAGGCCACAGCTGTCATCAACCCTTCAGCGAACTTCAATATGACATTGCCGGAGAATCCATCGCATACCACTACGTCGGCACGACTGTAGGGGATGTCATCCCCTTCAACGTACCCGGTGTAGTTGAGGGAGCTCCCCAGGAGCAACTCCCGTGCGGCGGAGATGACCTCGTCTCCCTTGATCTCCTCCGAGCCGTTTGAAAGAAGAGCTACCTGCGGCTCAGAAACGCCGAGGATCTTCTTTGAATAAACATTCCCCATGTGGGCGAACTGGTAAAGGTTAACGGACTTGCTTCTCACCGTGGCTCCCACATCAAGAAGGAAAGTATACTTATTGAGGGTGGGAAGCGCAACACCGAAGGCAGGCCGATCGATGCCCCGAATTCTTCCCGCCACGAGCACTCCGCCCGCCACGATGGCTCCAGTGTTGCCAGCGGAGACGCATCCCTGAGCTTCCTTTGACCGGACCATTTCCATGGCAAGGCGAAGGCTGGAATTCCGTTTTTTTCTCATTGCCCGGGTCGGGTGTTCGTCCATCCCGATCATTTCCTCGGCATGAACGATGGAAAGCCGCTTTCTTATACCCTGCGGAAGGGGTTCGAGGAGAGGTTCGATCTCCTCTTTTTTCCCCACAAGGATAAGCTCGAGGTCTTTATACGTATCGCAGGCAGCTGCAGCCCCTTTGCAGATCTCGGCAGGACCGTGGTCGCCGCCCATGGCATCCAGAGCAAGAATCAAATAGATGTCACCTCTCTCACTCTCAGGGTATTTCCTTACCGGGAATGGCCGCAGCAATGAAGCGGCCTATGAATATTTCCTGGTCTCCGACTCGTGTACGAACGCTCACTATGTACTTGTTCTCCTTGGAAACGCCAACCTTGGCCCGGGCGATGAGAGTGTCTCCCACTCTGGCGTGTCCCTTGTACTCGCCCCTCATCGAATCGATGATCACGAGATCGGCTTCCACTACAGCGATGGCGATGGTGCTCGCCTGAGCATAGATATAATGATCCCACACCATGTCTGTCTGACGAAAGGCCATCTCTCTGCGGGTCTGGAGAACTGAGAGGGCCCATTTATCCGGCTCGAGTTCGAGAAGATCTCCCACCACTTCATTTTCCTTGAGGGAGCGCAGCTTGCTCGTGGCCTTCTGGGCCATGGAGCGCATTCTCTCTCGAAGCTCAGGAAGAGCGAGCACCGCCCGGTCCATCCGAATTGTGCTGACGCTGACCTCAAGTATATGGGCCAGTTGCTCGTCAGTAGCCAGAGGCTTTTGCTCGATCAGTTTCAGTAGTTTGACCTGCCGGTTTTTCTTCCTTTGAGACGCTATGAAGGCTCCCTCCAATTTGGGACCTGATACTAGTATCTGCTCTGAAGATGAGGTAAGTATATTCTCGGAGAGAAACGACGTCAATACTCTTTTGAAAAAAACTTATAAAAATAACGGGAGAAGGTCACCCCTCTCCCGTTATTTCGCCTGCTGTTCTTTCTTCACGCTTCGTCTTTTTTTGCTCCCGCTGCTGTCATGACAACCTGTCTTCCGCGGTAATATCCGCAATCACCGCAGGCGCGGTAATTCAGGATCACTTCCCCGCAATGGGGGCAGGTGTTGACTTCAGGCGTCGAAAGCGAACCGATCCATTCCGACTTTCTTTTATGGGTTCGAGAATGGGATACTCTACTTTTTGGCACTGCCATTTGAGACTTCCCTCCTTTACACTATTCCTCAGTATCTGAAATCTTCATATCGAGAAGCTTTTCGAGCCTGGGATCCGTCCGGTTTTGAGTGCATCCGCATTCACCTTCGCTGAGGGGCTTGCCGCAGAGAGGGCATATTCCTTTGCAATCCGGAGAACAGATAACATGAAGGGGAAGAGACACCATCACTGTTTCCCACACCTGATCAGCGATGTCGATGGTATTTTTCCAGAAATCTGCGGGGACAAAAATAATATCCTCCTCCCCAGAATCCTCCGGAGGGCTCCCCTTCTTCCGCAATGTATAAAGATACATGAAATCGTTCATAATATCAATATCCGCAGGGCCAAGACAACGAGAACATGATGCCGAAAGAAGCATTTCAACGGCAATTTCGACGCTCAGCCCGCCGTCGACCCATTGAGCTTCTGCGTACACCTTCAGCGGCCCCTTAAAAGAGAATATTTGACCGTCGTAGGAGAGGGAGGAATCTACTGTTTTCTCCCAGATTCGGGAGGTACTTTCCGTGTCCTCTCCGAGCTCGGGAGTTTCCAGTTCAAAAACCCAGTCGGACGGTTTTTTCGTGAGCAGCATAATTTCCCCCCTTCCGAATACCTTCAGCGGTCTATGGCGAGCTTTTTCGTATCCCGGGCAATCACAAGCTCTTCGTCCGTGGGAATGACCATGACCTTCACCGCGCTGTCGTCGGCACTGATGATGGCTTCTTTACCCCTGACCTTGTTCTTCTCAAGATCAAGCTTTACACCCAGGCATTCGAGGCCTTTGCAGATCCCTTCCCGGGCCCGGGCGCTGTTTTCGCCTATCCCTGCGGTGAAGACGAGAATATCGACTCCCCCCATGGCAACGGCATAGGATCCGATATACTTCTTCACGCCGTAGTAGAGCATATCCTCAGCGAGTTTTGCTCTTCTGTTACCGTCGTCCGCCGCCTCCTCCACATCCCGGAGGTCACTGCTCACCCCCGAGATTCCGAGAAGACCGCTTTCCTTGTTCAGCACATGGCTCATGGCCTTGTTGTCAATGGCTTCCTGGTCGGAAAGGTAGGAGATGAGAAGGGGGTCGACATCGCCGCTCCGCGTTCCCATGATAACGCCGGGAAGAGGGCTGAAGCCCATGCTCGTATCTATGGATTTGCCACCTTCCACAGCGGTGATGGAGCTTCCGTTCCCCATGTGGCAGGTGATGATGTTCAGAGATTCGATGGGTTTGCCCACAAGTTCGGCAGCCCTGCGGGAGACGTAGAAATGGCTCGTTCCGTGGAAGCCGTAGCGGCGGACCTTGTACTTCTCGTAATAGTGGTAGGGAACGCCGTACATGTAGGCGTATCCGGGCATGGTCTGATGAAAGGCCGTATCGAAGACTCCCACCTGGGGGATGTTCGGAAGAGCCTCCGTGACCGCGTAGATTCCCATGAGGTTGGGCGGATTATGGAGGGGGGCCAGGGGCACACACTCCTCGAGGGCGTCGATGACGTCCGGCGTGATGATGACCGAGCCGGCATACCGTTCACCCGCGTGCACCACTCTGTGGCCTACCGCCGCCAGTTCGTCCAGGCTTTTGAGAACTCCATGTTTCTCATCCAGAAGAGCCTCCACGACTACCTTAAAGGCCACTTTATGATTCGAAATTTCACGGTTCTGAATGACTGAGTCCATGCCGGTTTTCGTGTGCTTGATCCGGGCACCCTCAATGCCTATCCGTTCCACAAGCCCCTTTGCCAGAACCGATTCGTCGGTCATGGCGAAAAGCTGGTACTTGAGGGATGAACTGCCGCAGTTGATCACAAGAACTTTCATTGTGTTCCCCGTCCTCTCTTCTTGACCGGTCTCTCCTTCCGGATGTATTGTAGGGGAAGAATATTTTCCCGAAAGGCAGCCGGTCTCTATGGTAAAAAATATCATCGGCATCATCGCCGAATACAACCCTCTTCACAATGGCCATGTCTATCACATCCGCGAGGCGGCCAGGCAGACCGGAGCCTCGGGTATTGTCGTGGTGCTGTCATCCTATTTTACCCAGCGGGGCGAGCCCGCCCTCCTGAGCAAGTGGGACCGCGCGGAGATGGCTCTCCGGGCCGGAGCAAACCTGGTGCTCGAACTTCCCGTATTCTTCTCCTGCGCCAGCGCAGGAGTCTTTGCAGGAGGAGGCATTGATCTTCTTGCCGCCACCGGAGTAGTGGATACCGTCACCTTCGGAATGGAGGATCCGGATTTCTCCGTTGAGTCAATCCTTGATATTCTAATTCACGAACCTTCTTCTTTCAAGGATTCTCTGAAAAAATACATGAAATCGGGTTTTTCCTACGTGAAGGCCAGGGCCCGGGCCTTGGGGGATTTCGATCCCGCCTTCGATGGCTTCGTCTCCCGTCCGAACAATTCTCTGGCCCTTGCCTATATGCGAAGAGTTCGTATAAGGGAATATCCTCTGATCTGCCTCCCGATCCGGCGGGAGGGGGACAGCTACCGCGCCGAGACGGTCAGTTCTCCCTTGGCCAGCGCAACGGCTCTGCGGCGCCTTCTCGAGAACGGCAAGTTCAAAGAGGCGGAACCTCTCATGCCCTCTGCCGGGGGGGAGGTCCTCTTTCCGTGCATCGAAGCTGGCCGAGTGGTACTCTCCCGGGAGACCCTCTGGAGAATTACCCGGTCACTTCTCTCCCGGACCCCCCGGGAGGAACTGGAGCAGTCCGCGGGCATGACGGAGGGGATGGAAAACCGTCTGCTGAAATTCATCTCCGAAAGCGCCTCATGGGAGGAGTTCATCACCGCCGCCGTTTCGGGCCGCTATCCTGCCGGGCGGGTGCGTCGGCAGATCATCCATTTTCTTCTGGGCATTTCCCGGCAGGACAGCGCTGCCCTGCAGCAGGAAGGCCCATCCTATCTCCGCCCTCTCGCTGCAGATGAAAAGGGGAGGCAGCTTCTTCGAAAGATGGATGACACAGGCACCCTTCCCGTGAGAAGCAAAATCTCCCTCTCCGGGAACTCCTCCGAAAGCAGGCTTGCCCTCCTCGAGCATCGGGCCGGAGAGCTGTGGGAAAACCTCGCTCAACGACACGCTCCGGGGTCTGAGAAAAAGAGACGCCCCTTTATGGGGTGATATTCCGGGGAAGGGGAAAGCGTTCCCGAAGGCGACGATAGACACCGGGGGGCACCATCTCGTGCACTGCTCCTCCGAACTGATAGATCTCCTTCACGGCGTGGCTCGAGAGATAGGAGTAACGGGCCTCGGTCACAATGAAGAGGGTCTCGATATCCGGGGCAAGCTGCCGGTTCATGAGGGCGAGCTGAAATTCGTATTCGAAATCAGAGAGGGCCCGAAGACCCCGGATGATGATTCTGCTTTGCTCCTGGCGGAGAAAATCTACGAGCAATCCCGCAAAAGAGCTGACCTTCACGTTCGGCAGATGGCTCAGGGCCTCCCGGGCCATGGCCTTCCGTTCATCTACCGTGAAGGAGGATTTTTTCTGAGGGTTGAGAAGAACGCTCACCACCAGCTCGTCAAAAAGGGCCGCTGCCCTCTCCGCAATATAGATGTGCCCGTTCGTGATAGGATCGAAAGAACCCGGATAGACGGCAATGATGCTTCGCTTCATTCTGCTTCTCCCTTCTCCCGGCCCCTGAGAAAGGTCAGGACCGTGTCGCCGTATTCCCGCCGATCGGCTACGATATAATTTTCTCCGGCAGGAAGGTCCTCCCGGAAGGAATGCTCCACAACCGCAATCCCCTCCGGTGCAAGTACCCCCCCCTCCCTGGGAAAGAGAAGCTCTCCAAGGAGCGGAGGCCATCCGTTCCCGTAAGGAGGGTCGGCGAAGATGATGTCAAAAAGACGTTTTTTCCTTTTAAGGTACGCAAGAGAGCGCCTGATATCCATGGTGAGGAGCAGAAAATCCGGGTCATCCGGAAAAAGCGGCCGAATCTGCCGTACTCTGGCGGGCAGAATCTCTACCGCCGCCACCGGACAGGCTCCCCGGTCCCGGGCCATCCGTGCCACCCTTCCCGTCCCCGAAAAAAGATCGAGAAAAGCAGCTCCTCGGATGTCGCCGAAGATGCTGAAAAGAGCCTGAAGCACCTTCCCCGAGGTGGGACGGACCTCCTTCACTGCTCTCTCCCTTCAGACAGAGGAGCGCTCAAGTTCCGCCGCGAGGGCCATAACGGCGCCCTTTACGGCAGGGGTGAGAAAAGGGGTGGAATAGGGGGCGATCTTCACGAGGCAATCATCCTCTCCTTCAACGATAAGAAGAAAAAATTTCTGCTCAAAATCGCCATCCATGGTCACCGTTTCGAGGATACGGCATTTCCCTTCGTCGGAATAGCTTCTTTTATAAATCCAGAGGGAGGTACCGTCTTTCTCCTCCCGGCCGAAAAGTTCTTTCAAAACACTCTCGGATTGTCCCTTTCGCTGTACGCGAACATGCACGTCCTCAGCCCTCCCCGGATAGTGCGGATCTCCGCCCGCAGCACACGTTTCCTTCTCAACCCTGGAAAGATAAATACTCTTTCCCATTTCAAGCCATCGGCGTTCATATTTCGTACGGATCGGGCGGATGGGATCCACCTGCCATGCGGTCTCTTCGAGATGAGGATGGGCAATCATTCCCTCCCTTACCTCAAGGCCATACCACTCCTCATCGGTGCAAAGTTCGAAAAAACCGCCCTTTTTCAGTACTCTTGCCACTTCGGAGGGAAAGCTGCCGTTGGATACCCTGTTTTTCGAATGGCGCTTCTTCGGCCACGGACAGGGGAAGTTCATATAGATGCCGTCGAGGGACTCTCCGGCCAGGCATTTCCGAAGAAAAAACCGGGCATCCCCAGAGAGAATACGGGCATTCGATAAGCCCTCCCGTTCAATCCGGCTCCGTGCCCGAAGAACACAGGATCTGGACATTTCAATTCCCCACCAGCTGCTTTCCCGGTCCTCCCGGGCCATATAGGCCAGGAACTCTCCGTTGCCAAAACCGATCTCAAGGTAGGCTTTCTTTCTTCCCAGCTTCATGTCTAGCGGGAGGCTTTCCCTCTCGGCTATGACGATAGATTCAAAATTTTTCCCCATACAATCGAACTCCCCTTATAAACAACCTTGACCGCACAAATTATAACAGCCTCCTCACGTCTTTTGGAAAAGATGTTTTTTTAACCTCATGAGTGGAAGTTTTCTCTTCTTGATTGACCATTTCCTACTTTATGGTAATATCAACAGGTGAAATAAAGCGTTTATTGGTCCGGCAAATTCTTGCGGATTCTACAGACTGCAAATCCCCCTGCTTGGTGTACAATAAGAGGGGTAAAAAAACGAAGAGAAATATGTTCTTCGTTTTCTTTTTGAGTTAATTAACAAATCAGGGGGAGCTCGTTTTTTCAGCTCAACCTGAAATACAAGGGGGGTACTTTAATGAAAAAAAACTGGATAACGATGGACGGCAACACCGCCGCTGCGCATGTATCCTATGCGTTCAC
>CAYZZX010000004.1:0-56732 GCA_964483085.1 uncultured Synergistaceae bacterium
ACCTTCTGCGTGGCCACTCTGGGCACGGTGCTCATGAGTTTTTCCCTCGTGGCCCTGATCATTCCCTACCGGTTTGCCGGTGCAGGCCTTTCCGGCCTCGCCCTGCTGACGAAATATGTCTTCGATATCTCCCCGGCCTGGGTTATCGCGGGGGGGAATATGCTGCTTCTTCTCTGGGGGTGGAGAGAGCTCTCCCCCCGATTCGTTCTGTGGACCCTCTACGTCTCGCTGCTTTTCTCGGGGACGGTGGCTTTTTTTGAACTCTTCACCTACTCCGTCATCGCCAATACCCTGCTGGCAGCCCTTCTGTCGGGGGTGCTCGGCGGCCTCGGCATGGGGATGATTCTCAAATTCGGCGGCTCCACGGGGGGGACGGACGTGCTGGTCGCTGCGGCGAGAAAGCGGTGGGGGGTTGATATGGGGATGTTCTCCTTCTATATCAACATCGCCATTCTGCTGATGTCGTGGTTCGTGGTTGATCTCGAGCAGCTTCTTCTCGGCGGAGTGCTGCTCTACGCCGAGAGCATCACTGTGGACGGCGTGATCAAGTCCTTCGACCGGCGGAAGCAGATGACGGTGGTGACCTGCCGTGTGGAGGAGGTCCGCCGTTTTATCGTGGACACCCTCGAGCGGAGCGCCACGCTGGTTTCAGGGGAGGGCGCCTATTCGGGGGACGAACGGACTATGATCATCGTGGTGCTGAACCGGCGCCAGGCCATGGAGCTGAAGCGGTTCATCGTCTCGGTGGACAGAGATGCTTTTTTGATCATGGCGGACGTCTCCGAGGTGATCGGTGAAGGGTTCAAGCACTGGAAGCATATTTGATAGAAAAAAAGGAGATGAATTTGATGGCGAAGATCACCGCCCTGTGCGTCAGCGCCAAGCGGCAGGAGCCGAAATACGAGGTGTTGGAGGTGCTTTTCTCCTCCGGCGGAATTGAGGGGGACTCTCACCGCGGAGTGACCGAGCGGGAGGTGAGCCTCCTCCGGCGGGAGGACATTCGCAGTGCGGAGGAGGAGGCGGGGTTCCCCTTTCCTCCGGGGGCTTTGGCGGAAAACCTGATCGTCGAAGGCCTTCCGGAAGAGCTGCCCGTCGGCACAATTCTTGCCCTGGGCGGGGAGGCTCAGCTGAAGGTGATTGAGAAGGGAAAAAAGCCGGGAGAGCCCCACTCCTACGACTATCGAGGGTGGTGTCTGCTTCCCGTTTCAGGATATTTTCTCTCCGTCGTCGAAGGAGGTTCCGTCCGGAGGGGTGACCGGGTGAGTATTTTATAGCTCCTTTATTTCGATGGAAAGAGTGTATAATAGAAAAAATTATCCATGTTCTGCGGGGAACACTTAAGGAGGGTCGTCCATGGAATTAGACATTACAAAAAACGGCGACAAAGCGGAGGTCCGTTTTCGCGGCAATATGTACGTGGAGGACGCGTCATCGGTGAGAGAGAAGCTCACCGACCTTCTTGATGACGGTGTGAATCTTCTTGTACTGAATCTTTCGGACCTTGACTACGTGGATAGTTCGGGTCTCGGCGTGCTTATCTCGATTCACAAACGCTGCATCCAGAAGGGTGGAAAGATGATAGTCACCGGTCTGCGGGGGATGGTGGACGATCTGTTCAAGCTCACCCGGCTGGATCTCGTCTTCAATATCGAGCAGAAGTAAAAAAACGAGAGAGCCCCTTAAAATGCACCCCCAAAGTCGGTCATGAATCCGACTTTGGGGGTGCTGTTCGTTATGCAAGGGGGCCCTCTCGTTCGCTTGTTGTGCCTTACCAGCGGAGCATCGTCGCTCCCCAGGAGTACCCGACGCCGAAGCCGACCACCATGACCCGGTCTCCGGAGCGAATCCGGCCCTGATCCACGGCGTCCCGAAGTGCCATGGGGATGGTGGCGCTCACCGTGTTCCCCTTGCACTCCATGTTCAGGAAGAACTTCTCCTTCGGAATGCCGATCTCCTTCCGCAGGTGTTCAAGGAGAAGGAGGGAGGCCTGGTGGAAGACGAAGAGGTCCACATCTTCCAGCTTCATTCCGTGGATGTCGAGGACCTCCTGTACCGCTCCCGGGACGGTGGCCAGGGTGAAGGCCAGCACCTCGGGGCCGTTCATGTAGAGATTTTCGGGGCTGCGGGTGTTCCCCCAGCGGTTTGTCTTCGTCTCCGCCGTCTCGGTGGTGCGGGGCTGAGCCCAGGCCCCCGCGGGGATGATGAGTTTGTCCCTGCCGCTGCCGTCCGTGCCGAGGACGAAATCACCGATCCGCCCCTCCTCGGAGGCCTCGATGAGAGTCGCCGCCGCCGCGTCGCCGAAGATGGTGCGGGTGCTCTTGTCCAGAGGGTGGACAGCTCTGGAGAGGGTGTCTGCCGTCAGCAGCAGCACCTTCCGGGCGATCCCCCCCGCGATGAGCCCCCGGGCGAGGGCGAGCCCGTAGACGAACCCCGAACAGCCGAGGTTGAAATCGAGGGCCCCCGTGGTCTTTTTGAGGCCGAGGCGGTCCTGAACGATACACGCCGTGGCGGGAAGGAAATAGTCCGGGCATTCGGTGCAGAGCAGAAGAAAGTCCACCTCGTTCCGGTCGATTTCCGTCTCGGCGAAGAGTTTCTCCCCCGCCGCTGTGGCAAGGTCTGAGACGAGTTCGTCCGTCACCACGTGGCGCTCCCGGATTCCTGTCTTCAAATAGATTTTGTCCTCGGTCCAGGTGCCGAATTCCTTCACGAGGGCCGCGTTGTCCATTATTTTTTCGGGCAGATAGTAGGATATCGCCCGGATTGCCGCTCCGAATCCCTTCATCTCTTCAATTGCCTCCATCGTCGAATTCTTTTCTGCAGAGCATTATCCCATCGGGCGCAGAGCCTGACAATCCCTGTTTTCAGCAAGGCAGCGGTTTTCCCCTTGCAAAGAAGGGTCGGGTAGCATAAAGTAGCGAATAAGTATTCCCGAAAGGAAGTGTTGTCTGGTGAAAAACCATCAGGTCCATGCTTTTCTCTTTCCTGAGGAGGAACTATCGTGAAGGACGGGCAGATAACCTTCGTTCACGCCGCCGATCTTCATCTCGACAGCCCCTTCTCCGGTCTCTCCGACATCTCCCCATCCCTCGGCTCCATTTTACGAAAAGCGACATTCCAAGCCTTCGAAAACGCAGTCTCCTTCGCCATCCGTAAAGAGGTCGATCTCTTTCTCATTACGGGGGATATCTACGACGGCGAAGACCGGAGCGTCCGGGCGCAGGTCTTTTTCCTCGCCCAGCTGAAGCGCCTTTCAGAGAAGGGGATTGCCGTCTATATCGCCCTCGGCAATCACGACCCCCTGTCCGGATGGGAGGCCGACCGGGACTTTCCACCTCTCGTGACCCGCTTCGGGCCCGAAGTGGAGAGCCTTCCCCTCGAAATAGGCGGGCGGCGGGTGGGGACAATTCACGGATACAGCTACCCCGTCCGGGAAGTGACGGAAAATATTGCCCTCCAGTTCGCTGGCCGGCGGAGAGAGGGGATCAATCTTGCCCTTCTGCACTGCAACGCCGCGGGACGGAAGGGGCATGAGAATTACGCCCCCTGCTCTGTGGAGGACCTGAAGGCCGCACGGATGGATTACTGGGCTCTGGGCCATGTGCACACCGCCGAGATTCTCTGCGAGGACCCTCTCGTGGTCTATCCGGGGAACATTCAGGGGCGCAATATCCGGGAGTCGGGGAAAAGGGGGGTCTTTTACGTGACCATGACCCTTCCCACCGAAAAAACGGCCTCCCGGGGAACGGTTGAATTCGTTCCCTGCGACGTGGTGCGGTGGCGGTCAGAAGAGCTCTCCATCATGGGTTTTGACCGGGATGAGGATTTTTTCACCGCCCTTGACGATCTGCGGGACGACGTCCGGAGAGATGGGGGCGGACGGCCCACCCTCCTCCGGGTGCTCCTCACGGGCCGGGGCAAGCTCTATCGCCTCTTTCAGCGGTCGGGCTTTTTGTCGGGGCCTCACGGAGTGAAGGAGGCCTTCAACAACGAGGAGGAGGGGAAGAGTGATTTCGTTCATATCGAGGAGATCGCGGAGAAAACCGCGCCCTCCCTCGATCTCGATACCCTTGCGGCGGGAGACCATTTCACCGGGGATTTTTTGAAGGAGGTTCGATCCTTTCTCGATGAAGGAGAGCTTCGGGAGAAGCTGTTCAGCATTCTTGACGAAAAAGGCATTCTGGCGAAGATCCCCGCCCGGGAAATTCTTCCCCGGATCGAGGCCCTTACGGAGGAAGACATTTCCTTCCTTGCGAACAGGGGTTCCTGGTCGGCCCTTTCAGGGCTGCTGGAAGGGGAGGACAAAGAATGAAGATCAACGATTTTCATGTGAGTAATTTCGGTATTTTCACCGGCGCCGGAGGCCCTCTCTCGAAGGGGCTCACTGTCTTTTACGGCGAGAACGAGAGCGGCAAGACCACCTTGATGAATTTTTTCCGGCGCGTCCTGTTCTCCCGGGAGAAGCACGCCCGCCTGAAGGGAAACCCCTACGATCCGATCAACGGCGGCCGCCACGGTGGTATGGTGCGCATCGCCATGGAAGACGGGCGGGAGTACCAGATCACCCTCGAGGGCGGAAAAAACCTCATAGCCTCAGTAGAGGGGGGGCTTCCCACGGAGCTTCCGCCGAACTTCTTCTCGATCAACCGGGATGTCTACGAGAGCATCTTCGCCATGGGGCTGGCGGATATGCAGTCCCTCGCACCGCTGAATTCGTCGGACGTGGCGGCCCGGTTTTTCTCCGCCGGTGCCGGTCTCGGCTCGGCATCCCTCCCCCGGCTTTTGTCGACCCTCGAGGCCCGGGAGAACGAGCTCTTCAACCCCGGAAACGCCAGAAGCTCGTCGGCGGTGAAGAAGCTCCTTGCGGCCATGGACGAGACGGACAGCCGACTGAGGGACATGCGTCGAGTGAACGCCGGATGGCAGGAGAAAAAGACATCCCTCAAGGAGATGGAGCAGGCCCTCGAGGCCAAGCGGAAGGAGCTGGCCGCGCTGAAAAGCCGCCTCGAAGCCCTTGAACTGCTTGAAAAGGGGCGCCCCTCCTGGAATGTGCTGCAGGATCTTTTTCGACGGCTGAAGGAGCTTGAGGGGGTGGCGGACTTCCCCGAGAACGGCCTTGCGCACCTTGATAGCCTCAACAGGGAGATTGAGCGGCTCAGCGCCGAACTCACGGCGTCGGAAGATGCCCTGCGCACGGAGGAGGAGGACCTGGCCGTCCGGGAGAAGGACCCTCTTCTGGAGTGCCTCGAATCTCGGGAAAATATTGAGATCCTCGAGCATGAGAGCGAACAGTTCCGCACCTCCCTGCTCCGTAAGAACCTTCTGGATGATGAGATTGAAGGAGCGAAGGAGAGTTTTGGTGAAAATCTGGCCCACCTCTGCTCATGGTGGACGGAGGAGCATCTGCTGGCGGCGGACGTCTCGGCCGATGCGATCGCCTTCGCAAGGGAGACTGCCAGAAAACTGGAAGAGCTTGAAAGAAGAAAGGGGGAGGGGGAGAAATCCCTGACCCAGTGGAACCGCCTGCGGGACGACCGCAAGGGGGAGGCCCTCTCCCTTGAAAAGGAGATGTCGACGGTGGAAAACCGGGCGGCCCGGGCGTCCTCCCGGTGGGAGAGGCTGAACAGTCTCCGCTCCGTCTTCGCGGATCTCTCCGACGAGGAGGAAGAGGTCGCCTCCCTCGAAGAGGATGAAGTAAATCTCGCTGCAGAAAGGGAGGAGATGGACGGAGACGCGCCTGTTCCCTCAGGCCCCATGATCGGGCTGGTCTCAGGCCTTCTTCTCGCCGTGGCGGGCGGGTCCGCCTATCAGGCGTGGCTCACCTTCGACCCGATTTGGATCTTCGGCTTCTCGGCCCTCTTTTTCGCCTCGGCCCTCGCCTTCCTCGCCCATCGGGACCAGAGGCGGAAGTATGAGGCCGCCCTCAGAACATGGACGAATCGGATGGAGGATCTTGAATCGCGGCAGGCGGAGATTGCCCTTCAGCTCGAGAGCCGGCGGACGAGGGTGGAGAGGCTTCAGACTCTTCGGGAAGAACTGGCCGCAGAGCTGGATATCACGGGCCCCCGATTTCAGAGCCAGATGGACACCCTTCTCACCGAGGGGGAGGCCGACAATACCGCCCTTGAACGCTTTACCTTTCTGGACGAGCGGAGCCGGCAGATGGTCGGGGTCCTCGCCAGAATGGACAGCGAGGCGGCTGCTATGGAGGCGGAGGTCAGCGAAGCTACGGAGCAGCTGCAGACCTTGCTGAACAGCTGGAAGGAATGGCTTCGGAACTCCGGCTTTGACGAAAAACTTGCCCCCCGGGATATGGAGGGGCTCGTGCCCCGTATTCTGCAGCTTCGGTCAGAACTGGAAAGCCTTGGAACCCGTATCAGAGAGGCGAAGGAGCTGTCAGATTATATCGACTCGGTCCGCCGCAGGCTGGAGGATCTTTCGGAGTGCTTCCGCAAGGGAGGAGAACCCTTTCCCGAGACTCTCGACGTCGGGGCCATCCGCACCCTTGCGGTGCTGCTCCGCAGAGCGGAGGAGAGCAGCGGCCGCCTGTCGGTTCAGAAGCGGGATATGGACGGAATCCGGAAAGCCATGGAAGAGACGAAGAGAAAAATTGCCGGAGCTGAAGAGGCGAAGGAAAAGCTTTTCCGATCCGCCGGAGAGAAGAGCGAAGAGGGGTTCCATTCCCTTGCCGCCCTCGATCGGGAGCGGAAGGCTCTGAAATCGGCCATTCTGCAGGAGGAGAAGGTCCTTCTCGGGCTCTTCGACTCGGACGAAGAGGTTGAGAGAGCACGGAGGGAGTTTGCCGCCCGCCCGGCTCCGGAAATCAAAGAAGAGCGCCGGAAGAGTGAGGAGAGCGTCCAGGCTCTGCAGCAGGAGATGGAGGACCTCGCAGACTCCCGGGGGCGGCTCGCCCTTGAAGTGGAGCAGATTGCCGGAGACGAACGCCTCAGCGAGCTGCTCTTCGCCCGGAAGGAGATGGAGCAGAAGATGGATGAACATCTCCGGGAATGGATTTCCGTTTTCCTTGCCAGGCATTTCCTCGAGGTGTCGAAAGCCCGCCATGAGCGGGAGCGTCAGCCCGAGGTGATCCTCCGGGCCGCCGAATATCTTGCCTTCATGACGGATAGCCGGTACACTCTTCTTTCTCAGGAGGGAGAAAAGGGGCTTTCCGTGGTAGTAGAAGAGAACGAGGCGGGAAGGGCGAGGAAGGACGAGGTGAAATGGAGCTCGGGCCTCGCCGACCAGGTCTACCTCTCCATGCGCCTCGCCCTTGCGACCCTCTGGGGCAAGAATTCCGAGCCCCTTCCGCTCATCCTTGACGACCTGCTCGTCCGGTTCGACGAGGGGCGGCAGAGAGGAGCGGCGGAGGCGATCTTCGAGGCGGGGCGGCACAACCAGGTACTGCTCTTCACCTGCCAGCGAAGCACCTTCGATGTTTTCCAGTCCCTTGCGGAGGAGAGAGACACTTCTCCCGCTTTCCTTTCGGGGTACACTATAGAAAACGGAAAATTGATTCCTGCCGCATAGAGACCGGAAAAAAACCTGAAACTCGCGGTCGGGGAGAGGGAACTTCCCTCTCCCCGTTGGCTGAAAGGCGGTTGCAGCTCTTCATGAATTTCGAAAAAAAACTCCGCTCCCTTTCCGTGGGACATATTTCTACGGATGAACCCCTGAAAAATCACTGCTCCTGGAGGATCGGCGGTCCCGCCGACGCGCTGGTAGAGCCGGGTACGCCCGAAGAGGCCGCACGGCTTCTTCTCTTTGCCCGAGAGGAGGGGCTGCCCCTGATCGTCATTGGCAGAGGAACGAACCTTCTCTTCTCCGATGCCGGAGTTCGGGGGATCGTTCTGAAGCTGGGCAGCCGCTTCTCCGGCTGGTCGGCAACTGGACGTACTGTCACCGTCCGCTCGGGCCTGTGGGTTCCCCGCCTGGTGCGGAACCTCGCTGAGAAAGGGCTCTCCGGCCTTGAACACGCCGCGGGTATTCCCGGCTCCTTCGGAGGGCTGGTGACCATGAACGGCGGCAGCCTCCGGCGGAGCGTCAGCGACAATATTCTCTCCGTGACGGCTCTGTCCCGGGAGGGGGTCGTGAGGCGGTTTTCCCGGGAGGAGTGCGCCTTTTCCTACCGCACGTCCCTCTTTCAGAATGCCCTGCGGCCGGGAAGAAGGGGCTGGATCGTCCTCGAAGCGGCGCTCGAATGCGGAGAGGAAGACCCTGCAGTCCTCCGGAGGGAGCTCCTGAGAGTGCTGGCCGAGCGGAAGGGAAAATTCCCCCTGAAACAGCCCAACTGCGGATCGGTCTTCACCAACTGCCCCGAGATCTACGCCGAAGCCGGAGCGCCGGGGAAAATAGTTGAGGAGACGGGCCTCAAGGAGCTCCGGGTGGGGGACGCTCAGGTTTCAGCTCTGCACGCAAACTTTATCGTCAATCTCGGCGGTGCGACCGCCCGTGACGTTCTCACCCTTATGGGGAAAATCCGGCGGCGGGTTCATCAGCGGATCGGGCACTGGCTCGCCAGCGAAGTACTCTACGCCGACGAGGAGGGAAATCTCATCCTCGCTTCGCAGCGGTGTCTGTAAAAATTTTTTTGGAGGTTTTTAATTATGACAGATTCATTCCGCCTTGCCATTCTCGGTGCGGGAAATATCGGAACGAGCATCGCTAGGGGCCTTGTGGAGTCAGGCCACTTTTCGCCATCGAGAATCACCCTTTCACGGCGGAGAATCCATCTTCTGGAGGAATACAAAACTCAGGGCTTTGAGATCGCCGGGGACAACCGTCAGGCCGTGGCCGGAGCGGACGTGATCATTCTCTCCGTGGAGCCGCAGATCGTGGACGGGGTGCTCGAAGAGATTGCCCCTGATCTCGACTTCGACCGGCATATTCTTCTCTCCGTCGTGACGGGGATAACCATCAGGCAGATAGAAAACAAAGTCGGCAAACCTCTGCGCATTGCCAGAGCCATGCCGAATACGGCGATAGCGGTGCGGGAGTCCATGACCTGCCTTGCCTCCAACGGGCCGGACGACAAAGCCCTCGAGATGGCGAAGAAAATCTTCAATGATGTGGGGCGCACCCTTCGGATCCGCGAGGAGGACATGATCGCCGCCACCGCCCTCGGCGCCTGCGGCATCGCCTTTTTCCTCCGGGCCATCCGTGCCGCCTCCCAGGGGGGAATAGAGATCGGTCTGTCGGCCAAGAACTCCCTCGCCATGGCAGTTCAGACCGCCAAGGGTGCCGCCTGCCTTCTCGCTCAGAACGGAACCCATCCGGAGCGGGAGATCGACAAGGTGACCACCCCCAAGGGGTGCACCATATCGGGGCTGAACAGAATGGAGCACGAGGGGTTCAGCTCGGCCATGATCCGGGGAATCACCGTGTCGGCTGAGAAGGCCGCCGGGCTCTACAGCTCGAAGGATTAAAAATTAACTTATTTTTTTCTGTCAGATAGCTTCGTCAACTCTCCTGTTCAGCCTCCGCATTTCCCGAAGGAAGAGGTAGAGAGTGAGAAAGAAGGAGAGGCCGTCCGCCACCGGAAAGGCCATCCAGACTCCGGAGATGCCGAAGAAGCGGGGCAGCAGCAGCACCATGGGAAGAAGGAGAAGTACCTGCCGGGAGAGGGAGAGAATAAAAGCCGCGTGGGCCTTTCCGAGGGCCTGGAACATGGCCGAGCCGATGATCTGGAAGCCCACGAGAAAGTAGACGATGGTGATGAGCCTCATGGCCCTCGCCCCCTCGGCGATGAGGTTTTCGTCCTTTGAGAAGAAGCCGAAGATTGCCTCGGGAAAGAGCTTGGTGACGAGAAACCCCACGAACGCAAAGGTTGTAGCAGTTATTATGGCGAGGCGGATCACCTTCCGTGCTCTTTGCATGTTTCCCGCACCGTAGTTGTACCCCAGGATGGGCTGAAATCCCTGGGCTATTCCCATAAGGGGCATGAAGAAGAAGGACATGGAGCGGTTGATGACGCCGTAGACGGCCACGGAGGTGTTCCCTCCGAGGCGGACGAGGGTGCTGTTGATCAGGATGATGGAGATACTGCCCGCGGCCATCCGGGTGAATTCGGACAGGCCGATGCCGACGATCTCCCGGAGGATTGCGAACCGGGGCCGAAGGGAAGCGAGGGTGAAGTGGAGGTTGCTTCTTCCGGTGTAGTAGTAGCCGAAGATCCAGGTGAACATGACGAGTTGGGAGATCACCGTCGCGATGGCCGCTCCTCTCATCCCCCATCCCAGACCGAAGATGAAAATAGGATCGAGTATGACGTTGGTTATGGCCGAGATGAGCATGGTGATCATGGCGATCCGCGCCCTTCCCTCCGCACGGGCCAAGTGGTTTCCCGCCATGGCGAAGGTATGAAAGGGCATTCCGAAGAGGATAACTGAAAGATAGGCCTTGGCGTGGGGGAGAATCTCCGGGGTCGCTCCGAAGAGCTCGAGGAGGGGTGAGAGAAAACTCCCCGCAAGGATTGCCATGGCCAGCCCCACCGTAGTGGCTAAGAAGATGGTGGTGCCGAAGGCTCGTTGGGCTTTTTCGTAATCCCCTGCGCCGAGGCTTCGGGAGATGATGGACGAGCCCCCTACTCCGGCCATGATTGCCAGCGCCCCCGTAAAAAGGTTGAGAGGAAAGCATATGACCACGGCGGCAAGGCCGAGGGGCCCAACTCCGCGCCCAATGAAAATGGCGTCCACGATGTTGTAGGATGCCATGACGATCATACCGATGGCTGAGGGAAGGGAGAGGGAGAAGAGCAGTCTGCCTATCCCCTCAGTTCCGAGATTGCGGGTTGCATTTTTCACAGAGGAATCCTCCGTTTCGGGTTATTTTTTCTGGGCTGGAAGGGAGATTCGCTCATATTTGGCGTTTATCTTTTCCGATGGCCCTCACTTCAAGAAGGCCGGTTTCAGTGAAGAGCTCTATCGTGCGCCCCCATGAACCTCCTGTATCTTCAGCGAGGATGGGAATATTCAGCTCCGTCAGGGCTTTTCTGCAGGCCTCCACGTTTCGAGAACCAATTTTCAGCAGCGAGTCGCCGGTGCCGCCGAGGGAGAACATCTGGGCTCCTCCGGCAAGCTTCGCCTTCAGCCTGCGCTGATCGGCTCCCAAACTGACCAGCTTTTTCAGCAGGTCGGGAATAGCCGAATCAGCGAACTTTGACCGGTTGAAATTCTCACCCCGGGCAAGCTCCGTGGAGGGAAGCATCACGTGGACCATTCCGCCGATGCGCCGTTTTTCGTCGTAGAGGGTGACGCCGACGCATGAGCCGAGGCCGAGGGTAGTGATGGTGTCCGGCGACCTCACCACTCCCGCTTCAGCGATGCCGATTCTAAGGGTTGTCATCGCCTGAGAGTTCCATGATCTCAAAGATCATTTCAAGGAATTGAGGGTCAGGAAGCAGAAAGAGATGTCCCGACGCCCCCTTCCCCTCGATTGACAGGCCGCCGCTCTGCTCTCTCAACCGCCCGGGAGAAGGATGCTGTCCGTTCAATGAGATTTTTGGGCTGGTCATCGATGATTCCGATTCCCAGAGCGTATTCGTCCTTCCACTGAATGTCCATTCCGTTCTGCCTCCTCCGCCTGTACGCTGTGAAGAAACTCCCTCCAACGGGAAGATCACTCAACCTTGATATTGTATCAGATGGAAAGAGGAGCAGGCGAAGAAAGGAGGGGCCTCCTGTTTTTATCAGGAGTATTGAACGAGAACAGTCAACCGAAGTTCTTCTTGCACGGAAAAGTCCTTGTGGCATAATAAACCATCTTGAGTGAGTTGAGGGTGTGCTGAGAAATGAAAATAACCGTTCTCTCCGGAGGAGAAGGTCCCGAGCGGGAGGTCTCTCTCCGAAGCGGAATCGCCGTGGCGGAAGCTTTTTTGGGGCAGGGGCACGAGGTTGAGACCAGAGATCTGAAGAAAAAAGAGGATGTTATTGAAGTTTTTGCGGGTAAAAAAGAGGATGTCTTCGCTTTTATCGCCCTTCACGGAGGATGGGGGGAGGACGGTACCCTTCAGGCAGCTCTGGAGATTCTGGGGGTTTCCTTTTCCGGTTCAGGTCATGCCGCCTGCGCCCTCGCTATGGACAAGGCGGCGAGCAAGACTCTCTTCCGAAGGAAGGGGATTGCCGTTCCTGAAGGGATCGAGGTGGAGCGCGGTTGTGCCGCCTCGACGGAGGATGATCTCCGTATCAAAACGCTGCTCGAAGGGAGCGGCAGGCTCGTGGTGAAGCCCTGCTGCGGTGGCAGTACCGTGGGGGTGTCCATTCTTGAAGGGGGAGATCGCCTGCCGGAGGCGCTGGAGGATGCCTTTCTCTTCGACCCGCGGGTGATCGTGGAAGAATACATACCGGGCCGGGAGCTGACCGTAGTAGTCCGGGAGCAAGGCAACATGGACGTGTGTCTTCCTATTATTGAGATTCAGCCAGTGAAAGGATTTTATGATTATACGTCAAAATATATTCCGGGAGAATGCGAATATCTTGTCCCCGCCCCTCTCTCTCAATCCCTCCGAAGAAGAGTGGAAAAGGCGTCACTTGAGGCGCATAGGGCCCTCGGATGCACCGGGTACAGCCGGGTGGACCTGCGTCTTGCCGATGACGGCTTTCCCGTGGTGCTTGAGGTAAACACCGTGCCGGGCATGACCGCCACAAGCCTTGTGCCGAAGGCGGCCGCAGCGGCAGGGATGAGCTTCGGTCAATTTCTCGACGGCGTGATCCTTTCGTCCCTCAAGAAAAGACTCTGACGGGAGAAACCCTCAGTATTCCGTCACGTACCGGAAGCGCTTCCGGAAGTCGTCGGGGGTCATCTTCGCGGCCACCGCCAGCTTTTCAAAATCGATCCCCGGCTCAAAATCCCGGCTTTCGAGCCGGATCATATATTCCCTGGCAATTCGGTACTGAATGGACTCAGTATTCACCATTCGGATCATGGTCTTTTTCGTCTGGGGGTCGAGAATATCCTCGAAGGCGATGGGGACGATCTGGTTGTTCTGGATGGTGATCAGAGCGTTGGTCCCTCCGTTGCGCAAAAATTCGAAGGCCGCATACCCGAGGTTGCGGGTGTACTCGATGTCGAAGGCGTTGGGGGGCGCACACCGCACTTCGTACCCTACTTCTTTGTTGTTTATGGCCATCTTGATGCCAAGAGAGGCGAGATTCCGCAGCAGCTCCGTCTTCAACACGTCGGAGAAGTTAATCTCGGCGTAGCGGATATGGCCGTGCTCGTCGTATTCGAGGCAGTCGGCCATCTCGAGGTCTTCGAGGCGAATTTTTTCGATGAGCCCTTCTGCCGTTACGGCGACGCCGTAATTTCTACCAGAGGCCAGCCGCTTGATGATCGAACCCGTGATGATGTCCACCACGAGGGAGAGGGGGATTTTTCTGTCCCGGGGAAATTCTTCGGGGATAAGGGTCACAGTGGCTCCGGCGCTCTTGCCGATGCCAAGGGCGAGATGCCCGGCAACACGCCCCATGGCCACCACAAGGAACCATCTCCCCGTGGTCTTGGCGTCAGTCATGAGGTTTGAGACGATCTGGGTGCCGAGGGAGCGGGCTGTCTCGAAGCCGAAGGTGGGGATGCCCTCCGGCAGGGGGAGGTCGTTGTCGATGGTTTTGGGAACATGAACGAAGTTGATATTCAGCCCCAGCTTCTTCTTTCCGTAGTCCGCTACCCTCGAGGCCGCGTAGGCCGTGTCGTCCCCTCCGATGGTGACGAGATGGGTGATCCCCATCCCGATGAGAGTGTCCACCACATTCCGGAGGGATTCCTCCTCTTTGGTGGGGTTGAACCGGGAGACCCGGAGGATGCTCCCTCCGTCGGAGTGAATCCGGCTTACTGCGTCGATGGTGAGAGGAAGGACCTTCTTCTCACCCTTTGCGAGGTGGGAGAAGCCGTCGTACATTCCGTAGACCTCCCAACCGGACTTTTTTGCCTCAATGGTGACGGAGCTGATGACGCTGTTTATTCCCGGAGCGGGGCCTCCGCCGCAGACGATGGCGAGGGTGTTCTGAATAGGGGTGGGCATAAAAAATATACCTCCTGAAGATCAAGTCTTTTCCTCATAGTACCACAGACGATTGGGATGTCATGAGAAAAATCAAAATTCTGGAGGCACTTTCTGGTTTCTTCAGTCCCAGGGGGATTCGCCGTTGCTGAAGAGAGCAAGGCAGGCGTTCACTGCGTCTGCATCGAAGGCTATCCCCTTGAGCTCGGCTACTTCAGCAAGGCTTCGTTTGAGTCCGAGGCTCGGGCGGTAGGGGCGGTGAGAGGACATGGCCTCAACCACGTCGGCCACGGCGATGATTCGGGCCTCAAGAAGAATTTCATCCCCCACAAGCCCTTGCGGATACCCTGAACCATCAATTCTCTCGTGGTGTTGAAGCACCGCCTGAGCGACGGGCCAGGGAAAATCAATATTTTTCAGAATTTCGTAACCGGCATGGCTGTGGTCTTGAATGAGTCTGTACTCGTTCTTCTTGAGCTGGGAGGGTTTGCTCAGAATCTCGGCGGGGATGTCGATCTTGCCGAGATCGTGCATGAGGGCTGCCACTTCGACCCCCTTGATCTGCTCGGCGGGCAGGCCCATGAATTGCGCCATGGCTACGGCCAGACGGGCGACCCGCTCCTGATGCCCCGCGGTATAGGGGTCGCGGGTCTCGACCACTTTGGCCATGGAGGCCACGACGTTGTTGAGGGTCTCTTTGAGCTTTTTGTTCGTCTCGGTGAGGAGAACTTCCGTTTCCTCCCGGGCTGCCTCGGCCTTTTTCCGTTCAGTGATGTCCACCCAGTTGGCGATGGAGTACTTCAGCCCCTTCTCTCCGAAGACGGAGGTCATGTTCACCTCCACCCAGAGAAGTTCGCCGTTTTTCTTCCGGAAGAGCTGCTCTCGTTTCGATGTTCCCTCCGTGTTGACCAGCTCATAGAATTCAGACGTTGTGAGAAGGTTTTCATCCTTCTCCCACCAGGGGTAGGGGGCCCTGCGGTTGATGACCTCCACGAGGGAGTACCCGGTGATCTGCTCGAGAGCGAAGTTCACGTATTTAATCGATGTGTCCGGATTGGCCACAAGGATCGCGTTGGGAGAGTAGTTCAGGAGGCTCGCCGAGAGTTCTTCGCTTTCGAGCAGGGCAGCCTCCTTGCGCTTGCGGTCGGTAATCTCGCCCATGAGGCGGGCGTTGATTTTCTCCAGTTCCTGTGTTCTGTTGTCTACGGTCTTTTCGAGATTCCGGTTGAGAGAGACCAGTTTTCCCTCTGTCTCCTTGAGCATGGTCACCGTGGAGGAGAGGGTGGTGTTCTCCTTTCGGACGAGACGGAAGAGCTCCCTGTTCTGGAGGACCCCGGCGATCTGACTGAAGTAGATCGACAGCAGCGCGTAAGAGATGTCGAGGATATTCTCCTTTCGATCTCTGAGGATGCCGATGAAGATCCCCATGGTGCGGCCCGGAGTGGCGAGGGTGTGAAGAAAGGCGTCCTCTCCGGAGGAGAGTTTGACCGTGACGGGCCGCTCGGTTTGGATCACCCATGCGAGGGTTCCGTCGTCGATGAGGATGGGGAGGTCCGCATCGATCTGCTCCTCGATTGCAGGGGTGCTTGTGTAGGCGGCATAAAAGCTCGAGTCGGCTTCATTGAAGAGGTAAAATCCGCCTCCCTTGAAGCGTATGAGCTTTTCGGTCCGCTCGTAGCACACGGCAAGGACGGACTCCAGCGAAGAATCAGCCGCTGTGTCCGGAGGAAGATCGTTGATCCTCAAAGCGATGTCGAGGGCGTTGGTCACCGCGATCCGCTCTTCCTCCATGGAGAGTATTCTGGTCTGCAGCTTTTCAAGGGTGAGAAACTGTTTTTCCATGGATGTCATCGCCGCCTCTAAAAAAAGCTGTATATTTCCGTTGTCTGCCGGGTCGCCTGCCGCACTGTCATTTCAAGACTGGAGGGAGGTATATCGAGGATTCTCTCTACTCCGTCGGGAAGAGGACGGACGTGCCATGATCCGCCGTTACCGAGACCCATCGCTGCCGCAAGAACATCGGCGGTGGAGAGAATGGCCGCAGGAAAAGAGTTTATGCTCTCGGAGGGATCATGATGATTTTTCACGAGCTGGGAAAGGGAGCGGGGAAAGCACCATTTATCCACGAGGCATCCGCCCAGTTCAGCGTGGTCGAAGCCCAGCTCGTCACGCTCTGCTTCCACGAGGGGGATTTTACGTTCCGCCGCCACCTTTATGACTCTTGCCATGGTGAAGGGGAGGTGACGGAACAGAACAAGTTTGCCCACATCATGAAGAATACCGGCGACGAAAATTTGTTCTATGATCCCTGCGTTTTTCACGGAGGCGAGTATCTGGGCCATCACAGCCACTCCCACGGAGTGCCGCCAGAAGGACTCCATATTCACCCATTCTACGGGAATATAATTGAAGACCTGAACGGCAGAGACCCCCAGGGCTAGAACGGAAAGGGCTTGCCCTCCGATAAGGGCTGCCGCCCGGGGTATCGAATCAATCCGGTAGGGAACGCCGTAGATGCCGCTGTTTGCGATTTTGAGAAGGGTGGCAGAAAGACTCGTATCCTTGCTGATAAGGCCTGCTATGTGGGTTATGGAGCTTGTAGGGGACTGAAGGGCCTCGCATATGCGAAAGTAGACGTCGGGAAAGGTGGCGAGGTTCGCCTCGGTCTCGACGATTTCATTGAGAGTCACTTTTGCCTCCCGATCCGTCGGAGCAAAGGGCAGTTCAAGAGAGAAGGCCTGCTGAAGAGGGGGAAGATCTCCGTCGGCCAGCCTCCGGGCGGCTTTATTGACGCCAAGGCGAAAAATCTCCTTCATGAAGGGCGTTGAAGGCTCTGTGCCGCAGAAGGTGTCGAGCATTATTTTCCTGGCATCTTCGGTCACTTTCGAGCTGAAAAGAAGGTCGTTTTCCCCTGATTCCTGCTCGGGAGCGTCCGCTACTGGTACTTCTGCAATGCCCCATATCTTCAGGCTCATGATGCTCTTGGCTGTCAGGCAGGCCCCCCGGGGCAGTATAAAGCGACCGTTAGGGGCTATAAGATCTCCTGATAGAATCATTCCCGGTGTGAGCTGTGTGACTGAGACACTTTTCATATATTTACCCCAATTTTTATCGACATAGAGAGCTACAGTGAAAAGAATAATCTATCTTACTATTAATCATATCGTTAGTGGACTGTCAAGGTTTTCAATTGCCACGCACGTTGGAAGATATATTCAACAGGTTGAAATCCCCCGATTTCCGATAGTTGAATGGCAGAGAGAGAGGGACTGCAGAAGGTTCGAGCAATACTCCTCCACCTCTTCGGCGGTTCCGAAAGAGAGAGCTTTTTTCGCCGCTTCTTCCAGTTCTCCCCTGTTGAGGCTGCGGATAATCCACCGGGCTTGAAGGATGGACGAGGGGTTCATGCTGAATTCAGAGAGCCCCATGCCGAGCAGAATGGGGATCAAGCGGGGGTCTCCCGCCGATTCGCCGCACATCCCCACCCATATACCGGCCTTTTTCCCGTTGTCGATGACTATCTTGATGAGCCGGAGAACCGCCGGGTTGTACTGGGAGTAGAGGTGTGCCAGCTTTTCGTTCCCCCGGTCCACGGCCGTTGTGTACTGAATGAGGTCGTTCGTGCCGATGGTGAAGTAGTCAACTTCCTTCGCGAAATGGTCGGAGAGGATGGCCGCCGAGGGCACCTCCACCATGATCCCGGTCTGCATGCTTTCGTCGAAGGGTATTTCCCGCCGACGAAGTTCCTCCTTCGTCTCCTCGAGGATTTTTTTGGCCTCCCGCAGCTCTTCGAGGCTCGATATCATTGGAAAAAGAAGCCGGACGGTGCCGAAGGCGCTCGCCCTCAGAATGGCCCGGAGCTGCACCTTGAAGATGTCCTGCCGGTCGAGGCAGAGGCGGATGGCCCGATAGCCGAGGGCGGGGTTTTCTTCCGCGGGGATGGCGAGGTAATCAAGGTTTTTGTCGCCGCCGATGTCAAGGGTGCGGATGATCACCGGCCGTCCTTCCATGGCCGCCACCACGTCCCGGTAGGCTTCGAACTGCACGTCCTCGGGGGGGAGGTAGGAGCTGTCCAGATAGAGAAATTCCGTCCGGTAGAGACCGATGGCCTCGCCGTCGTTGCGGAAGACCTCGTCGAGGTCTCTGGGAGAGGCGACGTTCGCCGCAAGCTCGATCTCCACGCCGTCCAGGGTGACGGTTTTTTGTCCCCGGATTTCCGAGAGGCTCTTTTTGAAGTATTCGTACCGCGTCTTCATATCCCGGTATTTTTCGATTGTTTCGCCGTCCGGGTTGATGATCACGGTCCCCGTATCGCCGTCCACGATGATTAAGTCGCCGTTTTCCAACTCGTCGAGGAGGTGGGGAATTCCAAAGACGGCGGGAATCTCAAGGTTCCGGGCGATGATCGCTCCGTGGGAGGTCTTTCCGCCCATCTCTGAGATAACGGCAAGGGTTTTTTCCCGGTCAATCTGGGACATGTCCGACGGGGTGAATTCCCGGGCGGCGATGACTGCCTCCTCTCTGAGGTTTGAGAGGTCCATCCCTCCCACCTGCAGAAGAAGCTTGATGAGCCGTTCGGAGATATTCTTCACGTCATCGGATCGGGATTTCATGTAGTCCGTATCCAGGTTTTCGAAGATCTGAATGAGACTGTCGGCGACCTGTTTCACCGCCCACTCGGCGTTCACCCCTTCGTCGCGGATGATGTCCTCAATCCTGCCGATAAAGTCGGGATCTTTCAGGATGAGTTTGTGGCCATGAAAGACTGCGGCCTCCTCGGGACCCATTTTTTCGAGCACCCTTGCGTAGGTCTCCTGCACCTGCTCCGCAGCGAATTCGACGGCCGCCCGAAAGCGGTCGATTTCACGGTCCGGTTCTTCCACATATTCCCGAAGAATGTCGATCTGCTCTTTCCAGTGGATGATAACTCTGCCGATGACGATGCCGGGGGACGCGCCGATTCCTTTCATAGCCTTCATGCACCTGCCTGTCCGATATGTATCAGACCAGTATATACTTTTTTACCGTATTTTGCCGAAAGAGCGTTCGAATTCCTGTTCTTGAAAGGGAATTCTGTCTCAGATCCCTTACCCTGTCGGTGGACCACGGTGAGTTCTTCATGATAGTCAGCCCGAGCGGCGCGCGAAAGACGATTCTTCTCGAGGCCATCCCCCATCGTACCGTCTCCGGCCAAGAACATCCGCTGGGGGGCGCGCTTCACCGATGATCCCGACGAGGACCATGCCGCAACGGGCCTGCCTTCAGGAAGGGTCGAACCCGGTCAGAAGGGTGCAGAGGAGCCGCTTCAGCAGTAGCTCCTCTGCACTCTTCTGTTTTTATCTTGCGGAAAGGGTAAATACATCCCCCGGCCGGCCTATGCATACGGCATAGGTGCCTTCCGGGGCATAGACCGCTCCTTCATCCACAAGGCTGTCATAGAGGGCGACGGTGTTTTCTTCCTCCGTCACCACTACAATACGTCCTTCGGAGGGTATTTCAAAGGCGAGGATATGCCCCTCTTCTATCCTGTACCATTCGGCATACCCCTTTTCCCCGATCGTTACTGAATTTCTTCCCTCATCAACTTTTCTTGCCCCTTCAGCCTCTGAAAAGAGGAAGATCCCGGACCGGGCCCACAGAACCCCGTCCCTTTCATAAAGAAAGAACTCCTCCTGGTCGCGGAAAAGAGGGGCGGCATAGGTTCCGTGATCCCTGCCGTCTATCTTGAGAGGGTTGCCGAAGCTCAGGTATCCCGGCAGATCCCTGTAGGTATGGGAAACGGCCATGGCATTATCTTTATAGAGCTGGGCAGCCGGCGTCATATTCCGCATGAGCCAGCGCTTTCCGCTGATGTCGCTGAAAAGCTTTTGATTTTTGTCGGGTTTTCCGATTCTCTGGAACATGGGAAAATCCATAGAGTAGAAGGGGTCATTCTCCGCGACGAAAAAGGAGCTGCCGCCGTCCTGTAGAAAATATCCCCGGAGATCCTTTTCAAAGGAGTAAAAGGAGCCGTTGTTGTATATAAACGACATCAGCGGCACTTCCATACCTTCTTCCGAAGGTTCGGGTTCATCGGGAAGCAAGGGGAAAATATCCATGCTTTTTTTATCCCTGTCGAAGAGTATACGCACGAAGGAGCTGCCGTTTCCGTACATCCCCTGGAAATCAGAAAGTTCCGGGGGGATGGCTTCGGGATCCACCGGTTTTTTCTTCTTCGCCGATGGCGGCAGGGGAAGCCCCTTGTCCTTCATGAGAGCGTCCAGTATGGGCCTCGACACCGTGTCACCGTTAAGCCTTCCCGACAGGCTGACCGCCACGGCTATCCTCCTGTCGGGCAGGACCTGAAATCCGGTAGAGTACGCCCCTGTGCCGCCCCCCTTTGAAAAAACCCTCAGCCCGTTTCTCTCATAGGAAGGAAGGGAGGAGTAATCCCATCCGAAGGAATCCAATATGGCCGGACCGCGCAGCGTAGACGAAAAGGGCGTGGGCTGTTTTTTTAGTATCTCCCCGAGGGATTCCTTTGAAAGTATATTTATCCCTCCCGGACAAAAACTGTCCGCAAATCTGCACAGATCCTCGGCAGTGGAAGAAAGGCCTCCGGCGGCGTATACAAGGATCACCTCCGGGGGGTATTTTTTCCCCGACTCAGGATCATAGAAATGGGAGATAGTACCTCCGGTCTCTCCGATGCTTGCTTTTGTATCCTTCATGCCCAGGGGGAGGAATACTTTTTCTTCTAGAAAGTCCATGAATTTTCGCCCCGTTACCCTCTCAACGATCATTTCAGCAAGGGTAAAACCGTCATTGCAGTAGATGCTGTACGCTCCGGGATCATGTTTCAGATTTTCATCCCTGAGCCTTTCAAGGAGCATTCCGTGAGGATCGCCCTCAGGTTCATAGCCGAAAAGGAAGGAGGAGCCCGGAAGGCCGGAGGAGTGGTTGAAGAGCATCCTGACCGTGATGTCCCTGTATCTCGGATCCTTCATCACAAATTCAGGAATGTAGTGTACGACCGGTCCGTCCAGGGAGATTTTTCCCTCGTCCGCAAGGAGCAGCACAGAGACGGCGGCGAACATTTTGCTTGTAGAACCGATATTGAACCGGGTGGATTTGTCTACTTCTCTGCCGGTTTTTCTCTCCGCTGCACCGAACCCCTCTGAATACACTATCTTTCCCTCATCCATCACCGCCACGGTAGCCGAGCTGCACTGCCCTGATGTGACAGCTTTCCAGACAGCCTCCCGCGCCGCCGCTTTCGTATGTGGATATGCCTCCGGTGATGCCCCCGCACAGGGATGCGGGATAAATAAAGAAAAAAGGCAGAGCATGATTACCTTTGAGATGACATTTCTGACGTTCAACACATTCTTCCCTCCTCGTCGGCAGTCCATCTGGTACATATTTTCGTTCTTTCCCCCGAAATTTTCAATCCCATTCCAGAACGCACCCCCCGGGGACAGAAAAATCCCCAAGATGCCTGTTTCCAGATAAAAGGGTCTTTCCCCTTCTCCGGAGGCATGGTTTATACTAGAGCCATTCTTATTCTACGGGAGGGATCGGCCTGTCGGGGATGCTCGTGCCTGCGGCGAAGAACCGCCGGGCGGAGTTGTTTGAGTTTTAGTTTTTTCCCCCATGGGGAAGGGGTCATTCAGGGATACATCAGGTTTTTATTTCGGGAGGGATACGATTTGCATCGTCCAGTTATTGGCATTGTAGGAAATCTGTTCATTCAAGAGGGGGGATTCTCCCCCGGCCTTGAGAGAAGCTATGCGAACAATGATTATGTCGCCGCCCTCGAGCGGTCCGGAGCAATTCCTCTCATTCTACCGGTCGTTCGGGGTCAAGATGTGGCTGAGCGGCAGACGGAAAGGGTGGATGGCCTGATCATCTCGGGAGGCTATGACATCGACCCGCTGCTCTACGGCGAAGAACCCCATAGAGGGCTTGAATACGTCTACCGGGACACGGATATCTTCCAGCTTCGGACCATCAAGACGGCTTTGAAGCGCAATCAGCCGCTTTTGGGAATCTGCAAGGGGCTTCAGCTGCTCAATGTGGCCTGCGGAGGCACCATCTACCAGGATCTTTCGGAGATTCCCGACGCCTTCGTGAAGCACAGCCAGAATAGAAAGCGCACCTGCCCGAGCCACACCGTCGTGGCGGAGGAAGGATCCATCGTGGCAGACCTTCTCGGAACATCCTTTCGGGTGAACATCTACCATCACCAGGCGGTGAAGGATGTGGGGCGGGGGTTACGGATTACATCCAGGGCTATGGACGGCGTGGCGGAGTCCCTCGAGATGGAGGAGGCTTCTTTCGCGGTGGGAGTTCAGTGGCACCCCGAAATGTTGCTGGTTGCCGGGGACGAGATGATGCCTCTTTTCGATCGCCTCGTAGAAGAAGCCAGACAGTTCATGGAGAGAGAGTAGCGGTAAAAGTCTCCGTGGTGCCACCTCCGCCGGAGGTGGCACCAGAGGCGGACTGCTGATTAGTTATCGATACCCTCCGGAAGGTCATGATTCTGCCTGGCTCTATCCGGCATTATCCTTAGGGGAGTGGATTGTTCTTCGAAAAGCCTGTCGGCCCGGAATTGGCAGACAGGCTTTTCGCTGTGCATTTCTTTTGTCTCTGACCGTAAAGAAATATGGAAGAGAGATCAGTTTCTCAAGTACATCGTCTCTCCGTCGATGATGGTGCGCACCGCACGACTCCTGGCGTCGAGGGGATCGCCGTCCCACAGGACGATATCGGCGTCCTTCCCCTTTTCGATTGATCCCACCCGCTCTTCTATGCCCAGGTGCTCGGCGGCGTAGAGAGTCACTGCCTTCAGCGCCTCTTCCCGGGGGAGCCCGCCGCGGACCGCCAGGGCGAGGCAGACGGAAAGATGCTCGATGGGGATGATGGGGTGGTCGGTGATGATACAGAAATGAACTCCCGCTTTCCAGAGGGCGGCAGGGGTCTCCCAGGTCTTGTTCCGGAGCTCAATCTTCGACTTTCCCGTAAAGGTCGGCCCCACGGCGGCCTTCGCCTTCTTCTCCGCGAGGAAGGGGGCGATGAGGTGCCCCTCGGTGCAGTGCTCAATGGTCAGGGAAACCTGGAATTCGTCGGCGATGCGGATGGCCGTTGCGATGTCGTCGCATCGATGGGCGTGCACGCAGAGGGTGAGTTTGCCTTCGAGAACGGGGAGCAGGGCCTCGTGGAGGAGGTTGCGCTCCACTGGTTCATTTTTCCCCTTCCCCGCGATCATCTTGTTCCGGTAATTCTCAGCGTCCACGAAGGCCTGGCGCAGAAGGGCCGCGCTTCCCATCCGTGTGTTGGGCAGCTTCTGCTTTTCCCGGTAGATCCGCACGGGATTCTCCCCGAGGGCCGCCTTCATGGACGAAGGGGCCTTGATGACCATCTCGTCCACCGTTTTTTTCCGGTCTCCGCTGCTCGTGGACGTCTTGATGATGATCCCCTGGCCGCCGATGACGTTTCCGCTGCCCGGCAGAGTCTGAACGCAGGTGACTCCTCCGGCGAGGGCGTCGCCGAAGGCGGTGTCGTCCTGATAGACGGCGTCCAGAATCCGAAGCTGGGAGGCTATGGGGTTGACCATATCGTTGGCGTCGGCCATCTCTGAGGGAAACCCCTCGCAGTAGGTGCCGATATGGGTGTGCGCGTCAATAAACCCGGGCGTGACGATGAGCCCGGACGCATCGATGACCTCCTCAGCGTTGCCGGGATTGTGCCCTTCGACGATATCCGTGATCTTTCCTTTTTCAAGAAAAATGGTTACATTGGAGAGGGTGGTGCCCAGCCCCGTTTCGACGGTGCCGGCGAGAATTGCCTTCATGGATGAACCTCCCTGGTATTGAGAAAGTTTGATGCACTACAGATTGTACCTCATAGGGGCTCCACAGGAAAGATAAGGTCCGAAAAAGAGAAGGAAAGAGTTGATCAATACTGATGTTGGCACGGATACTTCTCTTTTCTGCCTTCAAGATGAAAGCGCATTGAAAATACGAAGGGATGTGGCTTTAATGAAGAAAGAAGATGAAATGATCCTGGGGCCGATAGGAAGGGTCCGGTCAGCCTTGAAGAACAGGGAAGAATGCCCGAAGCAGGGGGTCGAAAACGGCCCGGAAGCTGAGATTATCCTCGAGGAGTTCTTTAGAGAGGGTGTAGACGGTCTTGATGCGGGAAGAGAGATTATGGTCCTTACCTGGCTGCATCTGGCGGAGCGGGATATTCTGAAGGTGCACCCCCGGGGAGATGCAGAACGACCTCTCAGGGGAGTTTTCGCGACCCGTTCTCCGTCGAGGCCGAACCCTCTCGGGCTTCATCGGACGACAATCCTCGAGATGACCGAAAGCGGCATGAAGGTCGCCCCTCTCGAAGTGGTGGACGGAACTCCGGTGGTGGACATAAAGCCGGTCCTTGAGATTTCAAGGGAGGGGTGACGGTTTCCCCGGCGGGAAGATCAGCGCTCTCTTTCGGTCTTTCGGAAGGGGTATTCCTGAGTTTCTCTGAGGGCGGCAATTCTGTCCTTCGGAGTTTCAGGGAAGGGAAAGAAATCGTCTTTTCTCCACAGGTCCACGTTCCGCTCGGCTTCAGCGCCCTTTTCTTCGTCGATCCCCTTATCTTTGGCGATGTAGGCGGTCGTTGAAGGGAAGGCGAAGCCCGAGCCGCCCTTTTCCACGATGTCGGCGACCCGGAAGAGAATATCCTCCTGCACGGCGAGGAAATCAGCCCACTTCTTCGTGGAGATGTAGGCGAAGAGAAGGATTTCCAGGGCGGATCCGCCGAGCCCCTCGAAACGGGCGAAGGGGAGAGGTGCAGCGCAGACCTTCGGGTGGGCGTGGAGCATCTCCCGTATGGAGGCGAGAATCCACCGGAGCTGGTCGGGCGTCGTCTCGTACCGGAGGGTGATCGACTTCTGCAGAAGGGATTTTTCCCTCCTCGTCACGTTGACGAGCTGCATCTGGGAGAATTCGGCGTTGGGAATTGAGATTATCGTGTGGTCCATGGCCTCAATCCGGGTCGACCGCAGCCCTATGTGTGTGACCGTTCCGGCGGTATTGCCGAAACGGCAGAACTCTCCCACCCGGACTGTCCGGTCCGCGAAGAGGGAGAGCCCTCCGATGATATTCTCCACCGTCGGCTTAGCCGCTAGGGAGATGGCCAGTCCGACGACGCCGAGTCCCGTGAGTACGGGAACGATGGAAAGGCCGAGCTGAGAGGCTCCGTAGAGGAGGATGGACGTGGCGGCAAAGAGGCTGATCAGCCTGCTTGTCGTGCGGATGAGGCTGGCGTCGATCCCCTGGGGGATAATGTTCGGAGACAGGATGATCACTTCGGCGGCGAATTCGCCGACCCGGAGGATGGCCCAGGCGGCGGCTGTCCACTCCGCCAGGGTCATCGCCCCGAGAAGAAAGAGGGCAGGAGAGCCCGTGATGTTGATGATTTCGTCGAAAAGGTAGATCATCCCTCCCGACAGGGCGCAGATTGCCAGAGGGGGGAGAATCGCCAGAAACTGACGGAAGACATCCGGGCGGTTCTCCCGCACTTTCCGGCAGAAATTCCAGAGAAGAACCGCCCCGGCGGCAAACAACCCGAGGCTCAGAAAGAGGGCGCCCCACTGCCAGAGGGTCTGGTCAAAGAACTCCGACGATGCCCAGAGGGGAAGGTATTTCATCCAGAGGGGAGGGAAAAGCCGTCCCGGGGTGAGGCTGTAATATTCGTAGAACCCCTCGGAGCTTCCGGGAAGGTAGGGAAAGCTCCGTACCGTATGGTAGTCCCTTTCGAGCCGGTCCACCGTCTCGGGGGTGAAAAGCCACTGCCCCTGCCGCTCTCCCTCCTGTATCTGGTAGAGCTGAATCTCCGTCCCCGGCAAAGTCCAGCGGGGAGGTGAATTTTCCCGGTCTGGGGGGGCAAATTCTGCCCCGGGGATCTCTTCTCCGGGGGGCAGCCCTGCCCGGTCGAGAATTTCCTTCATCTGAAGGGCTGACTCATACCCCTTTTCGGTGCGGTAGATGAGGGGGATCTTCGTGAGGTCGAAGCACTGGATGGCCCGTTCAATATGAAATTCCCCCCTCTTTACAAGTTCATCGGGAATTTTGACCTGAAGAGACGAAGGGGAGGAATTTGTCGCAAGAAGCCCCGTTCCCCGCACGATGTCGTAGGCGGAGTTCATATGAAAGAGGAAGGACGAGAGTGTCGCTCGGGGGCTTGACGTATTCGCGGGCTCGAGGGGTTCAAAGGCCTCAGCGGGCGAGAGAACGGACAAAAGCAGGCAGCAGGCTGCGAAAATCCGGAATATCCGGCGGCACGGTCTTCCCATTGTATTCACCCCGTTTGAGAGTCTTCTCCATGGAAAAAGCGGTTGATTCGCCCTGAAAAGAAGAATACCATAGATAAAGCAGAGCGGAGAAAAAATCACCCTGCCGGCCGCGAAGTTTTTTTACCGGTTCCCCCAGGGCGGGGCCGGACACTCGCTATCCGGTTTCCCCTCGCCAGAATATATGTATGAAGGAGGCATTTTTCGTGAAAAAACAGCTCCGTGAATTTTTGAAAGATACCATCCGCCAAACCGTGGATTTCAGCGCAACAGAACAGAATCTGGGGTATCCTCCCCCTCCTGTGCAAAAACCCCTTCCTGCGGGAACGGAGATTTTACCCCTTCCCCGAAGAAAAGAATGGAAGTCCATAGGAGATCTTGCCGTGGCCGAGGCGATCGCCCGGCGGCATTCCGTCAGAAAATACCTCCCCTCCGCCCTTTCGAAGGAGGAACTTGCCTTTCTCCTCTGGGCCACCCAGGGAGTGCGTGGGGAGGCGGACCCGGTGCGGATGTTCCGGACGGTCCCGTCGGCAGGGTGCAGGCACCCCTTCGAGACCTATCTCGCTCTCTTCCGGGTGGAGGGGTTCGAGAAGGGCATCTACCGCTATCTCCCCATGGAGCACGCCCTGTACTTCCTCGGCTGCCCTCCCGACCTGGAGGGGAAGTCGTCAAAAGCTGCCCTGAACCAGCCCTTCGCTGGAAAGAGCGCCGTCACCTTTTTCTGGACGGCCCTTCCGGAACGGACGGAGTGGCGCTATTCCGAGGCATCGGTGAAGGTCATCGCCCTCGATGCCGGACACGTCTGCCAGAACCTCTACCTTGCCTGCGAAGTGATCGGCGCGGGAGCCTGCGCCATCGCCGCCTACTCCCAGGAGGACGCCGACGCCCTGGTCGGTGTGGACGGCCAGGACGAGTTCGTCCTCTACATGGCCTCGGTGGGAAAGGCCTGACCAAGATTATCCAGCTACAGAAGGAGGAGAAAATCATGATGTTTCTTAAAGGAAAATTCCGTTTACTCGCTTTGCTGGCGGCATTCCTGCTGCTTTTTTCCGGCCCGGCGATTGCGAAAGAGCCAATCGTCTTCGCCGACCTGAGCTGGGAAAGCATTCAGCTTCATAACCGCATAGCTGGCTTTATCTTCACTCACGGCTACGGCGAGAAGGTGGATTATATGTTCGTAGACCTCACGGCGGGGCTCATGGGCCTCGAGCGGGGGGATATCGACATCAATATGGAGCTGTGGCCCACTGTCAATCTCGACTGGTGGGATAAGGCCCGGGCGAAAAAGACCGTGGTCGACCTTGGCGTCAACTTCGATGGGGCCAGCCAGGGATGGTACGTCCCCACCTACGTCATAAAGGGAGACACCAAGCGGGGGATCAAGGCCGCTGCCCCCGATCTTCAGTCCGTTTTCGACCTTCCCAGGTACTGGGAAATATTCGAGGATGTGGAGAGCAAGAAGTTCGGCCGTCTACTCAACGGCCCCATCGGCTGGGTGGCCCACGATATCAATATCACCAAGCTCGAAGGGTATGGCCTCGATAAACACTACAAGGCCTTCTCCCCCGGTTCGGGGACGGCCCTCGATACAGCGATTATCACCGCCTACAAACAGGGCAAGCCCATACTCTTCTACTACTGGGAACCCACCTGGCTCCTGGGCCGGTACGACATGACAAGGCTTGAAGAGCCTCCCTTCGACGAAAAACTCTGGACCCCGGAAGGCAAATTCCTCTGCACCTGGCTGACCGCCACTACCTACGTCGTGGCCAACAGCAAGTTCCTCGACGCAAACCCGTCCCTCGCGGCTTTTCTGAAAAACTACTCCACGAGTCTAGAACAAAACCAAAAAGCCCTCTCCTGGCTCGAGGACAACGGCAACGACATGGACAAGGGGGCCGTGTGGTTCCTGAAAGAATACCCTGACACCTGGAAGGGATGGATCACCGGCCCTGACCGGCAGGAAATCATAGAAAAAATAGAAAAAACTCTTTAAATTTCAAAGGACTCAAGAAGGTTCAGCCCTGCACATCTGATAAACTTGTCAGATGTGCAGGGCTGAACCCGATTTACTCCACGGGTGAAGAGGTGTATACTTTTTTGTATCGAGAGTCTTTCCCTAAAGGTGGATGGTTATTATTAAAAAAAGGTCCCTTTTCCTCGCTCTTCCCCTTCTTGTTCTTTTCATACTTTGTGCGCTTGTTCCCCCTCCTGCTGCGGAAGGCAGCGATGACCCTTCAGAATGGACCTTCTCCGCCACATCCTATGTATGGGCCTCCGGCCTTGTGGGAACTGTGGGCGTAAAGGGACACAAGGCAAGGATCGATATGAGCTTTTCCGATATTCTCGACAATATGGATCTTGCTGCTATGGCTGCCTTCCAAGGATACAAGGGGAAGCAGTTTTTCTTTTTCAACGGACTCTATCTTGACCAGTCGGATACGGAGCCTCTTTCGTCGGGGAGATCCGTCACTGTTAATGTCACTATGACCCGACTTGAGGCGGCATGGGGGTACCGCGTCCTCGAGAGGGAATCCTCTTCGCTCTATCTCTTTGCCGGGGCGCGCTACTGGGATCTCAAGAATGGGCTGGCCTTTCGAGGCGGATCGGATCCAATCCGGGAATTTCATGAGAATGAATCCTGGCTGGACCCCATTGTCGGCTTCAGCTGGGCCGTGCAGCTTTCTCCCCGACTCAGCTTCACCACCATGGCCGATATCGGAGGGTTCGGCGTGGGATCGGACTTCAGCTGGGGAGCTCTGGTGGACCTTTCATGGGCGCTCTCCGACCGTACCTCCGTCCAGCTGGGGTACCGCTACCTCTCCGTTGATTACGAAAAAAACGGCTTCGTCATGGATGCGTACAACGACGGATTCTTCATCGGCTTCACCTGGAGCTTTTAAAGAGGAAGAAGCTTCAAAGAGAACGACTCTCAATGTGTGATAGAGAAATCTTGTCACAACCAGGAAGGGAATTGATGTAATGAAAAAAAAGATCACAGGAATTCTTGCGGCACTCTTCGCGTCCATGAGCCTCTGTTCGACCGCTTCAGCATTCACCCTTGACGAAAAAGGAATTCCCGAGGCCGGAGGAGAGCGATCTGTTATTCTCGTCATAAGCGACCTTCATCTCGGGGCCGACGACAGCTACTCGGAGAACGTGGCAAACAGGCCTCATCTCACAAAATTTCTCGAAAGAGTTCGGGAGGCTGCGGACGTAAAGGAGCTCGTCATAGCGGGGGATATGATCGATGAATGGTTTATTCCCGCCGGAAAGGACACCTACGAGGGCGCATCCCAGAAGGAATTCGTCCAGCGGGTTGCCGACAACAATAAACAAGTGTTTGACGCCTTCAACGCCATCATCGGGGATGGAAAGATAAAAGTGACCTACGTTCCGGGAAATCACGATCTCACGGTCTCCGACGAGAGTGTGGACGCCGTTCTGCCGGGGATACATCAGGCCAGAGACGTCAGAGGCCTGGGGACCTACACTCCGAAAGAACACCCTGAAATCGCCATCGAACACGGACACCGGTATAATTTCTTCTGCGCTCCCGATCCAATTTCGAACAGGGCAGAGGCACCGGGCTCCATTCTCCCTCCCGGATATTTCTTCACCCGCGTCGCCACGCTGTCTGTTGTGCAAGGCTCTCCGGAACCCGGATATTCCCTTCCGGAGGTTACACCGAACTCTCTGGGAGAAAGCCAGGATCTGGTCTATCTTTATTGGAAGGACTGGAAGTGGCTGTCGGACCTCATGAGGATAAAAGAAGGCATGAACGACAAGATCATCACCACAAATATCGATGGTTTTACCGAACGGTACTCTCTAGCTGATCTCATCCCGTATCAGTCCGAGCCCGGCGGGGTCATCGAGATGAAGCTCTTCAAGGGCATCGAGAAAACCTGGGAAGAGCGGCAGCAGCTCAACAGAGTGTCGGTCAAAATTCCGACACGGCGGGTCATCGAAGGAGCCGCCCTTGCGTCTGAGCTGGACTCTCAGGCGGAGTACCAGTACTTCCAGAACCCCGAATCGAACAAGAGAATTATAGTCTTCGGCCACAGCCACGATCCGCGGCTGATCCGGTCGAAAACCTGCAGGGGTGAGGATGCTATCTACGTGAACACGGGCACATGGATCGATAAAAACAAGCTGGGAACCATGACCTTCGCCGCCATCATTTCGAAGAGGGAAGGAAAATTCGTGGGGTTGTATCACTATTCACCCGACGGAACTATAGAGAAATTAAACTCGGCAGAACTTCAATAACCAGTCGGGACAGGAGTGAAAAGAAGTGCCCCCCCGCTGTTCTGAGAACAGCGGGGGAATTTTTTTATTTTAAAGATGCAAATTCAGGCTCTTATCAGAGCAGGGCAGCCTATTCAGATGTTTTATTCAGGCCGTGCTTCCGGGCCGGGGCCGGTGGTCCAACAGGGCCCGATCCACGCTCCAGTAAAAACTACCCTCTCCCAGCAGATCACAAATGCCGTAGCGTTCCATCATCTTCATGCTGCCCTTCGGCAATGCGCACATGATTACGTCGGCACCCCTCTCCTTCAGCATTTTCACCCCCTGCCCCAAAGCCTCGGCACCGGAGACATCGACCAACGAGACTCCTCTCATGGAGAGCAGGAGGGTATCGTGGTCTTTGCCCCGTTCGAATATATCCTCTATGGCCTCCACGTTGGAGAAGATGAGAGGGCCCGTGACGTAGGCCACGACGGCGTCTGAGTACCTCTCGGTCAGGGCGGCGTCAGTGCAGCTTATCCGGTTCATGTCCACCTTTGCGTAGTTCACCTCCAGTTTGGAGAGGCGGATAACCAGCAGTACAAAGGAGAGAAGCACGCCTATGAGGATTGCCATGGTGAGATCGAGCACCACGGTGGAGGCCATGGTGGCGGTAAACTTCACCATCGGCGCCTTGAATCGTCTGGAAAATATATTCTTTATAAAAGCCCAGTCGTTCATCCGCCATGCGGTGACTATAAGCACTCCCGCCAGGGCGGACAGAGGAATGCGGGACATGAAGGGGGCCAGCAGAAACATGGCCGCCAGCAGAACAATCCCGTGGATAACGCCCGTGAGCCTGGTTTGCGCCCCGGATTTTATGGCAACGCTTGTCCTTGCGATGGCCGCTGTGAGCGGAACGCCACCGAAGAAGGGTATCACCAGGTTGCCCACCCCCTGGGCCAGAAGTTCCTGGTCGTTGTTCAGCCGAACTCCCGTCATCTTCCCCGCGCTTGCGCCGCACAGCAGGCTTTCGATCATCCCCAGCATGGCGATGGAGATGGCGGGCGGAATCAGCGCCGACATCCGCTGAAAGTCCATCATGCTGAAGGAGAGCCGCTCTGCGGGGAAAAGGGTCCTGGGGATCTCCCCGATGGAGGGTATGTCCAGGCCCAGAGCAATCGCCGCCACTGTGGCCGCGATTATGCCCAGCAGGGAGGCTGGAACGCGCCTCTGCCATCTTCCTGGAAAGAGGAGCATGAAAAGAACGACAAAGAGCCCCACCGCCACGCTTCTCCAGCAGGGAGAAAATCCCAGGGTCCGGTAGCTGAGCAGGCGGGCGATGAGGGAGTCACCCCTGGACGCTACGCCGAAAAGATTGTCTATCTGTCCGAAGGCGATGATGATGGAAATCCCCGAGGTGAAGCCCGCGATAACGGAAGAAGAAAGAAAAGAGGCCAACCGACCCACCCGGAAGATTCCGCACAGAAGCAGAATTCCCCCCGCCATAAAAGTGGCTATGAACACCCCGTGAAGCTGATACTCCGCCGTGACGGAGATCAAAATTGCTGCCATGGCGCCCGTGGGGCCGGAAAGCTGATAGTAGCCTCCGCTTATGGGGCTGACAAGCAACCCCGCCACAATGGCGGTAATAAGCCCCGCAGCGGCGTCGGCGCCGCTGCTCACCCCGAAAGCCAGGGCAAGGGGCAGGGCCACTGCGGCCACCGTAATCCCGGCCATAATGTCCTTCGTCAGACTCGAGGGACCGTACCCTGAAAATTCGGTCCGCAGATCACTGATAAATCTTTTAAGCAAGCCTCTATGCACCGTCCTGTCTTCGGAAGCGGCAAGAGTCCCTCTTCCGGCTATTTTGTTCACCGACCCGCAGTGAGGGATCTGTTTTCGGTGTACACCCTGCCCCTCTGCTGAACGTTGCGCAGCTCCTTTGCGGAGCGTGAAAATTCAAAGTCCGGTCAATTAATCTAAAAAAATTCATGAAAAAACGCCCGCATAACGGACGCTGCTGTTGTGAACCGGGAGGCCGATAGATTCCAACCAATAATTATAACCTAAATCCGCAGGTTCGTGCGGTGCAACAAACAAATGAGCTCCCGAAGGGAGGAGAGCGTTTTTCTAAAAATTTGTGAGATGTCCGTTCTCCTCAAGCACGCTGGAGCAGCAGGGAGAGGACATGGCCTGGGTTCTTTGCACCTCTCCCTGGTGAAGGTTTTAGTTGTCGTAGACAGAGCCTTACCACGCGGGGGTGCGGATTGAGGTCTGAGCGCGCTCCTTTTTACTTGACTTATAAAGGGTAATCAGCATATAATTAATGCTATAGTTTTATGATTTTAAGGCTTTTGCTCCTTATAGTATAGATCTTTCCCACGGAGGAGAAAAAAGACCCATTGATGGGCATAGGCGTTGAGCACTCTGCATGCAGTGTGCTCAACGTTACATTGTTCATTGAAATTCTAGTTCGAGGAGGAACAATCCATCATGTCTCAGCCCGCCTCACAGGTTGGTTCAATGTCCAGGAAAAAGAAGGTGGTGATCGGAGCCGTCGTTGCCGTCGCCATCGCTGTAATTGCCGCAGCGGCCTGGTACGTCATGAAACCCTCCGGTCCGGGGGACGGCTTCGTCAGCGGCAATGGCCGTATCGAGGCTACCGAAATTGATATCTCCGCCAAACTCGGCGGTCGAGTGAACGACATCATGGCCGACGAAGGCGATTTCGTGAAGGCCGGACAGCTGTTGGCGCAGATGCAAGTCTACGTGCTCGACGCACAGCGCGATGAGGCCCGCGCTCATCTTCAGCAGGCCATCACCGCGATAGCCAGCGCCGAGGCCCAGGTCGCCGCACGGAAGAGCGACATGGCTGCGGCACAGGCCATGGTCGCACAAAGCAAAAGCGAGCTGGACGCCGCGCAGCGGCGGTTTACGCGCATCAAGTCGCTGGCCGCACAGGACGCAGTATCAATTCAGGAGCTTGACGACAATCGCGCCCTCCTCAATGGCAAAACAGCAGCAGTGGTTGCGGCGCAGGCTCAAGTGGCCGCCGCCCAGGCTGCGATCACGGCCTCAGAAGCACAGGTTAATGGCACCAAACATGGCGCAACCGCGGCTGAGGCGACCATCGCCCGCATTGAGGCCGACATTGAGGACAGCCAGCTGAAGTCGCCGATTGATGGTCGTGTACAATACCGTATCGCGCAGCCCGGCGAGGTGCTGGGCGCAGGCGGCAAGGTTCTCAGCCTGGTTGACCTCAGCGATGTGTATATGACTTTTTTTCTGCCCGGCACGGTGGTCGGCAGGGTGCCACTGGGCAGCGACGCCCGAATCATCCTTGATTCCGCACCGCAGTTGGTGATTCCGGCGAAGGTCTCCTTTGTGGCCAGTGTCGCGCAGTTTACACCCAAGACCGTTGAAACGGCCAGCGAGCGCGAGAAACTGATGTTCCGCGTCAGGGCGCAGATTGATCGCGAACTGCTGCTGAAGCATCTCCGTTTGGTCAAGACCGGCCTGACCGGCGTGGCATGGCTGAAATTGGACCCTGAGGCAGAGTGGCCAGAGAATTTAGAGGTGAATATACCGGAATGACTGTGCAGACATCCAATCTTGCTCCGGTCGCCCGTTTGACTGACGTCGTTTTACACTACGGAAAAACTTGTGCGCTGGACGGTATCACGCTGGACATCCCCGCCGGGTGCATGGTCGGCCTGATCGGTCCTGACGCCGTCGGCAAATCGACTCTTCTGTCGCTGATCGCAGGCGCAAGGAAGGTGCAGCAGGGGCGGGTCGAGGTTTTGGGCGGCAACATGGCCGACACGCGTCATCGCGAGAGCGCCTTTTTGCATATAGCGTACATGCCGCAGGGGCTCGGCAAGAATCTGTATTCAACCTTGTCAGGGGAAGAAAACCTGCAGTTCTACGGACGGCTGTTTGGCCACAGCGCGGCCGAACGCCGCCGTCGCATCGACGAACTCAGCCGAAGCATCGGCCTGTCTCCCTTTTTGTCGCGCCCGGCCGGGAAACTCTCCGGTGGAATGAAGCAGAAGCTGAGCCTGTGCTCCGTGCTGATCCATGATCCTGACTTTCTGATCCTGGATGAACCGACGACCGGTGTAGACCCCCTCGCCCGTGCGCAGTTCTGGGATCTGATTAACCACATCCGCAGCGGACGCTCCGACATGAGCGTGCTTGTGGCCACTGCCTCCATGGACGAGGCAGAGCGCTTTGACTGGCTGGTGGCTATGGATGACGGCAAGGTTTTGGCCACCGGAACGCCAGCCGAACTGCTTGAACGCACCCATAGTGAAACACTGGACAAGGCTTTCATCGCCCTGCTGCCGGAGGAAAAGCGGCGGGGCTACAGTGAGGTGACGATCCCGCCGCTCGTCGGCGGGGACAGCGCCGAAATTGCCATTGAGGCGACCGACCTCACCATGCGCTTCGGTGATTTTGTCGCCGTTGACCACGCCAGTTTCAGAATTCGCCGCGGCGAGATCTTCGGCTTCCTCGGGTCCAACGGCTGCGGCAAGACCACCACTATGAAAATGTTGACCGGCCTGCTGACTCCCAGCGAAGGCCGGGCGTGGCTGTTCGGAAAAGAGATTGACCCCAGGGATATGGCGACACGCGGGCGCGTGGGCTATATGTCCCAGTCGTTTTCGCTCTACAGTGAGCTTTCAGTGCATCAGAATCTGGTGCTGCACGCACGCCTGTTCCAGGTACCGAAAGCTGATATCCCGGCGCGGGTGGACGAGATGGTCCATCGCTTTGGCCTGACTGATGTGGTCGACGGGATGCCCGACGAATTACCTCTCGGAATTCGTCAGCGCCTCTCTCTTGCCGTCGCTATGGTGCATAAACCGGAACTTTTGATTCTGGACGAACCGACCTCGGGGGTCGATCCTGTCGCCCGCGATTCGATCTGGCAATTGATGATCGACCTCGCGCGGAACGACCAGGTAACGATATTCATCTCGACCCACTTCATGAATGAAGGCGAACGCTGCGACCGCATCTCACTGATGCATGCCGGAAAGATTTTGGTCACCGGCGCTCCCGCCGAGCTGGTGAGGAAGCGCGGTTCGGCCACCCTCGAAGAGGCCTTCATCGGCCATCTGCAAGACGCTGGTGCCGGTGAGGGCGAGGCACCGGCCGATGGAAAACTGGTGACGTCTTCATCTGCGCCCAAGTCCGCCCGCAGGCCCTTCTTCAGCCTGGGGCGCGCCTGGAGCTATAGTCAACGCGAGACCCGGGAGCTGCTGCGCGACCCTGTGCGGGGCACCATGGCGTTGCTGGGATCGGTCTTCCTGATGTTTGTTATCGGCTACGGTATCAGCCTGGATGTGGAGAACTTGACCTACGCAGTGCTTGATCGCGACCAGACCGTGCTGAGTCACAACTATGCGCTCAACCTGTCCGGTTCACGGTACTTCATCGAAAAGCCCCCGATTATTGACTACACTGACCTCGATCAGCGCATGCGCTCCGGAGAACTCTCGCTGGCAATTGAGATTCCCCCCTCCTTTGCCCGGGACGCAAAGCGCGGAAATGGAGTACAGATCGCTGCCTGGGTGGATGGTGCCATGCCGCAACGGGCCGAGACCATACGAGGCTACGTGCAGGGCATGCACAAGGGCTGGCTGCTTGATATCGCAAAACGGCAGCTTGGCCAAACCGCTCTAGATAGTGCGGCCATAATCGAGACGCGCTATCGCTACAACCCTGACATTATGAGTCTGCCGGCGATTGTGCCGGCGGTCATTCCCATGCTGCTGCTGATGATCCCGGCGATGCTTGCCGCCCTGTCGGTAGTGCGTGAGAAAGAGCTGGGGACCATCGTAAATCTCTACGTCACCCCTGTCACCCGAAGCGAGTTTATGCTGGGCAAGCAGCTGCCTTACATCGTGTTGGCGATGCTCAACTTCGGACTGATGACACTGCTGTCGGTCACCCTCTTCGACGTGCCGGTCAAGGGCAGCTTGCTGACGCTTACCGCAGCGGCGTTGATTTTCGTGGTGTTTTCGACCGGATTCGGCCTGCTTGCGTCCACTTTCACGCGCAGCCAGATCGCGGCAATGTTCGTGGCTATAATAGGCACCCTGATCCCCGCCGTTCAGTTCGCCGGCATGCTGAACCCCGTTTCCTCGCTGGAAGGCGTCGGCTCACTCATTGGGCACGTCTATCCGGCGACATACTTTCTGAACATCAGCCGCGGTGTTTTCAACAAAGCTCTGGGATTTTCCAGTCTGTACACCTCATTCTGGCCGCTGCTGCTGTCGGTGCCGGTGATCCTGAGCCTTTCCATCATGCTGTTGGATAAGCAGGAGGACTGACTATGCCGAACGCTATGAAAATCTTCCGCCTGGGCGTGAAAGAGCTCTGGAGTCTGGCCCGTGACCCAATGATGCTCGTGCTCATCGTCTTTTTATTCACGATGATGGTGTACATCTCGGCTACCGCAATGCCGGAAACTCTGCACAAGGCCTCGATCTCAATCGTGGACGAGGATGGCTCGCCGCTGTCGGCAAGCATCGCATCTGCCTTCTATCCGCCGCAATTCAACCCGCCGGCGATAATTTCCCTCGCTGACATCGATAAGGGGTTGGATTCAGGTACCTACACCTTCGTGCTGAATATCCCCCCGAATTTTCATCGTGATGTGCTGGCCGGCAAGTCTCCGGCGATTCAACTTAACGTCGACGCAACGCGCATGACCCAAGCCTTCACCGGCAGCGGCTACATCGAACAGATAGTTCTCAGGGAGGTCAACGAGTTCATCGGGCGCTCCGGCAGCGCAGCTGTATCGCCGGTAGAGCTTGCGCTGCGCATGCGTTTCAACCCCAACCTCGAGCGGCGCTGGTTTGGCGCACTGAGGGAGCTCGTCAACAGCGTCACAATGCTGTCGATCATCTTGGCCGGCGCCGCGCTGATCCGCGAGCGTGAGCACGGCACCATAGAGCACCTGCTGGCCATGCCGGTCACACCGGCCGAGATAATGCTCGCCAAGATCTGGTCCATGGGCCTCGTGGTGCTGCTGGCGGTAGCAAGTTCTCTGGTTTTTGTCGTGCAGGGCGTGCTGCAGGTGCCGGTGGAAGGCTCGGTGGCGCTGTTCCTGGTTGGCGCCGCACTCAGCCTGTTCGCCACCACCTCCCTGGGGATCTTCATGGCCACCATGGTGCGCTCGATGCCGCAGTTTGGCATGCTCGCGTTGCTGCTGCTGCTCCCCCTGCAGCTCCTTTCAGGAGGACTCACTCCGCGCGAGAGCATGCCGGAGTTCATCCAGAATGTGATGCAGATCGCGCCAACCACGCACTTTGTTGCCATCGGCCAGGCCATCCTCTTCCGGGGCGCCGGCCTCAGTGTGGTGTGGCCGCAATTCCTTGCACTGGCGGCGATTGGTGCAGTGTGCTTCGCCATTTCACTGAATCGCTTCCGTAAAACCATCAGCCAAATGTAAGCTTGTTCTTACGGGGTCAGCCCAACGCATTTAACAAGCTTGTCAAATGTGCAGGTCTGACCCCGCTCCCTCGCTCCCTTGACACGAGGAGGGGGGAGTCGTAGAATCGGGTTGTCCGATGAGTAGACATCAGCCTGTTCAAGGAAGGAGAAAAATGCAGCCTATCCGGAAAACCAGGCTTTCAGACAAGGCGATCGAGGCGATTGACGGAATGATCCTTCAGAACGGCTTCCGGCCGGGGGATCGTTTTTACTCCGAACTTGAGCTTGCGAAGGAGCTCCAGATCAGCAGGTCTTCCATTCGGGAGGCCATCCGGATTTTGGAGGTCCGCGGCCGGGTAACGGTGCGCCAGGGCAAGGGCATTTACGTTGCTGGCCCCGGTGAGGAGAAGTCCGACCTCTTTTCAGGCTGGCTGAAGGACAACAAAACCCCCATTTTTGATCATTTCGAGGTGCGGCTCATCATTGAGCCGAAGGCAGCTCGCCGGGCCGCCGAGCAGGCGGACGAAGAATCCCTTCGGGCGATGGAGGAGGCTCACGAAACATTCCTCAGTGCTGCCGAAAGAGGGGACACGGCCACCCTGGTCTCCTCCGACGGAGATTTTCACCGCCTCATCGCAAAATCCACGAAGAACAGAACTCTCTATTACCTCATGAAGACCATGACCCGCTCCCTCTCCGAGGGGTGGATCACGAGCCTCCATGTTTCTGGAAGGGTTGAGAAAACCGTCCGGGAACACGGCGACATCCTTGCTGCCATCCGCGCCGGGGACCCTGAAACCGCCGAGAAAACCATGATCCGCCATCTCACAAACGCCCTCGCCGACATTCGGGCATCCATGGAAGAATGAACACTTTCGAGGAGGAATGGCCATGATCAGAATAACGACATTGATTGAGAATTCTCCGGGAGAGCACCACGGGCTCCGGTACGAGCACGGGATCTCCTTCTTCATTGAAAAGGACGGACACACTCTCCTCTTCGATACCGGCCAGTCGGGGGCCTTCCTCGGCAATGCCGCTCGTCTGAACCTCCCCGCCTACGACGCTGAATACGTGGTCCTGAGCCACAACCACTACGACCATTCCGGCGGCTTCCCTTTCTTCGCCGAAGAATCGACTTCCTTTCAGCTCGTCACGGGCCCCGGATTTTTCACCCCCAAGTACGCCTACCGCAGCGGTTCTTATGATTATCTCGGCAGCCCCTTCGACGAAGAGTTTCTTGAGGAGATGGAGATTGATCACCACGAAGTCAAGAAAGAAGTAGAAGAACTCCTTCCGGGGATCTTTGTTCTCTCCCGCTTTCCCCGAATTCATCCCGAGGAGGTCATTAACCCCAGGTTTATGCTGAAAACAGAGGAGGGGTTTATTCCCGACCCCTTTGACGACGAAGTTCTGCTGGCTGTGGACACCCCCAAGGGAATGGCAGTCCTTCTCGGGTGCGCTCATCCGGGAATGCGCACCATGCTCGACAGCGTCCGGAACCGGCTCGGCCGCCCCATTGCGGCTGTGCTCGGAGGAACTCATCTTGTGGAGGCGAAGGGAGGTGCTCTGGAAAAGTCCCTCGAGTATCTGCGCAAAGAGGAAATTGAAATCGTCGGCGTGTCCCACTGTACGGGGCAGGCGGCTGCGGCTCGTCTGCAGGAAGAAAACGACCGCTATTTTCCAAACGTCACCGGAAGTTCTCTCTTTTTCTGATAGCGGGCTGTTCATCGGAGTTCCGGACCGCCTGAAAAGCTCCTTGGGCGGCGCCGGAAGAGACGACATCACAAAGGAGGTTACACAATGCGGGCTTTGAGAATCTGTTTGTTCGCGCTGTTGATTGCGGTTCTGGCGGGAGGAGCTTTCCTTCCGGCGACCATGAGCGAAGGGGCCGACGCACCGAAGAAGATCGTCTGGAAATCCTCGGGTCACGGTCCTGCCTCCGACCCCTCCCAGATCTACCATGACAAGCTCTGCAAGGCCATCACCGAGGCATCGGGCGGCCGTCTTGAGATAAAGCCCTTTGTCGGCGGATCCATCGTTCCCGCCTACAAAGAAGTCGACGCAGTTCACGATAACGTGCTGCAGCTCTGCTACACCTGTCCCATGTACAACCTGGACAAGTGGTCGGCTGCCGGCCTGATCAGCTCCCGCCCGGGCGCTCTCGCCGGAGAGGCCCTCAGAACGTGGTTCAACTACGGCGGCGGAGCGGACCTTATGAACAAGATGATGGAAGGGTACAACGTCATGACCTTCCCCGGCGCCCTCTCCCCCCTTCCCGAGGAAGTCTTCTTCCACTCCAAGGTAAAGTTCGAAAATCTCGATGATCTCAAGAAGATCAAGGCCCGCTGCATGGGCGACGGCGGCGAGATCATGAAGAGAATGGGCGTCGCCACAGTGATCATCCCCGGCGGCGAGCTTTACGAGGCCATGAAGCGCGGCACCATCGACGCCTTTGAATACTCCACCCTCGCCTCCAACTGGAACATGCACTTCAACGAAGTGGCGAAGTACGTCTATATTTCCCCCGTCCGGGCTCCCAGCGATCCTCAGGTCTTCTTCGTGAACAAGGATGCCTGGAACGCCCTTCCCAAGGACCTTCAGCTTCTCGTTCAGACCATGATCGACAGCTACACCCAGGCCCAGCATGAATTCCTCGTCTATGAATCCATTCTGGCCCTCGACAAGTTCAAGGCTGCCGGCAATGAAGTGATCAAGGTCCCCGCCGACATCAACGAAGCCCTTGCGGCAGAGGCCGATAAGTTCTACGCAGAGAAGTCGAAGAGCGAACCCCCCATCTTTGCCGAAATCTACGACTCCATGAAGAAGTATGGTGAAGCGTATAACTCCATGAAATAGGCTTTTCAATCTCGAGAAAACACAAGGAGAAAAGGCATGTCAACTCTGCAGCGCACATTGAAGTCAATCGACAAAATCAGTGAAATGTCAGGCCAGGTGGGGAAATGGTTTGCCCTTCTCCTTGTGTTCGCGGGAACCTACGAGGCGATAGCCCGTCATTTCTTTGACGCCCCCACCACCTGGTCCTACGATGTCCTGTGCATGGCCGGAGGCTCCCTGTACCTTCTGGGGGCCTCCTACGACTACCTTCATGAATCTCACACGAGGGTGGATATTTTCTACAATATGCTCTCTCCCAGAAAAAAGGCGGGCCTCAACGTTATCTGCTCGCTGTTCCTGTTTTTCCCCCTCATGGGGGTCATGCTCTGGATGGCCGTCAAATGGACGATCCGGGCTTGGAAGATCAACGAAGTCTTCTTCAACAGCTTCTGGTACCCTCCTGCCGGGCCCTACCGTACTATCTTCGCCGTGGGGCTCCTCTTTCTCGTGCTGCAGGGGGTCGCCAAGTTCATCCGGGACCTGTACTTTGTCGTAAGGGGTGAGACTCTTGATTGAAATCAGCGCTGAAGCGATCACTCTTCTCATGCTGGGGGGCGTCTTCGCCCTCGTCATGACAGGGTTCCCCATCGCCTTCGTCATCGGCAGCGTGGCCTTTTTCACCGGACTCGCCGTCTTCGGGCCGACGACGACCTTCCATATTCTCTACAGCCGGTTCTACGATCTCTCTCTGAACTACCCCTATCTGGCTGTGCCCCTCTTCACCTTCATGGGGGTCATCCTGCAGCATTCAGGGGTGACGAAAGATCTCTACCAGAGCCTCTATGAGGCCATGGGCCGTCTCCGGGGCGGTCTGGCGGTGGTCACCATTATCTTCGGCACCATCCTCGCAGCATGTCTCGGCGTTATCGCGGCGTCGGTGACCATCCTCACACTCATCGCTCTCGCGCCCATGATCAACCGGGGGTACGACAAGTCTCTCGCCTCCGGATCGATCGTGGCGGCCGGAACCCTGGGCATCCTCATCCCGCCGAGCATCATGCTCGTGGTCTATGCGCCCCAGGCGGGGCTCTCCGTGGGGCAGATGTTCATGGGGGCGGTCTTTCCCGGCCTCCTCCTCTCCACCTTCTATATCGCCTATGTGGTCCTCCGCTGCGCCCTCAACCCCGCCCTCGGTCCCGCCATTCCCGCCGACCAGATCACGCCATTCGACGCGGCCAAGGTCGTGAGGCTGCTGAAATCCCTCGTACCCCCTCTGCTGCTCATCGTGGCGGTGCTCGGCACCATCTTCGCCGGAATCGCCCCTCCCACTGAGGCGGCGGCCGTAGGATGCGCCGCGGCAATTCTTCTGGCTATAGGGTACCGGCGCTTCAGCTGGGGGCTGATACGCGAGGCCTCCCTCGAGACCATGAGGGTCAGCGCCTTTGTGGTCATGATCGCCGCCCTCTGCTACGCCTTTGTCGGCATCTTCATGAACGCCGGTGCCGGTGACGTGGTGGCGGAGTTCATCCTCTCCGTGCCGGGGGGCAGATGGATGTCCTTCTTCATCATCATGGCCATCGTCTTTCTGCTGGGGATGTTCATCGAGTGGATCGGCATCGTCTTCATCGTCGTCCCCATCTTCTCCCCCATCCTCGAGGCATTGGGGTTCAATCCTCTCTGGGCGGGGATGATGATCTGCATCAATATGCAGATGGCCTTCCAGACGCCCCCCATGGCCATGTCCATCTTTGTCCTCAAGGGCACGGCTCCGGACGAACTGGGAGTGACCATAGGGGACATCATCAAGGGCGTTATCCCCTTCATCCTCATCATCATGTTCGTGCTGCTTCTCTGCGCGGTCTTCCCGGGCATCATCACCTGGCTGCCTGAAAAGATGATCGGCGGAGCGTAAACTTTCCACTCTGTTGTCTGAAGCTGAAAGCGCCCTCCTTTTTCTCCGGAGGGCGCTTTTTTGTGGAAATGATAAGATGAACGGGCGTCAGAGGTAGAAGCGAATTGAAGGGAATGATATCCATGGGAAGCCGAGAAGTCTTCCGGCCCCGAAGTTTTTCATGCAGGCCTGCAACGGAGCGGACTGAGGGAGGGGAGCCGTGATCTCCCTCAGTGCCCTTCCGGCTCTCCTCTCATCCCATGCAGCCCTTGCGTACAGTGCTGTCTTTATTGTCGCCCTTGGCGAATCCCTTGCCGGCGTCGGCCTTATTGTTCCCGGAACGGTGCTCATGTTCGGCTTCGGAACGGTCGTTGCCATGGGAGGGCTTGAATTCTGGGCCGTCTTCTTCATCGCGGCTGCCGGGGCAATGAGTGGGGACGGAATAAGCTACTGGCTGGGGCGAAAGTATCGCGCCCCTCTTGCCGGAATGTGGCCCTTTTCTCGCCATCCGGGCATTCTGGAAAGAGGAGAGCGCTTCTTTCTCCGCCATGGAGGGAAAAGCGTCTTTCTCGGCCGTTTCGTCGGACCCATCCGCCCCGTCATCCCCCTCGTTGCGGGGATGATGGGGATGAAGCCGCTGCAGTTTGCGGTGGTGAATGTCACCTCAGGCTTCGGCTGGGCCGGAGCGTACCTGGTGCCGGGAATGGTCTTCGGCACCTCTCTGCAGGTGGCCGGGGCGGTCAGCTCCCGGCTGGCTCTGCTGCTGTTTCTCCTTCTTGCGGTCCTGTGGTTTGCCCTGTGGATGGGGAAAAAAATATTTCGTGCCGTCAGTTACGCCGCTCCGGCGTTGTTCAAAAGGCTCAAAAACTGGTCTCTGACGAGAGAAAGCCGGTGGAGAGGGGAGCTTTTTTTCAAAAAAGTTGTCTTCATTCTGCTCTTTAGAAAATCCGGCGAGGAGATTTTCTATGCCCTTCTGATTCTTCTCTTCCTCGCCGCAGGTTGGGCCTTTCTCGGAGTGACGGAGGCCGTCCTCAGCCGGGACCCTCTTGTACTGATTGATCAGGGCGTGAACAATCTCTTTCAGTCTCTGCGGACTCCCTGGGTTGACCGGTTTTTTGTGGCGGTTACTGAGCTGGGAGGGGCTTTCGTCAACATTTCCGTCTCGGCGGCCATATTCCTGCTCCTCATGACCTCCCGCTGCAAACGGGCGGGGGTTTTCTGGGCCGTTGCAACTCTCGGCGGAATCGCTTCGGTCCAGCTTTTGAAGATCCTGCTGCAGCTTCCCCGGCCGATCGAGGTCTACCGGGGAGTATCCCTCTACGGCTTTCCGAGCGGGCATACCACCATGGCGGTGGTCATTTACGGATTCCTCGCCCTTCTTCTTTCCCGGAGGAGGCCCGTCTTCGTCCGCGGCGCCCTCTTTCTCGGCGCCTTTATTATCTCGGGACTTATTGCGACCTCCCGACTCTATCTCGGCGTTCACTGGCTTTCCGACGTCCTCGGAGGGTTCCTGCTGGGAAGCGCGTGGGTCGCCCTTCTCGGTCTTTTCTATCTCGAACGCCCCTGCGAAGAGCTGCCGGGGAAAAAAACCCTGGGGGTCGCCCTTCTCGTTCTCCTTCTCGCGGGGGGGTGGCAGATCTCCCGCCGCCATGAGGCGGATATGGCCCGCTACGCCCCCCGGAAGGAAGAACGGGTCCTCGCCCTCTCCGACTGGGCGGAGGAGGAGTGGCGGTCCTTTCCGGCCCGGAGGATCGATCTCGAAGGAGTGAAGGGACAGCCCCTCCCGCTCCAGGCAGCGGCTTCCTCTTCGGCTCTGCGGCAGCTCTTCCTCGACTCGGGGTGGTACTCCTCCTCTCCCATGAATACGAAAACCCTCCTCGGCCTTCTCTCACCGGCAACGGCGGTAGAGGACCTGCCCCTGCTGCCCCGCCTCCACGACGGCAGGAACGACGACATACGCCTTCTTCGGAGAGTGAATTCCGATGAACGCCTTCTCCTCCGTCTCTGGCCTTCCGGTGCGAAGACTCCTTCGGGGATTCCTTTTTTCGAGGGCACCCTCGAAGTTCAGCGAAAGAAGGAGCTGGCAGGCCTTGTCACCCTCGCCCGGAGGGTTGAGGGGCAGAGCAGAGCTCTGGAGGAATTCAAAAAAGCCCTTCCATCCGCCCTCGTGCGAAAGGATGTTCGCCGCCGGGAGATCGCCCATCCGAAGGACGAAATTCCCCTGAAAGAAGACTGGAGCGGAGATGTTCTACTCCTGTGGGAAAACCCGGTACACGACACGGTCCCCTGACTCCATATGCTTTACTGGATCTGCAAAGCGGAAGGATTCTCTCGCCAGATCTCCTGAAAATACTGTAAGCTGAAACATGAAAATCTGGGCTTTTCACGGACCTCCGGGAAATCATGCTTCTTGGAAAGGCCGGAAGAGTTCTGCCCAGGAAAGGAGCGAAGACAATGCCGGAAGACGAAGAAAAATCTTATCGAATTGAAAACCCCCACTCCATGGAGGGGGAAGATGTGCTGAAGGAGCTTGCCGTCTCCTCAGAGGGGCTTGAAGGCCCGGAAGCGGCGGCCAGGCTGAAAAGGGTCGGCCCGAACCGGCTGGCAGAAGCGGAAAGGGAGGGGGTGTTCTCCCGACTGCTCCGACAGTTCCGCGACCCCCTGATCTACATTCTTCTCGTCGCCGCCGCGGTCACAGCCTCTTTGAGAGAGTGGGTGGATACGGGAGTCATCCTGGCCGTGGTCATCTTAAACGGTCTGATCGGCTTCATACAGGAGGGGAAGGCCCAGGAGGCCCTCGCCGGAATCCGGAAGATGCTCTCCCCCACGGCAGACGTTCTTCGGGACGGCCAATGGGTAAAAGAGGACGCCGCCGAACTCGTCCCCGGAGACGTGGTGCGTCTGCGCCCGGGCGACCGGGTTCCGGCCGACCTCCGGCTTCTCGAGGTCAACACCCTCCGCATCGAGGAGTCAGCTCTGACGGGGGAGTCCCTCCCGGTGGATAAAGACCCCTCTCCGGTTCCTCCCGAGGCCGGAGTGGGCGACCGGATCTCCATGGCCTTCTCGGGCACGCTGGTGGCCGCCGGACAAGGAACGGGTGTGGTCACCGCCACGGGACCCCGCACGGAGATCGGAAAAATCAGCACCCTCGTGGACGAGATCGAGCCCATCGAAACCCCCCTCATCCGGCAGATGAACCGATTCGGCAAAACGCTCTCTCTCATCATTGTCGGGCTGGCGGTCCTCATGTTCCTGATCGGCCGTTTTCTTCACGACTTCCCCCTCGGCGAGCTTTTTCTGGCCTCCATCGGGTTTGCCGTGGCCGCCATACCCGAGAGCCTTCCGGCCATTCTCACCGTTACGCTGGCCCTGGGAGTTCAGCGGATGGCCCGTAAGAGGGCCATCACCCGACAGCTCAACGCTGTGGAGACTCTCGGTTCCGTCTCCGTGATCTGCACCGACAAGACCGGCACTTTAACGAAGAACGAGATGACCGTCCGCAACGTCGCGACCTCGAAGGGAGTATACGAAGTCTCGGGCTCGGGGTACGCCCCCGAGGGGGAGATCACCTTCGGAGCAGAGGCAATCGACCTCGAAGAGGCGGAGGATCTGCGCCTTTTCATCGAGGTCATGGCGGTGGCCAACGACTCTGCCATTTCTGAGGAGGACGGCCGATGGAAGCTCGCCGGTGAGCCCACCGAGGGTGCCCTCCGAACTCTGGGCAAAAAGGCGGGGTTCAGCCATGACGAATACCCCCGGATTGGAGCAGTCCCCTTCGAATCGGAACGGAAGTACATGGCCACTCTGAACGAGACCCCTCGGGGGGAGCGAAAGATCTTCCTCAAGGGCGCGCCGGACCGACTGCTCGACAGAAGCGGATCCCAGCTCTCCGCCGAGGGCAGCCCCGAACCTCTCGACCGCTCCTTCTGGGAGAAGAAGATCGAAGAGATGAGCGGCACAGGGCTGCGGGTTCTTGCGGCAGCCTCACTGGATGCCGCTGCCGGGCAGGAAGAGCTTACACCGGAGGACCTGGGAGAGGGTTTTCTCTTTCTCGGCCTCGCGGGGATCATTGACCCTCCCCGTCCCGAGGCGGTGGAGGCCATCGAGATCTGCCGCGGAGCGGGAATACAGGTCAAGATGATCACGGGCGACCATGCCGGAACAGCCCTCGCCATAGCGGAGGAGATGGGCATCGGTGGAGAGGCGGTTTCGGGAGAAGAGCTCGAGGCCGCAGGAGACGAGGAGCTGCGGAGGTTGGCGGAAGAGCACGCCGTCTTCGCCCGGACGAGCCCCGAGCACAAGCTTCGCCTCATGAAGGCCCTTCAGGCCAACGGCGAGGTCGTTGCCATGACCGGGGACGGCGTGAACGATGCTCCCGCCCTCAAACAGGCCGACGTGGGCGTCGCCATGGGAATCAAAGGGACTGAGGCCTCGAAGGAGGCGGCCGACATCGTCCTTGCCGACGACAATTTCGCCACCATTGCCGCCGCCGTTCGAGAGGGGCGGACCATCTACGACAACCTTCAGAAGGCCATTCTCTTTCTTCTGCCGAGCAACGGAGCGGAGACCTTCGTCATCCTGACCTCCGTCGTCTTCGGTTTTTCTCTGCCACTGACTCCGGTGCAGATCCTCTGGGTGAACATCGTCACGGACGTCTCCCTCGCACTGGCCCTCGCCTTCGAACCGGCGGAACCGGGGATCATGGAGCGGCCGCCGAGGGATCCAAAGGCCTCCATTCTGGGAGGAAGCTTTCTCAGGAGGGTGATTTTCGTCTCTCTGCTGCTCGGCGGTTCCACCCTGGCCCTCTTTCTCTGGGAGTTAGAGCGGGGGATGCCTCTCGAGCTGGCCCGTACCCTTGCGGTGACCACTCTCGTGGTCGGCCAGATATTCTATCTCTTCAACAGTCGCTTTCTTCACAAGTCGAGCCTCTCCCTCAAAAGACTCTTTTCCAACAGAGTCGCCTGGGGGTCGGTTCTTCTGCTGGCGGGGCTTCAGTTTCTCTTCGTCTACGCCCCCTTCATGAACCTGTGGTTCGGCTCAGTCCCCCTCGAACTCCGCCACTGGCTGCTTCCCCTCGGTGTGGGACTGATAACCTTCTTCGCCGTTGAAGGGGAAAAAGCCCTCGGCCGGAGAAAATAGCTTCGCAGAAGGGGAGAAACCTGCCTGTAATTTCCCTGCAGACGGGAAGAAAACCGATTCTCCCGTGAAGAATCTCAAAGTTTCAGGAGGAAAAAATGACCCCTTTTTTATCCGGCGCAGATCAGAAGCCGTCGAAAGAGACAAAGAAAATGAAAGATCTTCCGGGAACTCTGCCGGCAGTGACCCCGAAAGAAAAGCTGGACAGGACGGAGCTGAAGGACTGTACCGTCTCCGTCTTCGGCCTCGGCCTTCTCGGCGCCTCCCTCGCCTCCAGACTCACGCTGGATGGTTCAGTTCGGGCCGTGGCGGGGTGGAGCAGAAGGCCGGAGACGGTGCGGCAGGCCGCCGAAAGGGGGATGATCACCATACCCTGCCGTACTGCAGAGGAATGCGCCTCCCTCGGGGACATTCTGATCTTCGCCGTCCCCATCCGGGCCATGGAGGAGACGAGCTGCTCCGTTTCCGGGTGTTCGGGGAAGAAAAAGGCCGTCTTCGATCTGTCGAGCACGAAGAAGGAGATCGGAAGGCTTCTGAGCGCCCAGTGGGGGGAGGTCTACTGCGGCTTTCACCCCATGGCGGGAAAGGAGACGGCGGGAATCGAGAACGCCGACCCAGATCTCTTTCTCGGCAGCCTCTGCGCCCTTGTTCCCTTTCCCGAAACCGCTCCGGAGGTGATCTCTCTCGGGGAGGAGCTGGCGGCCGCCCTCGGAGGCACGCCCCTTCTTCTCGGTCCGGAGGAGCACGATTCGATCACCGCCTGCGTGAGCCATTTTCCTCTGCTTCTCGCCGCATCCCTCGCCCTTCTTGCCGAGAAAGAGAGGGAGCAGCACCCCCTGCTTCCCCTGCTCGCAGCGGGAGGGTTCCGGGACACCACTCGGGTCGTCGCAGGGCCTCCGTGGCTGGGAGCGGACATGGTGGAGACTAACGGAGAGGAGATCCGCCGCCTCGCGAAAGGGTTCAGTGAAATTTTGGACGGGATTCTGACAGCTTCTCCCGGAGAGGTCGAAGAGCTTCTGGAGCGGGGGAAAAGGGCGAGGAAGTCGATTCTTTCCGCAAAAACGCCATAACACAGAGGAGCGAGTTATTGTCAGATCTGGTGTATGAGCCGTCAGGCGGCCCTTCTGTCTGATTGGTCTGATACACATTCTTTAGATCACGAAAATAGTCCTGGATTGACGTCCCCCAAGGGAACGCAGGAAGCCCTTGGGGATGCCGTTTTTCTAAACAGGGAGCGGGCGGGCCTGTCATTCGTTCCGCCGCTCGGGAAGCTGTCCTGAATCACATTCTGAACTGAAGGCCGCACTCTCCCCCTGCGGTTTCGGGGGAAATTTCGTCCCCTCCGCTCCCTTCCGCCTCCCTATTTCTTTTCGTAGGACGTGGGCCCCTGAGGCCAGGAGGTCTCCATCAGCCACTCCCGGGGGTAGCCGAGGGGCTGCCCCATCTTCCCCGGCTCGTTCAGCAGACCGTCGTTGTACTTGACGATGAGACTCTCCGTGAGGTTCCACCATGCCGAGAGTGTCTCGGCTGTAGTGGTGGCGCTGAGATCGGTGAGGTAGCGCTTTGCTTCCTCCGGATTCGACCCGTGGAGATCAAGGGCTTTCTTCTCGGCGGCCTCGAGGGCGTTCAAGAAGCCCGTTTCAAGCTGATCCCTCAACTTGGCCATCTCCGTGTGCATGGGGCCGTACTTGAGCCCTGCGTAATTTGAGAGAAAGTTGAAGGTCCACCAGGCCCTTTCCACGTTAAAATTCGCTGTATTGCAGACCTCGACGGATCGGGGCAGGGAGTTCACCCCCACATGAAAGGGGATAAAGACCGTGTCGGCGGGCTTGTCCAGACCGAGCCACATCCGCCCGCCAATGGGGTCGGGAAGCCATCCTCTGGCCTGGGTAACGTAGGCGTAGCCGCAGTAGGAGACCGAGAGAGGGCGTTCCCATGCTCCCTCGAGCTTCCGCTTCGGGTCTCCCACATCCCCGGCGCCGTCGTAGGGTCCGTAGAACCGGTCGGGGTAGCCGAAGGGCCCTGCCGCCCTTCCCTTCGTGAGATCGAACTCCGTTCCTTCGTAATGATCTCTGTGAAGGGCCATCACGTCCCGGACTGTGAGTTTTTTGTCAGGTTTGACGGAGAAGGGGTAGTCCTTCGTGTAGCCGTCCTTCACCCAGGGGGAAAGATTCAGGGAGGGGGCCGCAAGGGAGAGCACCCGCCACACCCTCCGGAGGGAGTAATAGGGGTGATTATACTCTCCGAGGCTGACGGTGCGCAGCCAGTCAAGGGGCCCGTCCGCCGGCTTCCACCATCCGTGCTTTTCCGCCACGGCGAAGAGATTTTCGGAAAACATTATGTCGGGGTCCTTCGGGTCGATTTCCCGGATGCGGAATTGATTCGCCGCCACGAAGATCTCGCCGTCAGGCACTCTTTTCGCGACCCACAGGCCGCCCGTCCCCTCGGGAGAGGGTGCCATCTCGAAGATCCAGGCTTCCTCAGTATCGGCCACTGGAAGGGTCTCTCCTGTGGCGTAAAGACCGTACTCCTCGATGAGGGACCCCATGAGGCGAATGGCTTCCCGGGCGGTTTTGCACCGTTCAAGGGCGATCCGGGAGAGTTCGGAGGCGTAGAGAATCCGCTTTCCCGGCTCGGGCTCAGGGGTAATTTTTGATCCGTTCGTGCATTCGCCGAACATGAGCTGATGCTCGTTCATGATCCCGTAGCTGCCGTCGAAATAGGCATAGGTTTCAGCAACCTGTGGAATAAAGCCGAGGGGTATGGACCGCGGCCCCTCCGTATCGTACCCCGGGCCCCGATCGGCCGTGTTTATCCGGGGGTAGGTGAAGGTGTTGTACTGAGGATACTCCCCCATGGCGGCGGCGGTGCAGAAGACGGGACGCTCCGAGCCGGGAGCCCATTGGCGGGCGGGGATGAGAAGAATCCGCTGGTCCATGAGATCGTTGTCGTCGGAGTGGGAGACCATCATGGAGCCGTCGGCGGAAGCCCCCTTCGTCACAATCATCGTGGTGCAGGCGCCTCCCGGTGCAGTCAGAACGAACACGAGCAGCAGCGCGGTGAACCATCTGAATATTCTCATCGAAATCCTCCTTGAATAGTGAGATTTTTTCCATTATACTCCTGACCCGGAAGAAAGTTTCCCTGAAAGAGCGCCTTCCGTGCTGTATACTTGCAGAAAGAGAGCGAAGTTAAAGAAAAGGTGGCTGATATCCATGGTTCCAGTTTTCTCTCTGCTCATCGTGGCAACCCTGTCCATGGTGGTCATGCGGATCGCCGCCATGGCCCTCATGCTGACGGGGCTTTCCAGGGAGTCGGCCCGTTTTCAGGCCCGCTCAGCCTTCACCGGCACGGGCTTCACCACCGTCGAGGCTGAATCGGTCCTCGGTCATCCAGTGCGCCGGCGGATCATCATGCTGCTCATGCTCGTGGGGAACGTCGGTCTCGCCACTGTCATGGCCACCATCGTCCTCTCCGTGCTCGGTGCGGAAAAAGGAGGAAACTTGTTCTTCTCCGTTCTGTGGCTGACGGCCGGACTCATCGCCCTGACCGCCCTTTCCATGAGCCGCAGGCTCGAAGTCTGGATGAACCGTCTCATCGCCCGGAACCTCAAGCGGTGGGGGCATCTGGATGTGACGGATTATGTGGCCGTGCTGCAGCTGCATAAGGGGTATGCCGTCTCCGAGATGAGGGTGGAGAAGGGGGACTGGCTCGACGGAAAAACCCTGGCCGAGGCGGCCCTTCCGAGGGAGGGAGTGCTCGTCCTTGGAATCAGCAGGTCCGGAGGTGTCTATATTGGTGCTCCCGGCGGAGATGACCGCATCGCTGCGGGGGATACCCTCATCCTCTATTCCGTCCTCACGAGAGTGCAGGAGCTCGACAGCAGGCGGGCGGGAGAGGAAGGGGAAAGTGCTCACAGCCGCGCGATGCTTGAGCACATCGGAGAAATGCAAAAAGACCGGGAAACAGACTCTTCCGATAAGGAAAAGTCCTATACCCCCCGAAAATAATCCCCTTCTCACGTATTTTCCTCCAATGTTCCTTGCCAAAGGGACGGTTTTGAGGGATAATATTCATAATTTCTGAAAAACAATCACAGAAGAAAGAGTGCCTGAAAAAAGTACTCTGAACTTGATTGTATTACAAGATTTTACGGGGATTTTCAGAAGGTCCCATCTGTATTCTTCCGGCAGGCTTCATAAGTGGAAAAGTACATCGGCTATCCTCGTAAATATCAGTTTCCTCAGCGACTCTCTCAAGCCCGTACAGGGCCGTTTTTGCTTTTTCATCCCTCAAGGAGGAATTAGATTTGTGTCAAAAGTGCAGGCATAGCTCTTCATGAAGATCACAAAAGCGGAGACCTGGTTCTGTCGCAGGGACTCGAAGTTTCGAAGCGGAGCTTCCGGCGGAGCGCCCTTTCCGTGGGATATGGTGCTTCTCCGTCTTACAGCCGACGAAGGGTACGAGAGCACGGTCAGCTTCCTTGCCTCCCGATCGGGTCTCGCCACAGAAGAATACCTCCACGAGACTGTTCTGCCCCTCGTCCTCGGCAGGGACACCTCCGAGCGGGAGGTTCTCTGGGAAGAATTTCAGAACTACGACCGGCGCATGACATTTTTCCCCGCCTTTCTCCCCGGTCCAATCGACGTTGCCCTGTGGGAGCTCGCCTCCCTCGAGGCGGGGCTTCCCCTTTTCCGGTACATGGGGGCAAAACGGACATCCCTTCCCGTCTATGCGGGAGGCGCCTGCCATGAGACCGCGGCCGAATACACCCGTGAGGCGGAGCATCTTGCCGATCGCGGTATCCGCGCCTACAAGGCCCGCCCCCGGGGGCCCTGGAGGGTGGATATGAAAATTGCCACAGCCCTCAGAAAAGAAGCGGGGGAGGATATGATTCTTCTCTTCCACCCCTGCGCCGACTACACCCTCGACGAGGCGATCTCCGTGGGAAGACATCTTGAAGATCTTGATTTTTTCTGGCTGCAGGAGCCCTTCCGGGACTACCAGATGACGAAGTATAGAAAACTCTCCGAAGAGCTTACCATCCTTGTGGCCGCCAACGAGACCACCCGGGGCCCTCGCTGGGAGGCCGATGTCCTCATGCGGGGAGGAGTTGACATCGCCCTCGCCGATATCTCCTGGGAGAACGGAATCACCGGAGCGCTGAAGATCGCTTCTCTGGCGGAGGAGCTCGGTCTGCCCTGTGAAATGCCGGGAACCTCCATGGGATTGATGGACCTCGTCAATGTCCATGCGGCCTGCGCAATTCCAAATACGGGATGGTTCGAATACAGCCTTCCCGCGGAGAAGTTTTGTTTCCCCCTGAAAACACCCCTGAAGATCTCCGAAGGAAGAATCGCCCCCTCCGAACGTCCCGGGATAGGGGCGGACATCTCCTGGGATGACGTGGATAATCAGTGCGTCTCGAAGCGGATGACCAAAATTTAGTAAGTAACGTGCGGAATCGTCACGTCACGACAATACTACAGAGAGCGTTCCCTTCGGGGAGCGCCGAAATATCCTCTCTCGGATACGCCCTCCCCGGAATGGTGGTGGGCGTTGTCTGCATCCTCGCCTTCAACGAAAAACCCACTCAGCGTACCGGTCTGACCCGATACGCCGCGAGGCGAATTTCAGCTGAAGGAGGCCGCTGCTGATGGCCGTACAACTCGAACTTTCTCATATAACCAAGATCTTCAAAAAAGACAAGGACTTCGTGAAGGCTGTGGACGATGTCTCTCTATCCGCCGCTCCCGGAGAGATGCTCACCTTTCTGGGGCCCTCGGGGTGCGGCAAGACCACGATCCTGCGGATGGTAGCGGGCTTTGAAATTCCCACTTCGGGTACTATCCTCATCGACGGGCAGGATGTGACGAACGTTCCCGTGAACAGACGGGATATCGGTTTTGTCTTTCAGAACTACGCCCTCTTTCCTCATATGAGCGTCTTCGAAAACGTCGCCTACGGCCTGCGGGTCAAAAGGTTTTCCGAGGAAGACATCCGGAGGAAGGTCGGTGAGGGGCTCGACCTCGTGGGGCTGGGAAAGGCGGAGAGCCGCTTTCCAAACCAGCTTTCCGGAGGGGAGCAGCAGCGGGTGGCCCTGGCCCGGGTGCTGGTGCTCGAACCGAGGGTGCTCCTCATGGACGAACCCCTCTCCAACCTCGACGCGAAGCTCCGCATCCACATGCGCACAGAGATTCGCAGAATTCAGCAGCATCTGAACGTCACCTGCCTCTACGTCACTCACGATCAGGGGGAGGCCCTCACCATGTCCGACCGGATCATGGTCATGCACCGGGGGAAAGTGGAGCAGATCGGCACCCCCTTCGAGATCTACAGCGACCCCCGATCCCTCTTTGTTGCGGACTTCATCGGCCAGGCGAATATCCTTCCCGGAAAAGTTCTCTCCGTGGAGGGGACTTCTCTCTCCGTCTCCCTGGAAGGAAGGGTCTATTCCGTCCGGGGGGTGAAGGACGAGGGCTTCTCTCCTGGCACGGCCGTATCGGTTGTGGTCAGACCGGAGAGCATTGCGCCCACGGAGGAGGAGGGGATCGTCGGAACGATCTCCACGGCCACCTTTCTCGGAGGAAGAATGGAGTACGAAGTGCTCCTCCCCTCCGGACAGACTCTCCTCTCCTTCGACCCCTACCAGCCGGGAAAGAAAACCTGGAAAGAGGGAGCGGCGGTCAGACTGAGCTTTGAGCCATCCTCCGCGGTGGCTCTACCGTCAAAACAGGAGGTACGATCATGATCGATTATCTCATGCAGCTCAATCCCGTCATTCAGGCGCTTCTGGCCACCCTCTTCACCTGGGGCGTCACAGCCGCCGGTGCGGCTCTTGTCTTCTTCACGAAGACGGTCAACCAGAAGCTCATGGACAGTATGCTCGGCTTCGCCGCAGGGGTTATGATCGCCGCGAGCTTCTGGTCCCTTCTCGCTCCTGGCATCGAGATGGCCGAACAGCTCGGGCACATCGCGTGGCTCACGGCGGCCATCGGCTTTCTGGCGGGAGGAATTTTCATGCGCATCGCAGACCTTTTCCTGCCTCATCTTCACCTTGGTATGGAAAGGAGCCAGAGCGAAGGGATCAAGACCTCCTGGCAGAGAAGCACCCTGCTGGTCCTCGCCATCACCCTTCACAACATCCCCGAGGGGCTCGCCGTGGGTGTGGCCTTCGGGGCGGTGGCGGCGAACCTCTCCTCGGCGACCATGGGCGGAGCCATCGCCCTCGCCATCGGCATCGGACTGCAGAACTTCCCCGAAGGGGCGGCTGTCTCTCTTCCTCTCCGTCGAGAGGGTATGAGCCGGGGAAAGAGCTTCTTTATGGGCCAGGCCTCGGGGATCGTGGAACCGATCGCCGGGGTGACAGGCGCCTATTTCGTCTTGCACATGCAAAGTATCCTCCCCTATGCCCTTTGCTTCGCCGCCGGAGCCATGATATTCGTGGTGGTTGAGGAGCTGATCCCCGAATCTCAGCGGAAGGAAGAAAATATAGACACGGTAACCATGGCCACCATGGTGGGCTTCACGGTGATGATGATTCTGGATGTAGCTCTCGGATAAGCCTCAGAACTTCGGAATCGGAGGTAAACTTCATGATCCTCAACCTGCGGATATGAGCTGAATATCACCGGTTTCATGGATGAAAAAAATATGCATCTATAGTATTATATACAGGATTGGGCGAAAATTTTCACCTGGAAATTTCGCTCATTTTGTGACCGACAGGGCAGAGAAAAATCTGAACCTTTCGGCACGCGGGAAGTTCCGGTTTCTCGGGCAGTTTTATCATTTTTCAGGGAGGTCGAAAGTATGAGAAGGTTCGGATTGGTTCGCAAGGCGCTGGTGCTGGTGTTTCTTTTAAGCTGCATGGCTCTGCCTCTCTACGCCGCCGATACGATCAAGATCGGCGAGATCGCCACAGTGACGGGCGACTTCGCAGCCTACGGCGTGGCCGAGGTCGAGTCCGTGAAGATCGCGGTGGACGAGATCAATAAGGCCGGTGGAATTTTAGGGAAACAGGTTGAAGTGATCATGTACGACTGCCGCACCCGGCAGGAGGACATGGTGAACGCCGCCCGCCGTCTGGTGGAGCAGGACAAGGTCACTGCAGTCATCGGGCCCAGCGGAAGCGGTCTGTGCATCGCCGCCGCCCCCGTCTTCAACCGCGGCAAGGTCTCCCACCTGGGAACCCTTCCGACGAACCCCCTCGTCACCATGGATGAAAAGGGGGCAGTCCGCCCCTACAACTTCCGGATATGCTTCCTCGATCCCTACCAGGGCAAGATGATCGCCGTCTTCGCAGCGAAGGACCTGGGCAGAAAGAAGGCCGCAGTACTTTACGACGTATCGAGCGACTACTCCCAGGGGCTTCGGGAGTTCTTCGTCAAGTCCTTCAAGGAGTACGGCGGTGAGATCGTGGCCGACGAAGGCCACCGGGGCGAGGACGTGGACTTCCGCGCCCAGCTCACGGTCATCAAGGCTGCCAACCCCGACGTGCTCGTCATCCCCACCATGGGCAAGTGTCTTCCCCTTGCGGTGAAGCAGGCCCGGGAGCTCGGCCTCAACGTGGAGATCATCGGCGGCGACGGCTACGGCGACTTCATGTGGGAGATCGCGGGAGACGCCATGAAGGATACCTACTGGGTCAGCCACGTGGACAAGGCAGACCCGACTCTGGCCAACTTCTTCGCCAAGTACGAAGAAACCACCGGCACGGAGTGCATGGAGTTCATGAACGCCGTCATGGCCTATGACTGCGTCTACTGGCTCAAGGATGCTATCGAGCGGGCTGGCACGGATGACCCGGTAAAGGTTCGTGACGCCCTCGAGACCACGAAGGACCTGAAGCTCATGCACGCAACCCTGACCATGGACGAGTTCCA